>NZ_JARRIR010000008.1:0-58407 GCF_029601685.1 Rhizobium sp. YJ-22 | reverse complement strand
TTTGAGGCGTTCAGCGAGCTTTCGCGTCGTCAGGTTGTCCATGCCAACCTCGTTCAGCAGCTCCAGCGCCGCTGCGATCACGGTGCCCTTGTCCAGTTTGGTCATTCACGTTCCTTCGCCAACGCTTGACAATTTATCACCGATAAGTTCTATGTCCATGTCCTTATCATTGATAAAGTCGCTCGCATTGAGCGGCGCTGGAGTTTCAGGTGCGCAGCTCTGCCATCATCGCCCTGCTGATCGTCAGTCTCGACGCCATGGGACTCGGCCTCATCATGCCGGTCCTTCCGACGCTTCTGCGCGAGCTTGTGCCGGCGGAGCAGGTCGCTGGTCACTATGGTGCTTTGCTGTCACTCTATGCGTTGATGCAGGTCATCTTCGCGCCCGTGCTTGGACAATTTTCAGATGCTTACGGTCGGCGTCCGGTGCTTCTGGCTTCCCTTGCGGGGGCCGCAGTCGATTACACGATTATGGCATCAGCGCCGGTCTTATGGGTGCTCTATATCGGCCGGCTCGTCTCCGGCATCACGGGCGCAACCGGAGCTGTAGCTGCCTCAACCATTGCGGATTCGACGGGGGAAGGTTCTCGCGCACGCTGGTTCGGCTACATGGGGGCCTGTTATGGGGCAGGCATGATTGCCGGGCCAGCACTTGGTGGTATGCTCGGTGGTATTTCTGCCCATACTCCGTTTATCGCCGCTGCCCTTCTCAACGGCTTCGCGTTCCTGCTTGCCTGCATTTTTCTCAAGGAGACTCATCGCAGCCATGGCGGGACCGGAAAGCCGGTTCGCATCAAACCATTCGTTCTGTTCCGGCTGGATGATACATTGCGCGGGCTAGCTGCGCTTTTCGCAGTTTTCTTCATTATTCAACTGATCGGCCAGGTCCCTGCGGCCCTATGGGTCATATATGGCGAGGATCGTTTTCAGTGGAACACCACGACCGTTGGCTTGTCGCTCGCGGCGTTTGGAGCAACACACGCGATTTTTCAGGCGTTTGTTACCGGCCCTCTTTCAAGCCGGCTTGGAGAACGGCGCACGCTACTGTTTGGCATGGCTGCGGATGCGACTGGCTTCATTCTTCTGGCTTTTGCCACGCAGGGATGGATGGTGTTCCCGATTTTGTTGCTGCTTGCCGCCGGAGGTGTTGGCATGCCGGCCTTGCAGGCAATGCTCTCAAACAATGTCAGCAGTAACAAGCAAGGAGCTTTACAGGGAACGCTTACAAGCCTCACCAATCTAAGCTCTATCGCAGGACCGCTTGGCTTCACGGCACTCTATTCTGCCACCATAGGAGCATGGAACGGTTGGGTTTGGATTGTCGGCGCGATTCTCTATTTAATATGTCTGCCAATACTACGCAGACCTTTCGCAACTTCATTGTGATTGAGTCATGGCGAATTGGTATGCGTAGACTTACGAGGAATGACGGATTAAATCCGTTGAGCCATCATCTCCTCTCGGGGCGAGTGCCGATGATGACCTTAGTACACACTCTCGCTGTCGCCGAATATCTCAACTTCCGTCACGCCGCCAATGCGCTCGGCGTTGCACAGTCCAGCGTCAGCGCCCGCGTGAAGGCACTGGAAGAAGACCTCGGCATCCTCTTGTTCGAGCGTCATGCACGCGGCGTTCGGCTGACCGAGGCCGGACGCCATTTCGTCGAGCGGATAGCCGTAGGTATTGACCAACTCGACCATGCGGTGAAAACCGCCGGCATGGCGGCAGCCGGAGAAAGCGGCCGGCTTCGTATCGGTATCCATGCCCTGATTCCGCATAGCTTCCTCGCAAAGCTGATCGGCCAATACCGCAAGGATCACCCCGATGTTGAAGTCGAGATCGCCGAAGGCCCGGCCCGTGAAGCGGTGGTGCAGCTTCGCGCCGGCAGGTTGGACGTGGCGTTCGTCGCGGGCACGCCCCAACCACCCGACTGCCATTCCCGTCGCACATGGACCGAACCGCTCTTGGCGGTGCTACCGGAACGGCATCCGCTCGCCAAGCGGTCAGCCGTCACATGGCCCGATCTGGCAGGCGAGACGTTCCTTGTCCGGCATGGCGGCACTGGACCGCAGGTTCATAGCCATATCATGCTACGCCATGCCGAGCGCTGGCCTGCGCCGTCGATCCTGCGCTTCGACGTGGGGCGTGGCACCCTTTTGTCCTTGGTCGGTCAGGGCTTCGGCATCACCATCGTCGGCGCGGCCACGGCGCTGTTGCCGTCAACCGGCATTGTCTTCTTGCCCTTCGCCGACGAGCCGGAGCCGGTCGCCTTCTCGGCTGTCTGGTCGCCGTCCAACCGCAGCGCGGCGCTTCGTAACCTGCTCAGTCTCGCCAACGACATGGGCCGGCAGGTCTGCACGAATTCAGTACTGCCACGGATAGCGAGGGCGTGAGCCGAAGTGGTCGCGGAAGCACCGTCCGGGACTGTTATTGCCATCGCCGGAAAGCGACACTTGCATTAACGCCGCCAAAGCCGAATCCGTTGGAAATGGCATGTTCCATGAGAACAGGCCGTGCAGATTGGCGAACCAGATCGATACCTACGGCAATAGGATCGGGGCTCTCCAAATTTCTCGTTGGGGGAGCGATTTGATCCCGCAAGGCGAGTATCGTGAAGATCGCCTCAATGCCGCCAGCGGCACCGAGTAAGTGCCCCGTCGCTGACTTCGTGGCGCTTACAGCTACATCATGATCGCCAAAAACGGATTTTATCGCGGCTATTTCTCCTCGATCCCCTACGGGGGTGGAGGTTGAATGAGCGTTCAGATGTTGAACATCGTTGGGCTTCAAACCGGCACTTTGTAGCGCGATTTTCATTGCACGGGCCGCGCCTCGACCGTCCTCTGGACCGGCAGTCACATGGTGTGCATCAGCGCTTGTGCCGTATCCTACCAATTCGGCTATGGGTTTGGCACCCCGAGCAAGGGCATGTTCCAATTCTTCTATGACGATCAGACCCGCCCCTTCGGACATTACGAAACCATCGCGCTCGGTGTCGAACGGCCTTGACGCCATTTCAGGTGTAGTATTGTAGCCGGTAGATAGTGCTCGCGCGGCAGCAAATGCCCCGAGACTAACCTTGTCAATGCACGCTTCTGCTCCACCGCACAGAGCGATATCGGCTTCGTTGGAGCGTATCAGCCGCGCGGCGTCTCCGATGGCCTGAACGCTCGCAGCGCAGGCGGTTACAGGCGTGCCAATTGGGCCTGTAAATCCATGCCTGATGGTAACGTGTCCTGCTGCAAGGTTGGCAAGAAACGACGGCACGGTAAACGGTGAGAGCCTCCGTGCTCCCCGTGTATCCGTTATGCGAACTGCCGAAGCGATAGCAGGAAACCCGCCTATACCAGAGGCGATAATTGTCGCCGTGCGCTCACGTTCGTAGTCGCTCGTGGGATGCCATCCTGCCGTTTCAAGAGCCTCCTTCGCGGCCGCAAGTGCAAACAGAATGAAGCGATCCATTTTTCGTTGATCCTTTGTGTCAACGATTAAATCTGGATCAAAACCGGCTTCGGAATCTTCAATCAGGCTGGGAACGATTCCCCCGATTTTCACCGGTAGATCATTGGAGATTTCATCAGGCAAATTCCTGATTCCCGATTTCCCGTCGAGGAGTCTTTTCCAGCTTATTTCAGTGCCAGAACCAAGGGGGCCAACTAAACCCATGCCGGTTACAACAATTCGGCGCATTGGATTATTCCGTTTCTTTTTCTGAGCTTATTCGCTTCATGCGATTTATGACGCGCATCGTTTCCTCTGTTGCGGCGGGGCCTGCCAGAAGAACGGTGTTTTCGGGAGTGATTGCTTCTCCTGTATTCGCGTCGATGATAACGGCGGTCCTCTCCTGTCCGGTTTTCTTGTCACCAAGGCGCATGGCTATTTCATTGGGCGCAAGGTTCCGGTTCCCCCATGCGAACAGGGCGATTGCTACCGGATAGAAATCTCGCCCCTTGTCGGTAAGGACGTATTCAAATCGAGGCGGATGATCATTGTATCGTTGCCTTTCAAACAGTCCTTCCGCCGTGAGATGCTTCAATCGCCTCGCCAAAATGTTCGCGGAAATACCGAGATTCTTCTCGAATTCATCGAATTTGCTAAGCCCTTGGAAGGCGTCTCGCAGGATCAGGATGCTCCACCAGTCACCGACGCTTTCCAGCGCTCGGGCTGCGGGACACTCGAATGACAGAAAGCTTGTTCGTTGCATGACACATCCATAATGGTGTAACTTCCATCATGCAAGTCACTTATGCGCAGTAGGCAACATAGTAGGAGGGGTAATCCAATGCGTCATTCTAAGGGAGCCAAGCACCTGCGTCTGCTACGGCGTGGAACAAAGCACTGTAGTGGCATTTGAGCGATGCGGCGGCGATCAGCACCGATGGATGGTTGCCCATGGGGTATGCCGACCACGCTCGGATCGCGTATCCCCCTCGCATCGCTGATCCAGACACTCGCCGTCGCCGAATATCTGAACTTCCGCCACGCCGCCAATGCGCTCGGCGTGGCGCAATCCAGCGTCAGCGCCCGCGTGAAGGCGCTGGAAGAAGACCTTGGTATCCTTCTGTTCGAGCGTCACGCGCGCGGCGTCCGACTGACCGAGGCCGGACACCACTTCGTCGAGCGGATAGCGGCCGGCGTCGATCAACTGGACCATGCAGTGAAGACCGCCGGCATGGCGGCGGCGGGAGAAAGCGGCCGGCTTCGTATCGGTATCCATGCCCTGATCCCGCACAGCTTCCTCGCAAAGCTGATCGGCCAATACCGCGAGGACCATCCCGGCGTTGAAGTCGAGATGACGGAAGGGACAGCTCGCGAAGCGGTGATGCAGCTTCGCGCCGACCGGCTGGACGTGGTGTTTGTCGCGGGCACGCCCGAGCTGCCAGACTGCCACACCCACCCGATCTGGACCGAACAGTTGGTTGCCGTGCTGCCGGATGGGCATCCACTCGCCGGGCAGTCGGCCGTCACATGGGCCGATCTGGCAGGCGAGACGTTTCTTGTCCGGCATGGCGGCACAGGTCCGCAGGTTCATAGCCATATCGTGCAGCGCCATGCCGGGCGCTGGCCCGCGCCGTCAATCCTGCGCTTCGACGTGGGGCGTGGCGCGCTGCTGTCCATGGTCGGACAGGGCTTCGGCATCACCATCGTCGGAGCAGCTACGGCGCTGCTGCCCACGTCCGGCATCGTCTTCCTGCCTTTCGCCGATGAGCCAGAGCCAGTTGCGTTCACCGCCGTCTGGTCGCCGTTCAATCGCAGCGCCACCCTGAAAAACCTGCTCAACCTTGCAAACAATATGAGGCGTTGCGGCGATTCGCCCGGCCAGTTGCGCAGCGGCGATCACCCGGCCGGATGGCGGTGAACGCAACCCGTCCTATTTGCCGCCGATAGTATCCGGTAGCCCTCCCGCACCCCCTTTCCTGTTGCCTGTCCGGTTTTGCCTACTCTCTGATCGGCTCCGTTTCTTTTGCCGACTGGAGCCTGCATTGCGCGGAGGCCGAATCCTTTGGGGTCAAATCGCTGTCGTCTTCACCATCGTTCTGGTGATGGTGTGGGCAGCGACGCAATGGACGGCGTTCCGCCTCCGCTTCCAGCTCCAGCTTGGCAATCCGTGGTTCGAGCTGGCGGGCTGGCCGGTCTATTATCCGCCGGCCTTCTTCTGGTGGTGGTTTTCGTTTGACGCCTATGCGCCCGCAATCTTCGTCGAAGGTGCCATCATCACGGCGTCCGGCGGTTTCATCGCCATCGCCGCCGCCATCCTCATGTCGATCATCCGGGCACGGGAGGCGCGCAACGTCGCCACCTATGGTTCGGCGCGATGGGCGGAGGATCGCGAAATCCGCGCCGCCGGTCTGCTCGGCCCCGATGGCGTGGTGCTCGGCAGATACGACCGGCACTATCTGCGCCATGACGGGCCGGAGCATGTGTTGTGCTTCGCCCCGACTCGCAGCGGCAAAGGTGTCGGGCTGGTGGTACCGACGCTGCTGACATGGCCGGGAAGCTGCATTGTCCACGACATCAAGGGCGAGAACTGGACTCTGACGGCCGGCTTTCGCGCCCAGCATGGCCGCGTCCTGCTGTTCGATCCCACGAACGCCAGATCGTCCGCCTACAATCCGCTGCTCGAAGTGCGGCAGGGGGAATGGGAAGTCCGCGACGTGCAGAACATCGCGGATATTCTGGTCGATCCCGAAGGCAGTCTCGACAAGCGCAACCATTGGGAAAAGACCAGCCATTCGCTGCTGGTCGGCGCGATCCTGCATGTTCTCTATGCGGAGAAGGACAAGACCTTGGCGGGCGTCGCCAACTTCCTGTCCGATCCCCGCCGTCCGGTCGAGGCGACCTTGCGCGCCATGATGGATACGCCGCATCTCGGCGAGGCGGGCGTTCATCCCGTCATCGCGTCGTCGGCCCGCGAGCTGTTGAACAAATCCGAGAACGAACGGTCGGGCGTGCTCTCCACCGCCATGTCGTTTCTCGGCCTCTACCGCGATCCCGTGGTGGCGCGGGTGACGGCGCGATGCGACTGGCGCATTGCCGATCTGGTCGGCAGCCGCCAGCCCGTCACGCTCTACCTTGTCGTGCCGCCGTCCGACATAAACCGCACAAAGCCGCTTATCCGCCTGATCCTCAACCAGATCGGCAGGCGGTTGACCGAGGAATTGACCACCTCCGGCAAGCGCCATCGGCTGCTATTGATGCTGGACGAGTTTCCGGCGCTCGGCCGGCTCGATTTCTTTGAATCGGCGCTCGCGTTCATGGCGGGCTACGGAATCAAAGGCTTCCTGATCGCGCAGAGCCTCAACCAGATCGAGCGCGCCTATGGCCCGAACAACGCGATCCTCGACAACTGCCACGTCCGCGTCAGCTTCGCCACGAACGACGAAAGGACGGCGAAGCGTGTTTCAGACGCATTAGGCACGGCGACCGAGCTGCGCGACTCCACCAACTACGCAGGGCACCGCCTAGCCCCGTGGTTAGGTCACTTGATGGTGTCCCGGCAGGAGACCGCCCGGCCGCTGCTCACGCCGGGCGAAATCATGCAGCTTCCGCCCACCGATGAAATCGTCATGGTCGCGGGCACGCCGCCGATCCGCGCGACCAAGGCCCGATACTACGAGGACGCACGGTTTCAGGAACGCATCCTGACCCCGCCCGATCTGGTCGCCGCTCCGCTGGCGCCCAGCCCATCCGCCGATGATTGGTCCGGCCGCGTCGTCGCGGCGGAAAGCCATTCCGCGCCGGCCGCCGCAGACGGGGCCGAGGGCGATCCGGCCAATGCCGGCATCCGCCGCGAGCCGGAATTGCCAAGCCAAGAGGAAATCGGCGCCCCGCCGCCGTCGCCCGAACAGGAGTTCGAGTTTCTGGACGACGAGCCGGACGTTGACGCGGCCAAGGCCCGCGCCATGCGCCAGCGCATGAGGATGGTGGCGCGACAGGTGGCGATGAACCCCGATGACGGAATCGACCTTTGAGGACACGCCGATGGCAACCAGAACCCGCCTGAATATCTATTTCGACCCCGCGCTCATTCCGCAGATCGAGGCGATGGCGCTGCGCCGCTCGGTGGCGCTGCGCCGCAACGTCTCGAAATCCGCCATCGTGGAGGCGGCGGTCATGTCCTACCTGTCCGGCGATGCCGACGACCAGCTTGAAGCCGCCATGTCTCGCCGCTTGGATAAACTCGGCCGCCAGATCGACACGCTCGACCTAGATCTCGCCGTCCTCGGCGAGACGGTCGCGCAGTTCATCCATTTCTGGATGACCATCACGCCGCCGCTTACGGGAGCCGCACAATCCGCTGCCGGCGCGAAAGGCGCGGAGCGGTTCGAGGGCTTCATGCAGAATCTCGGCCGGCGTCTGGCGACCGGCGACAGGTTCCTCAAAGAGCTGTCGCGCGACCTCGACTCACTTCCCGACGATCCGTTGCCGGACGAATCCGAGAGCAACGGCGATCAAGAGTAAGTATTCGGACCCGTCCTATTTACCGCCGATGGCCGCCGATTGCCGCCGCCGCTTAGATACTTGTTGAACCGGCCCAATTCCGGGCTTTCTTAATCGACCCCGTTGCGGGGACCGTGTGTTGCGCCCTCGCCAGAAGCCGGGGCTGACATGACCACCAACCACCACAGACAGGAAGCTATCCAGCGCGGCGCGCGCATGTTGCGCACCGCGCTCGGCCCCGCCATTGCCCGGTTGCTCGAAGACCCGGCCGTGGTCGAGGTGATGTTGAACCCGGATGGCCGCCTTTGGGTGGATCGGCTGTCCGAAGGGCTTTCCGACACGGGCGAACGGCTGTCTGCCGCCGATGGCGAACGCATCGTTCGGCTGGTCGCGCATCATGTCGGCGCGGAGGTTCATGCCCGCAGCCCGCGCATCTCGGCCGAGCTGCCGGAGTCTGGCGAAAGATTCGAGGGCCTGCTGCCGCCCGTGGTCGCCGCCCCGACCTTCGCCATCCGCAAGCCCGCCGTCGCCGTGTTCAGCCTCGACGACTATGTGGCGGCGGGGATCATGTCCACCGATCAGGCCGCGACGTTACGCGCGGCCGTTTCCTCCCGCGCAAACATCCTCGTGGCGGGCGGCACCAGCACCGGCAAGACCACGCTGACCAATGCGCTGCTCGCCGAGGTGGCGAAGACGGCGGATCGCGTCGTCATCATCGAGGATACGCGCGAGCTGCAATGCGCCGCGCCCAATCTAGTGGCGATGCGGACGAAAGACGGCGTGGCGACGCTTTCCGATCTGGTGCGTTCCTCGCTGCGCCTGCGCCCCGACCGCATCCCCATCGGCGAGGTGCGCGGATCGGAAGCCCTCGACCTCCTGAAAGCGTGGGGAACGGGACACCCCGGCGGCATCGGCACCATCCATGCAGGCACCGGCATCGGTGCGCTCCGTCGCCTTGAACAGCTCATCCAAGAGGCTGTCGTCACCGTCCCGCGCGCCCTGATCGCCGAGACAATCGACCTTGTTGCTGTCCTTTCCGGGCGCGGTTCCGCGCGCCGGCTTGCCGAGCTTGCCCGCGTCGAAGGGCTGGGGCCGGACGGCGACTACCGCATCACGCATCCCATCCCTTTGGCAATCCCCACCAGCACAGGAGAATCTTCATGATCCGCACGATTTCGCGCGGCTATCGCTTCGCCGCGACCGCCGCATCCACCCTTGCTATCAGCTTCATGCTCGCCCCGGCCGCCCATGCGTCGGGATCGTCGATGCCGTGGGAGCAACCGCTTCAGCAAATCCTTCAGTCCATTGAGGGACCCGTCGCAAAAATTATCGCGGTGATAATTATCATTGCCACCGGCCTGACCCTCGCGTTCGGGGACACCAGCGGCGGCTTTCGCCGTCTGATCCAGATCGTGTTCGGCCTGTCGATTGCTTTCGCCGCGTCGAGCTTCTTCCTGTCGTTCTTCTCGTTCGGCGGCGGGGCGCTCGTTTGATGGCCGTCGCGTTCGAGCAACTGGACGCCGTGCCGGGCTTCACGGTCCCGGTTCACCGGGCGCTGACCGAACATATCCTGCTCGGCGGCGCTCCGCGCGCCGTCGCCATCATGAACGGAACGCTGGCCGGAGCCGTGGGCCTCGGCCTGCGCCTCTGGCTGGTCGGCATCGCCATCTGGGCAATCGGCCACTTCGCGGCCGTATGGGCGGCAAAGCGCGATCCCCTCTTTGTCGAGGTCGGGCGGCGGCATCTCCGCATCCCCGGTCATTTGGCGGTTTGAGGGTGCAGCCATGATGAACCTTTCCGAATTCCGCCGCACCGCCGCGCGCCTCTCTGATTATCTGCCATGGGCCGCGCTGGTCGGTCAGGGCGTTGTGCTCAACAAGGACGGCAGTTTCCAGAGGACGGCGAAGTTTCGCGGTCCCGATCTGGATTCCGCCGTCGCGGCCGAGCTAGTCGCCGTCGCCGGCCGCATCAACAATGCCGTGCGCCGCCTCGGCTCCGGCTGGAGCATCTTCGTCGAGGCGCAGCGCAGCGAAGCCGCCACCTATCCCGACAGCACCTTTCCCGATCCCGCGTCGGCGCTGGTCGATGCCGAGCGCAAAGCCGGTTTCGAGGAAGCGGGCGCGCATTTCGTGTCCGGCTACTTCCTCACCTTCCTCTGGCTGCCCCCGGCCGAGGAAGCCGCCCGCGCCGAGACATGGCTTTACGAGGGCCGCGAGAAAGCAGGCGTGGACCCGTGGGAACTGCTGCGCGGCTTCATCGACCGCACCGACCGCGTGCTGGCCTTGCTCGACGGCTTCATGCCCGAGTGCCGTTGGATGGATGACGGCGCGACGCTGACCTATCTCCATTCCACCATCTCGACCAACCGCCATCGCGTGCGCGTGCCCGAGGTGCCCATGCACCTCGACGCGCTGCTCGCCGACCAGCCGTTGACCGGCGGACTGGAGCCGCGCCTTGGCGACGCGCATCTGCGCGTCCTGACCATCGTGGGATTACCGACCGCGACGACGCCGGGCCTGCTCGACGAAATGAACCGGCTGCCGTTCCCCTACAGGTGGAGCACGCGCGCGATCCTGCTCGACAAGACCGATGCGACCCGGCTGCTGACCCGCATCCGCCGCCAATGGTTCGCCAAGCGCAAGAGCGTCGCCGCGATCTTGAAAGAGGTGATGACGAACGAGGCGTCCGCCCTTGTGGACACCGACGCCGCCAACAAGGCGCTCGACGCCGACATGGCGTTGCAGGAGCTTGGGGCGGACGTGGCGGGCATGGCCTACGTCACGGCCACCGTCACCGTTTGGGATGCCGACCCGCGCGTGGCGCAAGAGAAGCTGCGCCTGGTCGAGAAGATCGTTCAGGGACGCGACTTCACCGCCATGCCCGAGAGCGTCAACGCGGTTGACGCATGGCTCGGCAGCCTGCCCGGACATGCCTACGCGAATGTCCGCCAGCCGCCCATCAGCACTTTGAATCTCGCCCACATGATCCCGCTTTCAGCGGTGTGGGCGGGGCCGGAACGGGACGAGCATTTCGGTGCACCCCCTTTGCTCTTTGGAAAGACTGAAGGCTCAACCCCGTTCCGGCTAAGTCTCCATGTCGGCGACGTAGGCCATACCCTTGTCGTTGGCCCGACCGGCGCGGGCAAATCCGTGCTGCTGGCGCTCATGGCCTTGCAGTTCCGGCGCTATGCGGGATCGCAGGTTTTCGCCTTCGACTTCGGCGGCAGCATCCGCGCCGCCGCGCTCGCCATGGGCGGGGATTGGCACGATTTGGGCGGTGGTCTCACGGAAGGAGATGAGGCGTCCGTTTCGCTCCAGCCACTTGCCCGCATCCACGACACCTATGAACGCGCATGGGCGGCGGACTGGATTGCGGCCATCCTCATGCGCGAGGGGCTGGCGATCACGCCCGAGGTCAAGGAACACCTTTGGACGGCGCTGACTTCGCTCGCTTCCGCGCCCGTCGAGGAACGGACCATCACCGGCCTTGCGGTGCTGTTGCAATCCAACGATCTGAAACAGGCGCTCCGTCCGTTCTGCGTCGGCGGTGCCTATGGCCGGCTGCTCGACGCCGAGACAGAGCATTTGGGATCGGCGGACGTGCAAGCGTTCGAGATCGAGGGCCTTGTCGGGACCGGCGCGGCCCCTGCCGTGCTTGCTTATCTGTTCCATCGTATCGGCGACCGGCTCGATGGCCGCCCCACGCTGCTCATCATAGATGAAGGCTGGCTTGCGCTGGACGACGAGGGTTTCGCCGGCCAGCTCCGTGAGTGGCTGAAAACGCTGCGCAAGAAGAACGCCAGCGTCATCTTCGCCACGCAAAGCCTGTCCGACATCGACGGCAGCAACATCGCGCCCGCGATTATCGAGAGCTGCCCGACGCGACTCTTGCTGCCGAACGAGCGCGCCATCGAGCCGCAGATCACGGCCATCTATCGCCGCTTCGGCCTCAATGACAGGCAGATCGAAATCCTCGCACGGGCGACGCCCAAGCGGGATTATTACTGCCAGTCACGGCGCGGCAATCGCCTGTTCGAGCTTGGCCTGTCAGAAGTCGGCCTCGCCCTCTGCGCCGCATCCGCCAAATCCGACCAGACCCTCATTGCGCAGATCGTCACTGAGGCCGGCCGCGACGGCTTCCTCGCCGCATGGCTGCGACATCGCGGCGTCGATTGGGCGGCCGACCTGATCCCGAACCTCACCAATCTTGCCGACCGGCCGGAATCCGCCGCGCCGGCCCCGCTCGATAGCCACCCCACACAGGAGATTCTTCCATGACCTATCCCAAGATCGTTGGGGCCTCGGCCCTCGCGCTGGCGCTCGCCATGCCCGTCGCGCTTTCGCCCATGCTGGCAAGCCCGGCCCATGCACAATTCGGCTTCGGCCGGATCGTCTATGACCCGACCAACTATGCGCAAAACCTGCTTACCGCCGCGCGCACGCTGGAGCAGATCAACAACCAGATTCAGAGCCTCCAGAACGAGGCGCAGATGCTCATCAATCAGGCCCGCAATCTGGCGAGCCTGCCATATTCCTCGCTCCAGCAGCTCCAGCAGAGCGTCCAGCGCACGCAGCAGCTTCTCGGGCAGGCACAGAACATCGCCTTCGAGGTCGGCCAGATCGACCAAGCATTCCAGAAGCAATATGGCAATGTCTCGCTTTCGGCGACCGACGCCCAGCTTGTCGCCGATGCGCGCAGCCGGTGGGAGAACACGGTCGGCAGCTTGCAGGACGCCATGCGCGTGCAGGCGGGAGCGGTCGGCAATATCGACAGCAACCGCGCCGAAATGGCCGCGCTGGTCGGCCAGAGCCAAGGCGCGACCGGCGCGCTGCAAGCCACGCAGGCCGGCAACCAGCTTCTCGCCCTCCAGTCGCAGCAGCTTTCCGACCTGATCGCGGTCATCTCGGCCAATGGCCGGGCCGACGCGCTGACCGAGGCCGAGCGCGCGACCGCTGCTGAACAGGGCCGCATCCAGCGCGAGCGGTTCCTGACACCCGGCACCGGCTACCTGCCGGGCAATGCGCAGATGTTCAACGGCAACAACTGACCGGGAGGCTCGCCATGGACGGCAAGATGCTGGCCCGACTCGGGGCCGTGGTGTTCGTTGCGATTGCCTTGACAGTGACCGCAATCGACATGGCGCGGAAGGATGAACCTTCCGCGCCGCCCCCGGCGCCAGTCCTCCAGCCCCCGGCCGATCCACTTCGCGAAAGCCTGCGCCGCTGCCAGCAGCTCGGCGAGGCCGCCGCGAGCGACGCCGGCTGTCTCGCGGTCTGGGCCGAATCCCGCGACCGTTTCCTCGGCCGTGACCGCAGCGAGGCGCGCTGACCATGGGCAACACGGGCGTTATCGACAATTTCCTTGGGGTTTTCACGTCCTACATCGACAGCGGTTTCGGGCTGCTCGGCGGCGAGGTCGCCTTCATCGCCACGACGCTGATCGTCATCGACGTGACGCTCGCCGCGCTCTTTTGGGCATGGGGCGCGGATGACGACATAATCGCCCGGTTGGTGAAGAAGACCCTGTTCGTTGGGGTCTTCGCCTACATCATTTCCAGCTGGAACAGCCTCGCGCAGATCGTCTTCGACAGTTTCGCCGGCCTTGGTCTCATGGCGTCGGGGACCGGCTTTTCGGTCGCCGATCTGATGCGGCCGGGCCGCGTCGCGCAGACCGGCCTCGACGCCGGCCGCCCGCTGCTCGAAGCCGTTTCCGATCTGATGGGCTGGATCGCGGTTTTCGAGAATCTGGTCCAGATCGTCTGTCTTCTCTTTGCCTGGGCGCTGGTCATCCTCGCCTTCTTCATTCTGGCGATCCAGCTTTTCGTCACCTTGATCGAGTTCAAGCTGACCACGCTGGCCGGTTTTGTCCTCATCCCCTTCGGCCTGTTCGGCAAGACCGCCTTCATGGCCGAGAAGGTCCTGGGCAACGTGGTGTCGTCCGGCATCAAGGTTCTAGTGCTGGCGGTCATCATCGGCATCGGCTCGACCCTGTTCTCGCAATTCACGGCCGGTTTCGGCGGGGCGACCCCGACCATCGATGACGCCATGGCGATTGTGCTGGCGGCCTTGTCGCTGCTCGGCCTCGGCATCTTCGGCCCCGGCATCGCCAACGGCATCGTCTCGGGCGGCCCGCAGCTTGGCGCAGGCGCAGCCGTGGGCACCGGCCTTGCGGTCGGCGGCGCGGCCGTCGCCGCTGGCGGCGCGACCATGCTCGCCGCGAAGGGCGGCGCTGCTGCCCTATCCGGCGGGGCCGCGGCCGTCCGGGGCGGTGCGGCCACCGCGGGCGCGGTGACCGCAGCCTATAGCGTCGGTTCGCTCGGCCAGAGCGGTGCGGCAGGCGTTGCCTCCGGCATGGGTGGTGTGGCGCGCGCCGCGGGATCGGCCGCTGTCTCGCCCCTCAAACGCGCCGCAGCGCGCGCTTCCGAATCCGTCAAATCCAGTTTCACAGATGGCGCGCGCGCGGGCTTTGCCGCTGCCGGCGGCACATCCTCCATGGGCACGGTCGGCGGAGCGAGCGCGGCCCCGGCCGCGTCATCCGCACCGGCCGGCAGCCCGCCCGCGTGGGCGCAGCAGATGCGCCGTTCGCAGGCCATGAACCACGGCACGACCATGGCCGCCCATGCGGTGCGCTCCGGCGACAGCCACGGCTCCGGTTCCTCCATCAACCTTTCCGAAAGTGACCGCTCATGAGCATTTTCAAACGACCAGCAACCCATTACGGCAAATCGCCGGAACCCGAGACGCCCTATCAGAAGGCCGCGCAGGCTTGGGACGAGCGTATCGGCTCGGCCCGCGTTCAGGCGAGGAACTGGCGCTACATGGCCTTCGGTTGCCTGATCCTCTCGTCCGGCTTCGCTTCGGCGCTGGTCTGGCAGTCGGCACGCGGGAGCGTGGTGCCGTGGGTGGTTCAGGTGGACAATCTCGGTCAGGCGCAGACCGTCGCGCCCGCCACAGCCGATTATCGTCCGACCGATCCGCAGATTGCTTTCCATCTCGGCCGCTTCATCGAGCAGGTTCGCGCGATCCCGGCCGACGCCATCATTGTTCGCCAGAACTGGCTTCGCGCCTACGAATGGACCACGGATCGCGGCGCGGCGGCGCTCAATGACTACGCCCGCGCCAACGATCCCTTCGCCAAGGTCGGCCGCCAGCAGGTCGCCGTCGAGGTGTCGAGCGTCATCCGCGCATCCCCCAACAGCTTTCGCGTGGCGTGGACGGAACGCCATTTCGAGAACGGCCAGCTTTCCACGACCGAGCGATGGACCGCGATCCTGACCATCGTGATCCAGACCCCGCGCACAGCCGAGAGGCTACGCGTCAATCCGTTGGGCATCTATGTCAATGCAATTTCGTGGTCGCGGGAGATGAGCCAATGAAAACGTCAGCTTGCATCAATCACCTCGCTGATCTTTCCCTTGGAGATCATGAAAAACGAGGTGCCCGTCATCTCGATCTCCTGCCCGGCCTTCCAGCCATTGGGCAGGTCGGTCTTGACCTTGGCGCGATAGCCGATGCGCACGGCTGCACGGTCGTCTATCGCGATACAGTCGAGGATCGTCTGTTCTCTTTCAGCAAACAACTGGACGCCCTGTTCCGCCAGCGCGCGGAATGCCTCGATCCCGTGCGTTTCGTTCGTCGTCTCTCCGTTCGATCTGTTGATAAACCGAACGTCGCCCGACAGGCAGTCGAGCATCGCCTGAACATTCATCCTGTTGTAGGCGTCGATATACCGGGCAATAATCGTCGGCACAGAATCCATTCTGTCGATTCCTCCTTACTGATCCTGAAGTCGCTAACCTATGCGATTTTTGCGACGGCGTTTGCAATTACTTTGGCAGGCTGCGCCACCAACCGGACGCCGCAATTCAGCTACGATGCAAGCGTGCCGCCGCTGCCGACCGTGCAGGCGGCAGCAGCCGACAACACGCCCCGGCCGTTGCATACGCCACCGGCATGGACCGTCGCACGCGGCGGCACGGCTGCCGGCACGCCGACCGGCCGCGTCGAGAACGCCAATGCAGCCGCTCGCGTCGAGCCGCGCCGCGAAGGTTACTACAACGCCATCCAGATTTATCCGTGGTCGGAAGGCGCGCTCTATCAGGTCTATGCCGCAGTCGGGCAGATCACGACGATCGCGCTGGAGCCGGGCGAGAGCCTGACAGGCGCGGGGCCGATTGCGGCGGGCGACACCGCCCGCTGGATCATCGGCGACACCGAGAGCGGCAGCGGCGCAAACCGCCGTGTCCATATTCTCGTGAAGCCGACGCGGCCGGACATTTCGACCAACCTTGTCGTCACCACCGACCGGCGCACCTACATGCTCGAGCTGCGCGCGCGGGAATCGCTCTACATGCCCGCCGTGGCATGGGCCTATCCCGCAACGCCGGGCCAGCGCCAGACCGTTCCGGCCGCGCCGATCATCCCGGCCGAGGCGGCGCGGAACTATCGCTACGGATTGCAGGTGCAGGGCGACAGCCCGCCGTGGCGGCCCGTCTCCGTCTTCGACGATGGCCGCCGCGTCTATGTCGTCTTCCCGGCCGGGATCGTGCAGGGCGAAATGCCGCCGATCTTCGTGCTTGGCGCGAACGGCGAGCCGCAAATCGTCAATTCCCGCATCCACCAGAACGTCCTGATCGTGGACCGCCTGTTCGGCGCGGCCGAGCTGCGCCTTGGCAGCGGCAACCGCCAGCAGGTCGTCAGGATCGTCCGCACCAACCCGACGCAGGCAGCAGCAGAACCAGCCAGCACGACCACGGGAGGATCGTCCTCATGAGCGATACGGATACCGCCACCCCCATGCGCTTGCGCGCCGAACCGCCCCGCGTCACCCGCCTGTCCCGCAAGATGCTGGCCGGCGTTGGCGCTGTCGCGCTTCTCGGCATCGGCGGGGCGCTGATCTACGCGCTCCAGACCCGCGACGCAGGGCCGGGAGGCGAAGAACTCTATTCGACCAACAACCGGCAAACTGCCGATGGGCTGGCGGGCCTGCCGAGCGACTATAGCGGGCCGGTCCTCGGGCCGGCATTGCCGGGCGACCTCGGCCGCCCGATCCTCGACGCGCAGAACCGGGGACAACCAGTCGTGCCGCCCGTCATGGCGACGCCCGCCGTCGATCCAGAGGAAGAACGCCGCCGCGCCGAGGAAGAAGCCGCGCGCTTGAGCAATGTGTTCTTCCAATCCGGCCCGCGCACGGGAGCGCCGGCAGGGACGGCCATCCCCAGCCTTGCCAGTCTCGGCCTCGGCGGACAGCCCGCGACGCAGGATCGGCACACGGCTTTCCTCAATGGACCCGTGGACCGGCAGACGGTCGCGGCGGATCGGGTGACGCCACCGGCCTCGCCCTGGATATTGCAAGCCGGAGCCGTGATCCCGGCCGCGCTCATCACCGGCATCCGCTCGGACCTGCCGGGCCAGATCACCGCGCAGGTGACGGAGAATGTCTATGACAGCCCCACCGGCAGCCTGCTCCTGATCCCGCAGGGAACGCGCATCATCGGCCAGTATGATGACGGCGTGACCTTCGGCCAGCGCCGCGTCCTGCTGGTGTGGAATCGCCTGATCCTGCCGGGCGGCCGTTCCATCGTCCTTGAGCGCCTGCCGGGTGCGGACGCCAGCGGCTACGCCGGGCTTGAGGATGGCGTCGATTATCATTGGTGGGATCTGATGAAGGCCGCAGGGCTGTCCACGCTGCTCGCGGTCGGAACCGAACTTGCCACCAGCGACGAGGACCGGCTTATCCGGGCTATCCGAGACGGGGCGCAGGATACCGTCAATCAGGCGGGCCAGCAGATCGTCCAGCGTCAGTTGCAGGTCGCGCCCACGCTGACCATCCGGCCGGGCTTCCCGGTCAGGATCATCGTTACCCGCGACCTTGTATTCGAGCCGGCAGGAGGTTGACCATGACCAAAGCTGAAACTCGGCCCGCTGCCCGACGACAAGCCCGTGAAGATCACCATGGAGCTGCCCGCGCCGCTCCACCGCGATCTGGCCGCCTATGCCGAGGTGCTGGCCCGCCAGAGCAGCCAGCCCGTCGCCGATCCCGTCAGGCTCATCGTGCCCATGCTGGAGCGGTTCATCGCCACGGATCGCGGCTTCGCCAAGGCACGGCGAGCCGCCAACTGAATCCCATCCCGGCAGGGGTGCCGCCAGCGCATAGGCGCAAATGCGGCACGCTACAGGCCGGCGACCTCACTCCATGGTTCGCATAGTTTCGGGGACCTCCAGTTGCCCGGAATCCCGTCGAACATGGCAAGCGAGGTTATGAATATGAGTGATCCGACATACGCGCTGGGTAAACGGACGATTCGCAGGCATCAGCTTCGGGAACTCGTTCCCCTTGCCGACACGACAATCTACGACATGGAGCAACGGGGCGAATTTCCCCAGCGGTTCTATTTGACGGCCCGGTGTGTGGTTTGGGACCTCGCCGAAGTGGAGGCTTGGCTTGAAGAACGTCGCCAAGCTTCCAGAGAGAAAGCTATCAGGCGCGCGCCGTCGCCCGATGTGAAGCTCAGGAAATTCCGGCCCGTCAAACGCTAGGTTCAGGCACCAACAGGTCCATTGACGGCGGATACAGCGTCGGCGCGTATTTCTGGCCCGCCACCCAAGCGTCCACAAGGTTCGCCCATTCCTGCATCATATGGCGGCGCTGGTGCTCGTATTCCGCCTTGTTGTAGATGCCACGGGACGAGCGGCCATCCTCATGTGCCAAACACTTTTCGATCCAGTCACTATTGAAGCCCAGCTCGTTCAGGAGCGTAGAGCCTGTTCGGCGCAGATCGTGAACAGTGAAAGGTTCGAGCGGCAAGCCCTCCTTCTTCGCCCGCGCCACGACAGCGGTGGTTATACGGTTGAAGGTCGCCCTCGACATGGGAGCATCCGCATCGTAGCGCGATGGCAGCAGATATTTGGAATTGCCGGCGCAGGTCTTGAGCGCAATGAGAATGTCGATTGCTTGCTGCGCGAGATAGACGTTGTGCGCTTTGGATCGCTTCATCCGCTCCTTCGGGATCGACCAGACTGCGTTCTCGAAATCGACCTCATCCCAAGTCGCGTCCTGCAACTCGCTCTTTCTGACCATGGTGAGCAGGAACAGCTTCATTCCGAGCCGGATTGTCGGCAGCGTTGGCACATGCTCAAGCTGGCCCAACATGACCCGGATTTCAGCAGGCGATAGTGAGCGGTCTTTGGGAACAAAGGTTGCGATAGATGCAGGCCCGACCTCATCGGCCGGATTTGCCACCTTTTCCCCGTGCAGGATTGCGAAGGCATAAACGAGCTTCACAATGTCGCGGACGTGAACGGCGGTGGCCGGTGCTCCACGCCCCTTCACCTTTGCACACATCGCGCGCAGATCGTCGGAGCTGATTTCCGTCAGCAGCCGGTTCCGAAAGGTCGGCAGAATGTCCCGCTCATAGATCGAGCGACGCATCGCACGGGTGCTGTCCGCCATCCGCGCCTCCTGCAACCAGCGTTCGCCGAACTCGCCGAAGCTCTTTGCCTCCTTGATACGGCGCTTCTCACGTTGCTTCTCGCGCGCGGGCGACCGCCCTTCCGCGATAGCCCGCTGCGCATCGATCAACTGCTCGCGCGCCCGCGCCAGAGATAGGCCGGCTGCACCGTATCGACCCAGCGTCAACGTTTCCCGCCGCCCATTGAGGCGGTAGTCATACCGAAACACGACCGCCCCCGAGGGATTGACCGCGACATACATACCGTCACGGTCAGCGACCTTATACAATTTATCCTTTGGTTTCAGAGCTTTGATGCCCGCGTCAGTCAGCATTTTGACCCTCCAAGACCGTCCAAAAACGTCAGAGAGCAGCCAATTATACCGTCAGGCCAAAATCAGCCTTCCTGATCGGTAAATTCACCTTTATTCTCAATGGAATAAGGTCAAAAAATATACCGTCAGAAGCTCTCTTGCCCCTGACGGTATATGTGATTTCCGAATGTGACAAGTTTCGCCATACCGTCACCTATACCGTCATTTGCGAGGCTTACACGACAATAGACCGCGATAGATGGTGACAAAATTATATAATGATTTCAGTTATTTATGTGCGGGGATCGGCGGTAATCGGCGGCGTTCGGATAGGCCCGAATTATTCCCGCCTATTTGTATCCTCGACTATCCGCGTTCCCTACGCCTGACGATTGATACTTCCCTGACCACTTCCGCGCGCTCATGTTTGGTTATGCAGGAGCGTGCGCCATCAAAGCTCGGCCAGCGTGCCGGTGCCTCTGAATGACCGACACATCCCGAAATGCGCATCGCGCTCGACCATCAACGGCAGGTCTTCTGCCGAAGGAGGGATTATGCCAGAGACCACATTTCTCACGCCGGAAGAGGTAGCCGAACGCTATCGCGGCAGCGTTTCCGTTGGCACCCTTCGGAACTGGCGTGCGATGAAGATCGGGCCATCGTTCGTAAAAATCGGCAAAGCGGTCCTCTACCGGGTCGATGAGCTTGAGGCGTGGGACGACAGGAATCGTGTGCAGTGCCGCGCCCCAAAGCGAGTTGAACAAAGCGCCATGGATAGTGCTTGATCGCTCAGCACAAATGGCGGACGCGCCGGTCGGCGCTTCCGACGCGCCCGCCCACCTTCAGTTCATGCGAGGCAAACCACCCCTCATGCGGCTGGACCATATGACGGCCAACCTAGTGGGCCTCATGCGGGTTCGCCGCCATTCCCACCACCATGATTGATCCGCCCCACGGTGCGGCTTCTCCCATGGTCCCCGCGCTTATCGGGTCCGGGTCCCCATATACCTGCCTCAGGCGCTCGGCGTTTCCGCGATCGGGCCGAGCGTGTCGATCTCGGCGATCTTCTGAAACTCGCTGAGATAGTCCTGCTGATGAGTCGCTAACCAACGAACCACCCGATTGTTCGCCAACAGCTTGGCGATGTATCCGCGCGCGACGGTCAGATGCAGATTGTCGATACCGTAAGTCTCCTCAACCGACTTCACCTGGGTCTGGAGCGCCGCCAATTCGCGCTCCATCCGGGCGATCTGCTGGCCTGAAGGCGTCGGCTTGCCGCCGCCCTTTCCCTTGCGGGCAGTGGCAAGCTGGTTTTCAGAGGTCGCCGCGCGCAACGCACGCGCAAACATGACGGTGAAATTGTTCTGACCGATCATTAGGTCGGCGGCTTCAATCTGCCTGACCGACGTCATCTGGCGCAGAATGTCGAACACCTTCATCGAACAGGGCGTGTCCTTCAGCATCTCGGCCGCCTCGGGGCTGATCCCTTCCAGCAACCGAAAACGCCGCAGCACCGACTCGACCTGAAGATTCAAGGCGGCGGCGATGTCAGCCGACGACACACCCCGGTCCATTGCACGCGCGATCATCCGGTGTTCCTGGATCGGCGGTATGCGATTGACGCGCTTGTTGTAAGTATAGGTGTCGTCATCGGTAGCGAGCAGGCATTCGACCTCGACGACGCCGAGTTCCTTCAACGCCTCCAGCCGAAGATGGCCATCGAGGAGAAACCAGGTTCCGGGATTCTTTGTGTCGGCCATCACGACGGGCGCTTCAATCAAGCCGATCGCCCTGATGGAGCTCAGAACCTGCGCATAGGAGCGGCTCGCCCTGGCGCCGTCCGGCAGCGTCTTGAGCGGCACGATTCCCGCCAAGGGGATCGTCAGGAAGTCTCGGTCAAAAGCGAGATGAATATGGCCGTCCGCCCGGTCTTTCGGTTCATCAGCCATGATCGTCCCCCGATACGCGAGCCTTGAGTGCCCGCGGCATGGTCGCCAGCCCTTCGGCGCGCAGCAGATTGATGAAGCCGTCATTGGCGAGCAGGTCTTTCAGCGCCTCGACCACGAACAACAAACGAACCTGGGTGAAATCCGATTTCTTGACGAGCAGGCGCTGGCGTTCCGCCTCGCGCTGGTAGACCTGCATGAGATCGGCCGCCGTCATCCGCCGGCTACTGGCTTTGCGCCCCAAGCGCCCGGTCGGCAATCCGCCCTTGCGCTGGCTCTGCAACCGCATTTCGAGCAGGCGACGAACAGCGGCCAGCCGCTTGCCCCTGAGCTTGCCGGTCTCGTAGGCGTCGAGGAGCAGATTCTGCGCCTCCTCCGTCTCGGCCTTGGAGATTTCCATCGCCAGGGTGATCGGAATGAGCCCCGTTTCGACCGCGGAAACCAACCGCTCCTCGCCGCGCTCGAGGAGCGAGCCGATCATGTTGACCCAGGACGCCCCGACGCCGATCTTTTCTCCGATGGTTGCATCACTATAGCCGCGCGAGCGAAGGGCGCCGATCTCGCGCATCAGATCGATGGGACGCGGGGTGCGCCGCGCGATATTTTCAACCAGGCTCATCACGAGGCATTCGCTCTCGCTGGCCTCGATAACCACCGCCGGGATCTCGGTCTGCCCCAGCATCTGGAAGGCCTCCAGCCGGCCTTCCCCGCAAACCAGATCATATCGGGGACCGCCGGCCCCGACGCGGCGGCTTACCGTGATCGGGCGCTTGAGACCAATGGCCTCAATATTGTTCACGATCTCCCGATGCTGACGCTTGTTGCGGGCGCGGGGATTGAGGACAGTGATCCGCGAGATGGGGATCATTTCGATCTGGTTGGGACGGACGGCCGGCATCAGATCGCCTCCGCGAGAGGAACGGGCTTTGCGATTTCATAAAGAAGATCGAGATCGTCGAAGCGGTAGGCGTCGAGCCCCAAGGCATTGTCCTCCGCCAAGCGCAGCTTCTCGGAGAACATGTCGATCCGCGGGAACAGATAGTAATCGAGCGGCGCCCGATTGGCGCTGTCCATGCGCACCACGATGGTGATGTCGGGGGCAAGCGAGGTGTCGAAGCGCAACTGCCAGCGCAGAAGTCCGGTCGGCGCCTCGACGCATCGCGCCACCACCACGCCGAGGCTGAACTCGTTGTTGACGATCACCCGGTCGGTCTGGAGGTCCTGCCAGGCATCGCTGCCCGTGGCTTTCAAGCCGTCGAGCACCTGGCGCAGGATTTCGGGATGGAGCTTTCGCAGATCGCGATTGACCTGAACGTAGCGATAGTCGCGATCCGGCGTAAAGCCGATGAGGCGATAGGCGCGCAGCAGACTGCCAAAGCGAGAGCTATAGGCGCTGCTCGATGGGAGGCCGTCGCATTCGTCGATCACGATGCCCGACAGCAGGCCCTTTTGCTGGTAGAGCTTGTGCAGGGATCGCAGCATCTCCTCGTCGCTCAAACGAAACGAGCGCGCGTTGATGATGGTTCTCGCCGCCTCGAACAGCTCGCGCTCGACGACGGCCTGAAACACGTCCTGCGCCCTGATCCACATCTCGGGCTCATTGGCGACGCGCTTCTTCTTGAGCTTGAAGGAGCGACGATTCCAGACGTTGTCGCCGACATATTTCTCGTTGATCAGAATCTGGTGGACCGTGCCCCGGGTCCAGGGACGCCCAAGATCGGTCGGAACGCCGCGTTGATTGAGATCGTCCGCAATCTCCCGCTCGCTATATCCCTGATGGACGAAAGCCCGGTAGATGCAGCGGACCAGATCGACCTCTTCGGCAGGGCCCAGCGTCAGGATCACCCGATCTGTCTGAATGCTCTTGTGCTCGCCCCGTTCGAGAAGCCCCTTGATGACGCCATGCTCGTCAATCAGCGTCCGACGCAGGCCGAAGCCGGCAGGCCCGCCCTGGCGGTAGCCTTTCTCGATCAGTCGGCCCTGGCCGGCGAACACCTTGGTTGAAAGCTCGCGGCTGTATTCGCCAGCCATCGCGCGTTTGACACCCTTGACGATGGTCGAGATCGGGCTGCCGTCATTGTCGAATTGCTCGGCACAATATTCGACGGCGATGCCGGCACGCCGACAAATATACTCGTAGTAGGCGCTTTCGTCGGCGTCCTGGAAGCGCCCCCAGCGGCTGACATCATAAACGAGAACCAGAGTGAAATCGGTGCTGCCCGATTGCACGTCCTCGATGAGTTGCCTGAGCGCGTCGCGTCCCTCGATCTTTAACCCGCTTTTTCCAGCGTCTTCATAGGTTCGCACGATCTCGATTCCACGCGCCTCAGCATATTGCTTGATCGCGTCGGATTGGTTTTCGGTCGAATACTTCTGATGATCCGTCGACATGCGGACGTATTCGGCAGCCCGAAGTGGACGTTCAAGCTGCCCTGACCGGTCATCATCGTAAACTCTCCGGCTCATCACATGACGCCCTCCTGAAATCGGCTGCGGCGGTCCGGGCGACCTACCGCCGCAGCGCATGACGGGCCTGTGCCGCCACTCCGCAATGAAACCAGTCTAACTGCGGAGAAAACGGAAGATGTTGCCGAAAACGGGCAGGAAATTACCCCAATGGACAGGCGTCCTCGGCGGGCGTGAAATCTACGCGCGAACCATCGCGGAACTGCTGCGCAAAGAGCATGGCGACAGCCGCCGCGCGATCAAGCAGCTCATGCGTCAAACGGATGCAAGCGAGAGGACCGTGAAGCATTGGCTCTCAGCGCAGCACGGGCCGGATACGGTGTATTTCCTGCGCCTGGTGGTTTCGTCGCCCGTCATCAGGGCCTTCGTTCTCGGCTTGCTCGAAGGCCCGGCGGCGATCCCGTTGACCGGCCCGGCGGATCGCATATCGCTCGCCAGAGCTCGTGAAGCCTATGCGGCCGGCGAAGCCGCTGGCGGACGTTCAGAAACGGGTGCGCGGGAATATGACCCTAAACGTGTCCCTGAACGTGACCCTATAAATGTCCCTGATCGGGCAGAGATCAATGAGCGACAACGCTGGTTTCTGGGCCGAGTCGTCGAGGGTCGATGCGACGCCAGGGAGATCGCGGCTGTTTGGGACGTCAGTCTGAAAACCGCGCGACGGGACATCGCCGCACTCAAGGCGGCAGGTCTCATTTGCTATTTTGGATCACCAAGGAAAGGGCGGTATCGCAAGACAACTGGATAGCCGGAATGCCAGCTCGTGGATGCCCCGAGGGCTCCGCCGAATCGGTGGGCTTGAATTGTGAGGCGGAAAGGGTGAAGTTCGGTGCCGTGCATGACGTGAACTCGCTGAGCGCGGTTATGATCGCCCGTGACGATCACGATAGCGCACTAATTGCAGCTCCCAAACCCCGGCACCACCTTCAGGGTTTATTCAAAAAATTCGTTGAATATCAAAATGATAACGAACATCGTGGGATGATCCACAACCATCCTTCCGGCGACCCGACGCCGTCACGCGCCGACATCGACATGACCCACCTGATCATCTCCACCGCCAAGCCGCTTGGGATCACGGTGCACGACCACATCATCATCGGCAAGAAGGGTCATGCCAGCCTGAAGGGTTTGCGGCTGATCTGATGTCGCAGTCGCGACTGTGCGCTAACGAAACGGTGATATTGATCTGTTAAGCGTAAGCGCGCGAAGCTTGTCGCACTGCAGCATGATTCGATCCAGGAGCGGGTTCCCCCATGAATCAGTATGATCTCGTCGTCGTCGGCAGCGGGCCGGCCGGGCGTCGTGCCGCCATCCAGGCCGCCAAGCTCGGCAGGAAAGTCCTCGTCGTCGAGCAGGGCAAGCGCGTCGGCGGCGTGTCCGTGCATACCGGCACCATCCCCTCCAAGACGCTGCGCGAGACGGCGCTGAACCTTTCCGGCTGGCGCGAACGTGGTTTTTACGGCCGCGCCTATCGCGTCAAGCAGGAGATCAGCGCCGACGACCTGCGCCGTCGCCTGCTGATCACCCTCGACCACGAGGTCGAGGTGCTGGAACACCAGTTCGCCCGCAACCGCGTGCATCTCATCCGCGGCAAGGCGAGTTTCGTGGCGCCCGACACACTGGCGATCCTCAAGGAGGATGGCGAAGTGCTGCATATAGAGGCGAAAAGCATTCTTCTTGCGGTGGGCACGAAACCCTTCCGTCCCGATTACATCCCTTTCGACGGCAAGTCCGTCATCGATAGCGACGAATTGCTGGATATCGCCGAGCTGCCGCGCTCAATGGTGGTCATCGGCGCCGGCGTCATCGGCATCGAATATGCGACGATCTTCAACGCGCTCGACACACAGGTCTCGGTCATCGACCCCAAGGCGACCATCCTCGATTTCATCGACAAGGAAATCGTCGAGGACTTCATCTATCAGTTGCGCGATCGCAACATGAAACTGCATCTCGGCAACAAGGCGACGAAGGTGGAGAGATTGCCGGACGGAAAGGTGGAAGTCACGCTCGACACCGGCCGCCGCATCACCACCGAAATGGTGCTGTTCGCCGCTGGCCGTATGGGCGCCACCGACACGCTGAACCTTGCCGCCGCCGGACTGGAAGCCGATAGCCGTGGCCGGTTGAAAGTCAATCCCGAGACGTTCGAGACCTCGGTGCCGAACATTTTTGCCGCCGGCGACGTCGTCGGCTTCCCGAGCCTGGCCTCGACCTCGATGGAACAGGGACGCATCGCCGCGCGTGTCGCCTCCGGTGCCATCGCCAAAGAGCCACAGAAATACTTCCCCTACGGCATCTATGCCGTGCCGGAAATCTCCACTTGCGGCCTGACAGAGGAAGAGGTCAAGCAGCGCAACATTCCCTACGAATGCGGCGTCGCCCGGTTTCGCGAGACCTCGCGCGGCCATATCATGGGCCTCGATACCGGTCTCTTGAAGATGATCTTCTCACTGAAGACCCGTCGCCTGCTCGGCGTCCATGTCATCGGCGAAGGCGCGACGGAACTGGTGCATATCGGCCAAGCAGTGCTGAACCTCAAAGGCACGGTCGAATATTTCGTCGAAAACACCTTCAACTATCCGACACTTGCCGAAGCCTACAAGATCGCCGGCCTCGACGCCTGGAACCGCATGGGCGAAATTCCGGGGCCTAAATAAGCCCTTGTTTCTGCGGAATGCCGGGCCGCAAAACCCGGCATTCCGCCTTTCCACGGCTTATTTGAGGTGCTTTTCCAGCCAACGCTTCATCTCGGCGATCTCCGCTTTTTGCGCGGCGATGACGCCCTCGGCCATCTTGCGGATTTCGGGGTCCTTGCCGTATTGCAGTTCGACCTTCGCCATGTCGATTGCGCCTTGGTGATGCGGGATCATACCGCGCACGAAATCGACATCGGCATCACCGCTCAGCGAAACCGCCATGTCGCGATGCATTTTCGCACTGGCATTCTCATAGGCCCGGGATGAGGGGTTGTCGGATGCCGCCTGCTGCTGCATCGCCTTGTGGTCATGCTTCATTTCTTCCGCCCCGGCAAAGGCGGGCAGGCATAAGCTCATCCATACAGCGGCGGCCGCGTGTCTGATAAACATCGGTTTTCTCCATGAAATTGACAGGTTCACAGGCGCCGCCCGCAAGGCGGCGCACTCATCCTGTCAGCCGCGTGGAGGCGGCGTCGGTGGCACAGGCGCTAACGCCGTCAACCGCTCGCCACGCCACGGCGCCGGATAGCGGAACAGGATTGTAAGGTCCGATGTCGGCATATCCGGCAAAGTCGCCAGACAGCCCGGGCAGGATGCCGCATGGCTCATGCCAGGACAATGATCACACCCGCCCACCGGCATCGCCCGGGCGGTGCCAGCCCGATGAGTTTCATGGGCGATCATCCCCATCGCCTGCTGTGCGCCGGTGTCAGAGAGCATGATCACCTGACGCGTCTGCCCGGCCAGGGCCGGCATCAAGCCGTAGCCCAACCAAGCAAGAACCATCAGAATCGAAACCCAAGCTCGCATGTCCGGAAGGTAGCTCCCAAGCCCCCAATTGCAAGCCCCTCGCCTTCCCTGCCCGCACACAATTCCGCGAACCGGCATCCATCGTTTCGATTGACGTTTCAGGCCGAAACACTGTAAAGCCGACATCAGCCTTGCTGTCGAGCAGGAAGAGTGTCCGAGTGGTTTAAGGAACCGGTCTTGAAATTCGGTTTCCGCCATCCCGGCCTGTACTGGCCAATACCGAGAACTACCGAGATTTAATGGGATTTGGCGGGCGACGGTGTTAAGCCGTCCCCGTCTTTGATCGGGTGTGCTACCGAGTTGGGTAGCAGAATGGTAGCAACCCGTTCTTCGCTTGTTCTGTTAGTGGAACTTGGCAATCCTGAGCGGCGCTGGTGCTCGCGGACTAGCGGGCCGGGAACGATCCGCAGGTTCGCATATCGCTCCCATCCTTGTCCCTTTGGCAAATGTTTATGTTGCTCTCGTAAAAGCACACATGTTTCGCCTCGCTCCAAAACAGCCGAAACCTCGTCAATCGACGACGCCTTCAAAAGCGCGTCGATTAGCTCCTTGCGACCAATGACATGTTCTAAAGCCACGCCCTTCCGCCAATCCGATTTAGGGGTGTCATAAAGCCCTAAAGCCTCGACCGACCACCAAGCGCATCCCCGGTATTTGCCTCGGAATTCATGAGCCTCAGTATAGCGCCAGACTAGTTCATTCAGTAGCTTTCGCAGCACGGTCTTTTCTACCGTGTTTCTCGGGTTGAGAGGCGAATGAAACAACAGAGCGTCGCAGGCTTTTAACACGGCTCTTCGCACTTCCGCTCGGTTATACTCCACAATCATCCTCCCCTAAGTCAGACCGAAGGGCAATAAACAGAAGGCGTAGCTCAGAAGTCTACGCAGCCTCGAGATCCAGGATATGATCGCCAATTGCTTGCACGGTCGTCATCGGCATGAAGCGAATTTCGAGCTGATCCGCTTCCGTTTCGAGCTCTTTCAGGCCGTCCATCACTTTGTCTGCCTGTTTTATCGTGAGCTGCGGGTCATCAAACGCCGGGTGCTGAGCGAGCAGTTCATGATTCCGTCGCAACAAGGCGGAGCTTTCGCGGTTCTCTGAAACTTTCAGGTCCCACATACGCCGCTTAATTGAGTCGATAGATCGCGTATATTGGGATACTGATATGACCCCGAAGTTTGCGACCACTTTGTGCCCCGAAAAATCAATGATTACCCCGTGAGCACGATTTGCCCGCCTTTGGTTGCGAATATCCGAACTGAAAGCGCTCGCGACCACTGGATTCCGTTTTTCAATGTAGCTCAGCAACAGATTGCCCAGGCGCGATTGAGCGGGCTCATCAACATTCACGGTTTGGAGGACGCTGCTCGCCGCCTCTACGACGAGCGCCGTCGAATCCTCTGCGTACAAGGACGACATGCTTCTCATCCATGCTGCCCCAATACTTTTAAGGCTTGCGCCTTCGGCGGGCTCCAATTCACCGATCCACAATCCTGATGATAGAGGACGGAAGCTCTTGAAGCCATCGCTCTCAAGCTCGTCAAAACTGTCCTCAAGATCATCAAGGCTGAGTTCGATAGCGGAAATTACCCCAACTGAAGAGTTACCATAAAAGCAGACGAGCCGGTCCAAGCGATTTGCCCTTTCCAGGTGAATACCCTGCGGTCCCAAGACAAGGACACCGACGACGAGTTGTTCATTCGACCCATTTATCGGCCGAAAATAGAGAGGAGCCCGTCGCGCGGGAATCAAGCCAGCTCTGCTAGGGAACATGCTCCGGTCAAACATAATCAAATGAGCCTCCCTAATGAGTTAGCGGTAATCCGTGGCGTGGCGTCCAGTCGGTCAACGAGAAACTGCAGAAGTGCATTTAGGTCACCAGAACTCAAAAGGCTTCGCGCAAAACTCAATTCTGCAGCGCGAGGCAGGTCCAAGGCACGCAGTTGTTCGGATAAAATGCCAACAGAAGCAGAGACGGTAGCAATTTCCTCATCGCTTAAGTTAGGAGCGACCCACAAATCCAACTTGTTCGGATAGGCTTCCGATGGCGCTAAATCAGCCGCTTCCCAAGTCGGTCCGGTAAAGCACCAGCCGTGATCAATCAACCAAATTTTGCCATCGCCGCCCAACAGAAGGTTACCGGGGTGACGATCAATGTTCGCGCTCCAGGTGTCGAATTCGTACAGCGCGCTAAGATTGTTCTTACATAGAATCTCGACAATTTTTCGAAGAGCAGCTTTTTGAAAAATTTTGTTGTTGAGCTTGGTGAAAAGATTCGGGAACCCAACGTCGCAACTGACGAAAACCAAACGCCCGCCTGCCATCTGAGGACCTTTGGTTAAAGTTAGAACGTCTGCTTCCGCTAAGCCAAGATAGCTGTCCGGCATCGCTAACCCCAGCGCCCTTCCAATCACGGCGACAAGAAGTTCGTTGGCAAGCTCCTTTGAATACAGGTCTTTTATTATGGCAAACCGTGTTTCCCCGCCTCGAGTTAGGACCTGCCCGCGAAACGTGTCATTAAAGTTTCCGGCCACTTCTTCCTTAAACGGTGTTGCGCCAGGCAATACGGTTACCGCCTCAATCGCCATCAAGCTGGCTGCCGAGGTTGTCAAGCTGTTCTGAATCATTCCTTCCCCCCGTCGACTGAACCGATAAGACCGGTTTTTCCCGCAGAAGGCGAGTCTATTAATTCCTATTACCAACCGAAGTGGCCACTGTACTATCGATTGCCCCGTCCCAAATTCTCAAGCAATTTGGCCGGGTCCGCAGCGTGCGTACCTCGCCTTCCTAGCTGATCAAGCCAGTCGTCGAGTAAACGGATGTCATAGAGCACTTTGCCTGATCTGGAACGGATAGAGCGCCCCCGATAAAAGTTGACGAAATCGTCATCGGACATGCCACAATAGGATGCCGCGGCCTGAGGCGAGATTAACCGTGGTGTTATGCCATATGCTAGGCATTCAGGCTGACGAGGTCTGCGGGCCATAACAATCGATCCATCTCGGGCGTTTCCATTAAGACAGTTCCCCCTCCGGCATCTTGAACACGGCAGCATTGTCTTGCACGTCGCGCAATCCTTTGTAAGAGGCGTGGCGGAGTTTCTGCTCATCCGTCCAGCCCCGGAATTCGATTTCCGCAATGAGCGTCGGCTGCACGAAGACGATGCCCTTGCCTTTGACATCGACGGCCGGCCGTTTCGTCTTCAGCGTGTCGAGCGTTGCGCGCAACTCCAGGGCCTCATCGGCACCGAAGCCCGTTCCGACCGATCCGACATACTGCCAGGCCGTGCCATAATAGGCGGCGAGCAACAGGCTGCCGATACCGCCATAGGCCACCGATGACGGCTCATAGCCGACAATCATAAAGCTCTCGCTCTGGACGCACTTGATCTTTAGCCAGTCGCCAGTGCGGCCCGGCGAGTACGGCCGGTGCCGGTGCTTGGCAATGATGCCTTCCAAGCCGAGAGCGCAGGCGCTGGCAAGGAATTCAGCGCCATCGGCTTCAATCTCTTCCGATAGGCGGATTTTTCCTTCGCTGCCGAACAGCGGTTCCAAGATGTGCCGGCGCTCCTGCAGGTCCATGCGCGTCAGGTCGTGGCCGTCGAAATAGAGGATATCGAAAGCGTACAGGATTGCCTCATCGGCGCTGCGTTTGCCGCCACGGCCACCGAGAGCCTTCTGCAAGGCGCTGAAGCTAGGCCGGCCTTCATCGTCAAGAACGACCGCCTCACCGTCGAGAATAGCCGTGGTGCCGATCTGGCGGGCGGCTTCTGCGATGGCCGGGAAACGCGATGTCCAATCACTGCCGCCACGGGTGAGGATGCGAACGCCATTCGGCTCGACATGGATAGCGAGGCGATAGCCATCCCATTTGACCTCGAAAGCCCATTCCGGTCCCTTGGGCGGCTTGCTCTTGAGCAACGCTAGGCATGGCTCAATGCGGTCTGGCATCGGGTCGAGGGCAAGGCGCGGCTGCCTCGGATCGCGCTTGCGAACCGGCCGGCTCTGCAATGCCTGGGTATCTGGCGACAGGAGGGGCTTCGAAGGCTTCCGGGGGCGCTTGGTCATAAGCCCCATTGCAGCAGCGAAAGCTTAAAGAAGGCCTATAAGCGCCAAACCTGTTTCCACCTGTATTATCAGGTCGTGGGCTTTGCTCCACTGAGCGAAAGATTGATGATCGGCACGAGCGGCGCACCATCAACGCCGGAATGCTCAAGCTGCTGCTTGTCGCCGTACTTCTTCGAGAGGAGTTTAGACGCCATCCATTTGCGTGTGTCCACCTGAAGCCGGCGATGCTCGATCATGTCGCCACGGGTGATTTCTTTGTTGCCGTCTTTGTCGATTTTGATCTTCTCCCCGATCAAGGGCGCGTCTGCAATGGCGAGGATTTCGTCGAAGAGCGCGTCCGCCTGAGCTTCCCTCGCGCGCGCGTATTGGTCGCGAAACGCATCGTTGCTGGAAATCCACCTCAACACGGTAGCCTTGTTCGGCATCCCGTCCTCGGCGCAAATCGTGCGGAGGCTGTTCCCATCCGCAATCCGCTCGCAGATGATGGCGGCAATGTCGCCGCTATATGCTGAAGGTCTTCCCATCGTCACCTCAATGCTTCTTGTTAGCCAGGGGGGCGAACCCAATCTGTTTGTTCAGGTCGAGGATGCGCGCCATAAGCTGGTCATCGGTCCATTCCTGATAGTTCTCGACGTTCAGATTGATGTCCTTGGGCAGGAGCGAGGCCACCACCTTCAGATATTGCTCCGGCTTGGTCTCGCGGACACGCTCAATAACTGCCCGGCCGTGATCCTGCCAATCGGCGTACATGTCAGCCAGAAAGTCCTCCCCAAGCTTGCTGCGGGCACCCTTGGGCCTGCCGGTGGGGTTTCCAGATTTGCCAGCCGGGAAGCGGCCGCGGTTATCGTCGTTGCTGTCGTGCATGGTCCAATTGATCCAGAGCTTCTTCGTGGGAAAGGTAACCGATGTTGCCGCCATGCTGGATGGAGGAGAGCTTCGGATGCACATAGGGCGCGACAGCTTTTGCCGCATCCATCCGCCTATCCATGTCAGCGTCCTCGTCTCGCATGACGCTGAGGAGGAAATTCAAAGGCGTGACGCCGCTCTCCTCAACCTCCCGCTGGCGATCAATCGTCGCCTTGTTCCGGGAGCCTGGTGGCCTTCCTGCTCGTTGTCTCTTGCCGCCGTGCATCTTGATATCCTGCCAATTCTTTTTCAAAATCGTCGGCGTTACACTATAACAAAACCGGCAAATATCCAAATCCTGCAGCCTCTTGGGGAGCCTTTGCCGAGTAGGGTTCGCCAAGCGGAAACACCTACTTGAATTGTGCTGTCGTCGGCCTGAATTATCCGGCAGCGCAAAGAGCGCGTGCTCACCTTTTGGGAGAAGGTTCATGACAAGCAAAGGCAAGCTGATCGTACTGGCAGCGTTCAACAAGAACGATGACGGGGATTTGGTGCCGGCCTTCGATCCGCGCCAGGTGGACACGGAGGAGCGAGCAAAACGCGAGGCCCGGATGATGGCCGATAAATATGCCGGCGTTGTCGCCTGGAGCCGGGAGGCCGATCCGATGATCGGAGAATATGGGCCGCCGGTTGTGCTGTTTCAGGCCGGCGAGATACCGGACCTCGAATAGAAACGCAGCCTACTTTCTGGCCGAGAGAATCAACATGTCAAAGTTGATTGAGAAGCGGCACCCGGTCCAATATGCCTCACTGCGTCGGTGTTCGTGCTTGACGCCGATGGTGAAGCCCCTGCTGCTGATACGAGGGTAACGGCAGGGGCTTTTCAGTCGCACCGGGGGGCAACGCTCCAATCAGACGTCATAGATTGCCGTCGCCACGATCCGCAGACCGCGCGACAGGAACAATAAACCTCGGGCGGCGTGAAGCAGGCCAATTGCCAGCAATAGGCGGGGATAGGGCAAGACCATCGCGCTACACGCCCATGCTGAGTGCCGCTTTCGCGCTCGACAATTCCGGCATCGAAAGGATGGTGGCCGATGCCATCGCGTGTTCGTTGACGACGCGAAGGAAGCCGGTTGCCGATGCGCCGAGCCGGCCGCGCTCGTCGATGGTGTGGGCCATGCCGGCGACGATATGCCCGAGCAGCAGGCAATGCCCATAGGTAGGATATCGCCCGATGAAGTCGAGGTATTCCTGGCCCATGCTCTCGCCCATGGCGAAATCGGCGCGGAAATTCGATCCGTCCTCGACGGCCCACCAGTCGATATGTCCGCTCTCCTGCCGGCGGCGAACGAACGACAGCGCGTCGGCGGGATGGGTGGTGGTGGCTATTGGCGTGCTGCTACCGGCGAAGCTGATACCGGCAAGAGCGTTGCTGATTTTCGGCATAGCTTCGCCGTTCGTCAAAGTTTGACGCTGCATGATGGTTCTCCAGTCCTGAAAAGGTGGTGTTCTGCGATTGCCTGGGGTGGTGCTCAACCGGGCTCAGCGTCAATCGAGGTCGCGCGACACGACGACGAAACAGGTGTTGTGGTTTATGCTGGTGTTCCAGGTGCCGCCATGGGCGGCGCGCAACAGGTCGGCAAGATATTCGGCAGCGGCCTCAATTTCCGAGACCGCGCCTTCGACAGAGCGTATGGAGGATAACAGCATCGCCATCCCCCGTTCTGTGCCGTGGACGCCCTTCCCGCCTTCTGGGGCCATATCAGGGCGCGTTTCACGTTTCGGGGCGTTCTTCATGCCGGCCGCTCCGCATCGCGCCTGATAGAGGCCAAGCGAGCCTCCAGCGCTTCGACTTCGTCACTGATCGATAGGAGGTCGGACGGGCATTGCGGCTGGTATTCCTCAACATGCTCCATGGTCTCGATGATATTCGAGAGCCGGCGCGCGTGGCCGCCGAGGAGCCAGGAAAGTCGATGGCATTCCTTTTCGCTCAGGTTGCCATCAAGCAGAATGTCAGAAGCCAGCCGCATCATTTCGACGGCGTCATATACGGCATCGGTATGGGATTTGGTTATGGTGGCGGCACCGCATTTTTCCCGCTGGCGCCCTGCCCTTTCGACTGTATCAGCCACGGCTCGACCCTCCCTCGTACATGCCAACGCTGATGAGGATGAACTCAGCCCCGGCGACGTGGTTAATACTGAATTTGAATTCCTCGCCGTGCAGTTCGTCCATCAGCCGCGCAAGGCGCCTGGCGGCAACTTCGATCTGGATCGTCAGAAGCTTTGCTGTGGCGACCTGGGAGGCGACGAGCGGGCGAACGCGTGTGCTAGGGTTGGTCATGACCGCCGCCCCTTCATTTCTTCCAGAAGTTCGCGGACAGTCGAGACCTTTGCATTCATGGCATCGGCGAGCGTTTGAGCCACGTTGCGAGCATCCCCGCTGAAGCAGCTATCGGCGGAGGCCATGTACAGGGCATCGCCCAGGTACTGGACGCTGGCCAGGATATCGTCGATGTCGTTGAGTTGTAGGACGTGGTCAGGGGCGCGGGTCATTGGATTTGCTCCCCGTAGTACGCCGCACTGTAGGCCTCTCTCAGCCTAGCGCAGCGGTTAGCGACGTCATTGAGCAGAAATCCGAATTGCTCAAACTCATGGGCCGTCAGTCGGAAAACTTTATAGTCCGTGGCATCCGATGCGATGTCCCTCACCGGGGCAAAAAGCCGGTCGTAGGCCTCCGCCGTGATATCGGTCATATGCACCAAGGCATGGATTGAACTGTCTAAGGTTCGCATCGCATCTGCGACCTGTTCATCGGTCGCTCTGATTTTCGGCATGGCTTCGCCAGCGGCCGGAACGGGGTTCGGCGTCATGGGGGTGTCCTCAAAGTTTGATTAGAGTTTGATTGCGCCTACAGTGGCGCGGGTTCGTTTTGCTGCCTCAGGGCGGAGGCGACAGCAGGGCCGCGATGGAATGACCGCGCGGCCATTTCCATGCACGGTCTCCCTATCCAGCAATCCTCAGGGGGCTGTCGAACGTCGGCTGATAGAGACCGATTACCGCGCCCACGAGCTTGCTTTCGAGGTGATCGAGGTTCAGCGGGCCTTCCGTCCAACCGCCACGCCAAGTCGGAATCGCTCCGTGGGCTCGGGCTTCTTCGGTCTGCTTCAGCCATGCATCGAATTCTTCCTTGCTGGAAGTCTTCAGAGAGCCGACATGCCAGCATGGCGTTTTCCCGTCCGGTTGCCACATCTTCGAACTATGCCGGGCCTGGCAGAGGTTGCGGCCTCCGCTATCCCAATGGATGACGTAAACGTCGCCGACGCGGGCGGTGCGGTCGGTCGTGTCGACGACAACCCATTCGCCTGCCCGTATGTAAGGCGCGCTGTAGTCATCCTTGACCAAGAAGGCGATGCATCCCGGCGGAAGTGTCTGGTAGCAGATAAGGGAGGAAGGAGCAGGCAAACGGTGGCCTGCTGCCGGAACAGCGTTCGGCATGATTGTCTCCATGTTTTCACGATTGTTATCGGCGCTCTACGGCGCGTTCGTTATGCCGCCCGCTGGAGGGCGGAAATCTGCTGCTGAAGGCGGTCGTAGCGGTCGTTGTCGAGACGCATACGGAAGGGCGTGGCTTCGATCCGCAGCACCTCCAACCGGAGCGCTTCAATCTCGCTGGCGCGCTTCTGCTCGGCGCTCTTGGCCGCTTCCTTGGCCTCCCACTTTACCGTCATCCATGCGGACTTGAGCGAGAGCGAGAAGGCCCAACGGCGGCTTGCGGCATCGCGATTTTCGCCACCGAAACGCTTGCGATAGATTTCCCAAGCCAGACGCATGACTGCGGCGCGGTCGAATTTGGGCATGCCTTCGGCGGTTGCCGGAACGGTGAGGTTCGACATGGTGACTTCATCCACTTGCGTTAACTGATGCTTAGAGTATTATCTGATACTCAGAGCATCGTCAATACCTCAGGTATCATATTAGGGAATTGTTTATGATTACCAGCGAGCAAGTGCGCGCAGCTCGGTCCCTCCTCCGTTGGGAGCAAAAAGACCTCGCAACACATTCTGGGGTGTCGTTGCCCTCTATAAAACGCCTCGAAACACAGCCGGGAGACCTGGCGGCACAGGAACGAACGGTGGACGCATTGAAATCTGCTCTTGAGGCGGCCGGCGTCGTCTTCCTCGAAAGCGGCGTGCTGGTCGACGGCGGCCCTGGTGTTCGCTTGGCGAAGAAGGCTGACGACGAATGACGGGCGACGCGCCTTTCGACCTTCCGCCATTCGAACCCCTCGACAGGCCCTTGCATCTGACAAAAGCTCAAGGTGCCGCTCGGCAAACGTACTTCGCCCTGGGTGCTCTCCATGCCGGGGATTACGATGCGGCGATAACGCTGGCGGGCGCTGCGGAAGGGATGCTGCCGGGCGATCCTGACATCGAGGTTACGACACAGCTTTTGAAGAACCCGACCCAAGAGGTGCCGCCGCCCTACAAATGGACGGAGATAGTCAACCTCGAACGAAACTGGCTGAAGCATCAGACGGACGTTGAAAAGATTCCTGCCGAGATAACGTTTGACTTAGACACTGCATCGTTCGCCGTCTTCCGGGCAACTCGCAAGCTGCCGCTCGAATACATCACGATTGAGATGGTTGCCTTCGACGAATGGTATCGGAAACGAGTTGCCGGTCAGATTGCAGCCCGCGGCACCGACAAGGCCAATGGATGATCCAGCGCCCTACCCGCTGCTTTGATTTCCGTTGATTGTTTTTCAAACGCGCCCTGAAAACTCAGGGTTCCGGTGGCCATCCCGACGATATCGGATTGCCTCGTTGGCCGAACTCCCCCGATATCTTCGGGCCAGTTCAGTGAAGGCGAAAATCTTCGACAGCCTCAGGAACTAAACGCCAGTGACGCGGTTCCGACTATAGGGCCCTCTCAGACTACCGGGAACCAGCCTTTTCTCCGTTTTGATCGAAGGGAAAATCCGGTGGGGAATAAGATTGTGGTCCTGGTCGTCGAGGACGATGTTTTTCAACGTTTGCTTGCGGTAGACCTCGTTGAAGCCGCGGGCTTCACAGCTTTAGAAGCAAAAAGCGGGGATGAAGCTCTGCAGGTCTTGGAGAACAGAGCCGATATCTCAATCCTGTTCACGGATGTCAGGATGCCCGGCAACACGAATGGCTTGCAACTGGCGCGGTTTGTCAGCGAACGATATCCTTGCGTGCAAATCATCATTGTCTCAGGAGACGCATCACCAGCAGATGCTCCCATGCCATTGGGGAGCGCCTTTTTCGCCAAGCCCTACCGCGATGAACAGATCACGCGCACACTGAACCGCTTCGCGACCTTGCACTAGCTCCGGCAACCCAGCCGATTAGGAGCGGTCGAGCGTCACTTTCAGCCGATCAATTGCGTTGTAGAAGCTTTCGACATCTTCTGATGTTAGGACCATTTCGTACCGGTGCCGGAGGATGACGCGCGCCGCGTCTTCGACTTCCGTCATCACCTCGCGCGCGGCCGGTGAAAGCAGCTTGTGCTCGAACAGTAGGTGCCTTAGCTGGCGGACATTGGCCTCGAACGAAGCGGCATTTTTTTCCAGGTCTACTTTGCCACGAGACAATTGCCCCAAGATAAAGCCGATTGGCATTCTTAACTCCCAAGCCTTCCGCCGAGAACTTTGCGGCGCTCAGGATTGTCCTCAATTGCGGGGTCGACGCAAGACGATTTTAGTGGGGGTTTGGTAGCGGTGCACAATGCTGAAAAGCGGACGATACGTTTTGAAAACGAGACGCCCGCTTTCCGGTTGTCTTGATCAACTGAGGAACTTTGGGACACCTAATGAACTGCGCGACTGTCCATTTGCGATGGCGCTAGCTAAGAGCCCATCCGGTGCACCTCATCAGTTTTTGGTCAGCGGGATTGTGCACCTGACGTTTGTGAGGCCCTGTATTGCATACTTGTGAAATCGTGTCGCCAAGCCATGGCACAACTTAAACTGAGTTGCGCCATGATGACGCTGAAGCGTTTGCGCAAGCTCGCTCTGCTTGATCGTACTGCCTTCAACCTTGGCAATAAGGAATGCAGCGTAACCGGCGAACTGCGGCGAGGATTTGTTAAATCCCGCGTCGCTCAAAGTGCGCTCGATTGCGTGAAGTTGTTCGCTGTTGATGTAGGTTTTGGAATTCTCGGAAGACATGATGTCCTCCTTTCACTTGGGGCCAGGGCCAACACGACCCTCCCCAGCAGCGCCCGAAAAGATGGCTGCTGAAGCGCGCAACATGGACTGCCTTTGAACAGATAGCAAGGGGCGTTATCTTAGAGAAAAAAGCGATAGCCGTAAGAAGGTAACCGCAGGCGGCTTTCTAAGGGGCCGTTCGAGGGCAAGCCAAGGCGACATCTTCTCCCCGGGCGGCTGAGGCACACGGCAATGAAAATTGGCCTTGCCAAACGCCAAGTTGCCTGCTTTTCGCCGATTGCTGCTCTGCCGTAAAGCGCCCGGCCTCACCCCTCTGCCAATCCACGGCCCAGCCCATGGCAACCATCCATCCGTTTACACTGCTTCCGTCCGAACGAAGGCAGTTGGCGAGGGATCGGTCATACCGATCACGCCCGACGACATCGCAGGTGGTGGGATCGGATTCGGACAGATAGAGGTCCAGCGCATAGGCCGCTTCTTCACCGCAGGGATAGTCGCCTCCGCTTCGTCCTCTGCATTGCTGCGCGCTTTCAGGCGCGATGATGCCGTCCAGCCTGAGCTTTGTGCCATCGATTTCGATTGTGTTACCATCGAGGACCGAGGCGCGGCCGGAGATTTGCTCGCCGGCAAGCGCGGGCGCGGCGGCAAGCAACGCTCCAGCAAGCAGCATTGCAGCGGTGGTTTTTGTACTCACTTGATTTGCCCAGGGTTATGGCAGAGCCGATCCTGATGGATCTCCACTGGCCGTTTATGCGTGTAGCGGGGCAGTTGATGGTCAAGTCCTACAGACTTAGCAGTGTGACCAGAAGAAGCCACAGTCGCACGAACCCGGCCAACAAAAAAGGCCGGGCGAAACCGCACCGACCTTCCTCATCATCGCTTACCTACTCGTGCCAGTACATCCGTGGACAAAAGCGTGAAGCAGCGCGGCGATTGCGAGCGGCGAATTGATTTCAGTGCTCATCAGCAATGCCGATTGTGGATGTGTATTCGGCGATTGTGTTCAGAAGAAGTTCGCCGCGGTGCCTTTGCTGGTGGCTTCCCCAATTTGCAAGCAAGGAAGCCGGGCCGTCGCCTCTGAATTTGGAAATAGGAGGCGGCGGCTTTTGCATTGTCGGTAGGCCAGACCCTCCGAGAAGCTGCGCGCGTGGCGCAAACCGGCGATAGGATCGCTCGCGCGGGCCGTGAGAGCGAGGAGAACGCCGCTCGCACGGTCCATCCCTGCGAGACAAGGCCGCGCCGCCGGTCGAAACCTCTCATTCCCTCGCGAGGGCATGCCGCTAAACTCTTGCCGTTCGGCAAAGTTTTCTCGCGCAAGCCAGCGCCGTTTCGGGATTTCTCGTTAGATGAGCTTGTTCGGAGAAGTGCGAAATCGCGAAATAGTGATGTTCGGCCTGACACTCGGTATCGGCGCGGATGCTGCTTGGTCGCCGACAGGGCGACAGGATTGGGTGGTCTCCACAGGACCATTCTAATGACTTTCGCATAAAGTTTAGAAAACCATTCCGCTTGACAACGTGGGAATCAGCGCTGCCAAGTGCTATATAAACCATGCGCTCGGGAGCCTGACATCTATGGCGTCTAGGCTACGGCCTAGCCCGGCGTCTATTTTCTTACCAAAGAGTTATTGAAGCGGTCTCGAGGGTGATGAACCACCCCGTGGCCCTGAATCGTTCCGTCAGACTTTTTCCTGAACCGAGGCTTCAGGATTGTTGCCAACTCAGCATCTTTCGTTGAGTAAGCACGGTGTATGGCGCCGGCCACGAAATCAGCCAGCTGTATTCCGACGGAATGACAAGAGTCCTGCAAAAACAAGCCCTCTAGAAAATTACCATACATCGACACTGCTTTGCTCTTCTTTGCTAGAAGCGCTTCATGGTGAGCTCGAAACAGTCGGTCGCTATCACGCCCGCGGTGGTCAGCGATAACAATTCCAAGACTCTTTTGATCTTGTAGGAAGTATTGGAACCTCTCGGTCAATGGCTTGTACGCGAAGTGGTATAATTCCTGCTGATTTGTGACCGACGCGTAATCGAAGGCAGCCTGGATATCCGTCACGCATGAAATTATCGTTAGCGGGCTGTCGCTGATAAGCCGCGCAAATTCCAAGCTCAAAGCTTTCCTCTCTTGAACATTTTTCCCAAGCATCGGGTTTTCAGCTGAGGAATTGTGGGGAGAAAAAAAGCGCCACTTCAGCTCTCCAAACAGCTTGTGCCTGGTGCAGAATCCTCTGACTGCGTTGGAAATGCCATGCCAGTCGGCGTCTTTGATTATCACGGCGCCAAGCGTAAAGTAAGGATGCCTTTCGTCTGGTTTCGAAGGCGGCGTTCCGCTCTCGTCAATGAAACACAGGTGCATCAAAAGCCCCCAATTTTCGTGTCTATAGGAAATCACTGGCATTTTCCCGCATACCTGATGACTTACTTACGATCTAGCATGATCTTCAGCGTCCGTATCATTCCTTCAAATTGTCAGAGCAGGAGTTGGCGTCACATTGCTTCGCTTGAATATTAGTTCATAGCTAACGGGCTACCCTCCGCTTCGTGCCGAAGACCGGCGAGCTAACGGAGTTTACGATATGGCTGGAATTATCGATACGAGCAAAGCTGACCGCTTGCTCCGCCTCAAAGACGTGATGGTTCGCACATCGCTTGGAAGCTCGACGATCTATCGTTACATGGACGCGGGCACCTTCCCGCGACCTCGTCAGCTTGGTCCAGCGTGCGTCAGATGGCTTGAGTCTGAGGTTGATAGGTGGATTATCAACCTGCCGGCTACAGGTATCCGAGCCTGTGGTACGAGCGCATAATCGGTGGTCAATTGGACCTGGGCAATTTATGCCGCGATATCGCGCACCGTTGGTTGGCCCACAACAGCGGCTAGATGCACGGCGCGGTTCTGCGGACGCTCATGCGGGGCTTTGATCCGACCAAGCCTGACAGCCTCCGCATGACCGTCTATGAGGCATCCAAGGCGATAGAAGCCCTTGCGCGCCGTCGGCCGGATAAAGCCCTCTTCGACAAGCAAACGGAACTGGTGGAGCGAAACGTGGATTGCCTTGGCGGCGTCATCGGTGCCGACGATCCAGTCCCGCAGGCATTTCTTCCCAGCGCGATAGACGGCCATTAGGCGGCCATCCGCGGCATGTTCGAAGACTTCACCAGCCGGCACCAAGCGCGGTGTACCTCGTCCTGCTTTTCGGTGGGCAGCTTCTTGAACTGCTTCAGCGTCATCCCAAGCCCGAAGGCAAGGATTGCAAGATGCTGGTTAGGGCCTCTGATTACCCGGATCCTCGAATGCTGCCACATGTTCGGCAGGCGGTAGGTTCCGATATCCTCGATTTCGATTTCCTTGAGCATGGGGTGCCTCGCAATCAAACCGATGGTGGAACGACTATTCGCAATTATCGAACAATCTTTCACTACCATCGATTTATCGCTGAACAATCGTTTCGGCAAGCCTCGCGCGCGCGCCCGCGCGTACTGGTCCGAAAATATCCTCGGACCTGAAGTTTTCTAAGTTCGCCCCGGCCTGTTTCCACCCTGTAACAACAGGGGCAAATGACAGCATTTGACAGCATACCGCCCTTGTTATGGGCCTCGGTGCCGAACCGGCCCGCTTCCCTTTTTGAAGGCGGGTAGCGCCGTGTTTCCGCGGTGTATTATCAGGAAAGCGGCGTTCCGTTCTGGCGGCCTTTCGCGCGTGTGCGCGTACTGGTCGCAAAATTCAAATCGGCGCGCATCGGCTCGATGAGAAAGCGGCCGGCGCCTTAGCATTCCTTAGCATGCTTCCCGCCTTTTTACGGCGTACGGAAACTCAGCGGGACTTGTCTTCGATCCCCACAAACCACGTCCGCGAGGTCTGGTTTTGTCAGGCCCTAAAAGGGGTCGGATTTCGAAATCGGCTTTCCCGTATTTTCCCCGTATTTACGGGAAAACGCCCAGCTCAACAATCGCATGAAAAGGAGCGCCCAACTCCATAGGAAAGCTCTCTGTTCCAGATCGAGAGTGACCGCCTTGAATGGACCGGATTCGCCGTTTCCCGTATACTCCGGCTCGTCAACCAGGGCCGACATGATGTCGGTGGAAACAGGGAGGATCACATGCCCTATTCGACATATGGCGGCCCCTATAGTGGTGGGCCGCGTGGTGCAAGCGAAGGGTTCGGAGATCGGTTCAACAATTCCTTCAGAACCGACAACGTCGTCAACCCCGGCATCTCGGACATGGAGAAATATGCGAACTTGTCATCGATGCAGCGCGCCCAATATGCCGCTGCCGTCGAGAGAGCCAATCAGGCGGCATTGGCTGCGGCGCGGGGGATTTCCATTACTCCCGGCACGACAGTGAATGACCTGAACCAGCAAGGCTACGATCTGATCGGCGGCGTCATCGGTACAGCCCCTCCTGGCTATGCCGTGAACATGGCTCCACCAACGGCAACGTCCTATGCTCCGACCGCCGCGCCTTCTCCCGCACAAACAGCAATCGGCAATCAAATGGCCGGTCACCCCGGCGTCTCGTACAACGGTCCTGCGGCTCCATCTTATGGTCCGAACGCTGGCGGCAACGTCGGTCTTTCGCCTGCAGAGCTGAACGCGCGCGATACTACGTCGCCATCGTTCAACGGTCGTGTGAGCCCGAAGGCGGGAGCTGTGTTCGGCGGGTTGCTAGGGACTGCTTTAGCTGGCCCTATCGGCGGCATCCTTGGCGCGCTCGCCGGTAACCGGATTGCTGGCCGCGGTATGCCGGCCGGCGGCACCGGTGGCCCTCTTGGCGGACTGCTCGGAATGATCGGCGGCTCTCGCGGTGACGGTCTCGGCGGCGCTGGTCCCGGCGGTAGAGATAGCAACTCGGGCGGCCGGTCGAGCGGCAGCGCCGGAAGCTCTGGCGGAGGCATGGGCGGCGGCCGGGAGCGAGGACGAAGGGGTTGACCGATCGGTATTCAGGGTGTCGGTTAAAGCGACACCCTTCCTCTCCTCCATACCGGGCCTTACCCCGCCTGAGAATTCGAAGCGCTGTCCGGGCGGCCTACCCTACCCTTGGCCGCGCGTTCTCGTCAGCCCGCCTCTATTGCTTGGCGGGAGCCGGAAAGCTTCGACCGAAATCGCCAACGCGACCTCAACATTTCTCAACATCACCGCGGCATCCGCATACCGTTTGAAGATTATACAGATCGACGCCGGATTGCTTACTTCTGCTTGCCCGGCCGGAGCGAACGCCCTGCCATTTTCGGCCTGCTGAGGCGCAAGAAGGTCTGACCGGCATTGTATCAGGCGAAAGCCCTTCGTCGCGCTCAGAGGCCGTTCTAGGCCCGCGCAAATGGCATAGGCGGTCCGGTCTCTCGCAAAACCCTTCTCGGCTGTTTCCCGGCTGTATTATCAGACAATGCTGTTTGTAATCGGGGACGATTATCAACGCCACGTCGAGAACCGCCGAACCGGGAATTTTCCGGTTCGAGATTGCCCACGTCATTGCCCGGAGCATGGCAGTATTTCGGCATTATTAAACGCCAGCGAGCGAACCTCGGGATGCCGGCCCACCCGATTGAATATCGCCATGCGGTGGGGCGCCAATTGTATAGCCCGACCGGGCTTTACCCGAATGCCTTACTGGCGCGCCCATCGCCTTCAAGGTTAGCGTGTTCCCCTGCTTGCGACCCGCGCAACCATGGAGGAGGCCTATGGAGTTCAACGAAAAGACGCTCAAGGCGCTGGCGTTATCCAAGATCAATCGGAAGAAGCCCTACCGTCCCGTAAAGGTCGTGCCACATGATCCGCGGCGAAACCCGCTGTTGACGAAAGAGATAACCGGCTGGTTCGGCACCGAAGGCGCCATTCTGGGAAGAATGCCGGAAGAATTGGAGCGGGTGCTTGGCTTTCAGGTGGGCTACCTCGCGCATGGCTTCGACGTGTTCACCTTCACGCGGGACATCGAGGCGACCGACTTCGACCTGTTGGGAGCCTATACCCACCTGCCCGGCGGCAAGGAGTGGGACGGAAAGGATTTGAAATGGCCTCCTGGCCTCGGGGTGCCTCAATGGAAGCTCAAGACCAATGTTCCGTGCCAGTTCCTCGCGACGGTGCCGAGAGGCTCGGTCTACCGTTAGGCATTTACCGAGGCGACGCGCGTGCCGGCATCGTTGACAGCCGGCCGGGGCATGGTCATCTTCGTGCGCATGAGCGAACCGCCGATTATCGACCACAACGAAAACGAAGTGCGCCCGGAAGGGCCTTGGCCTTGGATTAAGGCGTGGATCTTCGTGGGCGCACTATGGGTCGGCTTCCTGTGGCTGAATTCGCCCCGGTGGCTCGATATCGGACTAGGGTTCGCAACAGGCGCGATGTTCGCATATTGGGCTACGGACATCACCGATAACCGCTACATTTTCTCACCGTCCAAGAAGAAGCCCGCCGACCGGCGCTGATTCTTCCGCCGAACTCCTGTTCACCAATGCGTGGAGCAACGAGCGGACAGGCGGCGGCGCGGTCATCGTTCGGCCAAGCTGATTGGAGAGCAAGCCTTGGATGGCCGGCTGCATCAACAGGTTTCCGGCGATGCGAGGAGCGAGGAAGCCGGCAGCGGCACCGCCGATCATGCTCGACGGATCACCACCGCTCGCATAGCCCGCGCCGCCGCCCAAGAGGCCGGCGACACCAAGTCCAAGGCTCTGCGCATTGAGCCGCCCGGCAGTTCCCGAATTCGGCAGCGGCTTCATCACAGCTTCCCCGGCGCGTGCCAGTTCCGCGAAGTCGCCCTTGCCTCGCGCATAGTTTCGGCGGCCATGGCCGGATACCGTGGCGTTGCGGAGCGACGAAGGGGAGATGATACCGTTTGCGGCGTTCTCGCCTGCTGCGGTCGATGCCTTTTCCAGCACGATCATGTTCCGGTACTGATTGCGGGCTTCTTTCCACAGATCAACGTCTTTCGGGTTGAATAACTTCATGCTCCTTTCCATACCGTCATCAAGCGTGTTGCGGATGTTGAACAGCACGTCCTTTAGCTGCGGGTCAGCCGTGCCGCGCGCCAGCCGGTCGAGCCGGGAGCGGAGCGATTGATAGGCCGCGCCATCGAGCGGGCCAGCCTTCAGAGCGTTGCCGATATCCATCACCGTGTCCATCACCACGGGCGCGCGCTGCGATGGCGGCACCATAGCGAAATAATCCTGGACCGATGCGCCAAGGTCTTTCGCCATCTTCTGATCCGGCAAAATCTTGTTGCGCGCGGCGAGGTCATCGAACTGTTTGCCGATGCGGCTGAAGGCCTGATCGACGACTTCCGGCGTTGCCCGCTCCGCATCGATACCGGCGCGCTTCAATGCCGCTGCCGTGAATTGCTCGCCCTGCCGCTCCATCAGATCGGCCGCGCGCTGACCGCCAAGCTCGCTCTCGGCAAATCGCAGGGTGTTATTCCCCGTGCGCTGGCCGGCCGTGGTCTCGACGCCTTCGCGGGCGAGCGTTTCGACAGCCTTCATTCGTTCCGGCGAGGACATGAACGGCGAGATAGCCTTTCGCGCGGCGCTTCCAGCAACAGACAATGCAGCCGGCGCGATTGCTCCTAGCACCACACCACCTACGCCGCCCTCGACTGCTCCTCTCGCACGCTCTTCCAACCCGCCTTCAGCATCGCCAGCGCCAGCTACCGCGCCCATGACGCCGGTATCCAGTGCAGAGGCACGGGCGACTTTGCCAAGCTTCGCCCCGCTATCGATGGCCTTCGCAGTGGCGGAAAGCCCCATCCGCGGCAGTGCCGCAGCGGAACCGACGACGCCCGTCACCTGGCCGGCAATATCAGCGGTCGGGTTCGCATCGGCAACGGCCTTGTCTTCGCCGCGCACCTCTCGCAACGCCTCGTCATAGGTGACTTCCGGTTGCCACGGGAAAACCTTGCCGCCGAGATATCGGGCAGCGGCACCGGCCTCGTCTGCCCATCCGAATCCCGCGCCCTTGGCAACACCACGGCCGAAAGCATCGAGCGTGCCGGTTACGGTCGTTGGCTGTTCTTCCGGCGCTGCCGGGATGAGGTCGTCAAACGCTCCCGGCTTGAAGGCGGTCACGGGCACGCGAGCTTCGTTGCCGGAAGGCGGAGCCATAATGGCAGGCGCGCCGCTCCCCGTTGCGGGGATCAAATCATCGAACAATCCAGCCATCACAGACCCTCCGGGCTGATGCCCATTTGCGTAAGTCGTTGAATGATTGCCTCACGCGGAGCACCCTTAGCGATAGCCGTCCGAGCCTCATCCAAAGCTCCTGCCGGATCACTACCGCTGCCGGGAGCCGGGGTGAGAGAAAGTTTGCCCGTCTTTGCGCCGATAGCGCCGGATCGGGTGGCGCGCAGGTCGGCCTCAAGATTGGTGAGTTTGTCGAGCATGGTTTCGACACTGTCTGTCACGCCGATCTGATAGCGCGCCGCTTGGTTCTGCGCTTCCGACTCCGGCATACCAGCGCCGGTCAAATTTCGCACAAGAGCATCACGGCCGGTTTCGATCTGACGCCACAATTGACCCGCACCGCCGCTGCCGGTGGCAAGCATCGTTTTATCCCAAAGCCCGCTTGCATCGCCGTTTTCGATCCGCTTGCGGATTGCCGGCACCTGAGCCAGGAACTTGTCCCCGAGCCCGATACGCGCGCCCATTTCCGCCGGGAGTTCCGCGCCGTTATCTCCGCCAACCTTCGGTGCGCTGCCGAGTTTTTCAAACTGACCGCTTTTCTTATCAGCCCATCCGAAATCACCGTTCTGGAGCTGCACCCACTGTCGGTCCGGTTTGGGATAGCGCTTCTCATAGGCGAGCTTGTATCCGTCAGCCACCGGCATCCCCGCCTTCACAAGGCTTCCGATTTCCGGTTCGTTGTCATTCAGCCATTGGGCGGTCTGGTTCCGCTGGTCGGCTTCGGTGCGCGCGTTCTGAAGATCAAGCTGGTACTTCGGGTCGCTTTGCTGGACTTCCGCCTGGTACTTCACGCGGTCTCGCCACGTTTGCTCCTCCTTCGCCTCCTTCTGACGCGCATAGAATTGCGTCACAGCATCGCCGCCCGGAAGGATACGGTTTTCGACGAGGGAAGCGAGGTCGGGGTCTCGCTCGCGAAGCCACCGCGTTGTTTCGTTCAGAATCTTCTCGTCTTTGGCCTTCTGCTCTCTGGCATCGCTCATTCTCCGCCCCGCCAGCAATGCTTCCGGAATGCCGTCCATCATCTGGCCCGGTGGCTTCATGCCGTTCGCAATCAGGGTTGCGGCGAGCAAGAACTGTTCGCTGGTGGGGTCGATCAGACCGCCTTCGCCGATAAGGCCGCCAAATAGACCACTGCGCTTCTTCGGCTCCGGCGCTGCCGAGGCCATGGCGGGCTGTGTCGAGCCGGTCGTTTGCTGGTCAATCGCGGCGAACGCCGGGGAAGGTTTTTGCTGGGCATTATAGGCCATGGTTGGCGCGTCTCCTGTGTTCTGTAGCGCATCAGAAGCGCCCGCGGTCATTGTCGTGGGGGATGGGGTTTCGCCGCCGAAAAGCGTGGGCATCACGCCCTTGTTGCCAGCCGCGATTGCTGAGGCCATGGCATCGGTATAGGTGCCGCCCTGGTTCGCGTAGTTCCAGTTCATGCCGCCGCCCGGCGGAGGCTTCGTCCAATCGTCGAGATGGATTCCGCCGCCGTGCATTTCCATGCCGACACCGCCGAGATTGTTTGCGCGCCAGAATTGGCCCAATGGAGCCAAGCCATCGCCGCTGATCTGTTTGCCATCGGCTCCAAACACGCGGATATCAGCCGCGCGGCCATGATCGTGCCGGATCGATCCGGTGCGCGCGCCGTCTTCGCCTTTACCGGGCTGACCGCCGCTGTAGACCTGGAGGTACGCACCGGGGCCGTAGACGGCAGTGACGGCGCGTTCAAGGTTGCTGGCGAGGCCTGGGACAAGGGGCTGATTGCGGATCGCGCCTTGGTTCGCATACCGAAGGATGCTCGTCATGCAGCAAGCCCCCCATTGCCGTCATGATCGCCTTTCCAGAACAGGCCAGAAATATTGCGGCCGGATCGCTGCAGCTTCTCGAATGTCGCCCAAAGGCAAAACTCGTTCGGGCTCATGCCGCAGCGGTTGCTCTCATCGAATAGAGCGTCCCGAAATGTCTTCATCACGTTCGCCCCGCGAAGGGCGACAGGAACGGCAGGTTCCTTCCTCGTGGTCTTTGCGTCGGTCATAAAAAATGCCTCCGTGGTTTGATACGGAAGCATTTTCTCACAATCGGGATTCTGTGTTGATATACCGGATGTTACATCGTTTGGCGGTCTATGCACATCAAGCCGTAAATCCGAGCCGTTCGAGATAGAAACAGACCTTCGGTTCCGTCCTGCGATTGAGGCGAAGAAGCTCCAGCGCCTCGTCATCTCCGCACAGCCGCATCTCCAAGGCCACCACCGATATTTGCAGCGGGCTCCCCGGTTCCGCCTGCCGACCGATACCATAATCCCGCGACCATCGACGGATAATGCGCTCTTGCATCGCCGCGACGTGCGCCGCCTCCTTGACGGAAATGACCTCCTCGGGCCGCATCGGGACAGGGATGGGGAAGCTCAAGCAGCAGCATCCTTTACTGCCTGAAGCCGTCGCCGCCAGTTGCTCACGGTCTGGTGTGACACGCCGGCAATGCGCGCTATTTCCCGATCCGACAGACCGGGGTTGTCGCGGAGCGCGGAGAGCACTGCGGACTTGCGGTCGGCGTTGGTACGGTAGCCGGCGGTGGGGGCCTCCATACTGTGGAGGCCCTTTTCATCGTCTGGATTTTGGGCCGGGTGTTCGGCCGGCTGGCAATGTTTGACATAGAGGTCGCGAAGAATTGCAAAGTCTGCCTCCAGCCGGTCGGCCTCTTCGTCCTTGCGCTCCTGCGGGTCCAGCCATTGGCTTTCCCATTCGAAGCGCTTGAAATCGAAGCGGGCCTGCATGTCATCCCAGGACGCAACGGGCCTAGTCTTCAATTCCTCCTGCACCAGACGCGAGCGCAATTCGGCCTCTCGGCGGGGATAATATTCACCGTCAATGAAAGCCTGCCTGTCTCGCCGCAATGCCTCCCACATGCGGTATTCGTCCAAGAGGCCGCGAATGGTGGCCGGGAAAGGAACGGCATTTCGGATCGCCGCCTTTGCCTCGCCGCTCGTGTTCTCGACCATCCAGATATCGTCCGAGCATCCGCCTAGTTCAACTGTGAAGTTTCTACGCGTGCCGCACCAATCCTCGTGGACTTCACGCCTTGCAAAGGGTTTGGCCGCCTGGATCAGCGCCTCCTCCATTGGCGTTGCGTCGAAGAAAGCTTTCATTGTGCCGAACGTCTTCAGGATTTCAGCACGCCTCATTGCCTTGCGGCTTTGGCGGTCGGCATTCTTCTGCGCCTGCCGAGCCTTGTGGCCCGGCTCCCGCTTCTCCATCCAATCGTCGAATCCTTCGAAGAAATTGGCGGATTTCGGCGCGGGCTTGCTGTCAATCTTTGCCATCGCCTGTTTCAGCGTCATTCCCGCCCGACCGGCTATCGCTTCCGCCCTTGCCTTTGCCGATGCGCGCTCGCCTTCTGTCGCGCCGCCGGTAATCAGCGCCGCGACCTTACGGAATTTGTCAGTGTCAAACTTTGCTGCTGTTGCCGTCATCGGCCGCCCTTCAGTTGGGCCGCTTATTGCTAGATGCGGATGGCGTGTGAGAGGCTCGAATTTCCGCCAACCGGCCCGCTGCGATGCCAAGGACGACCTCTAGGAGGCTTTCTGCAGCTTCGACATTCATCTTGCGTAACTCAGGCAACAAATCGGCGGCCTCGTCCTTCACGCTTTGCAACATTTTCTCGTCGCTGAAAACATCAACGCGGTGAGGTGCGCGCAAGGCCTGCATCTCGCCAAGAAGACGACCAGCATCGCCTATAGGATCGTCGGAGTTCTTCCACCAAGCGCGCGCTGGCGTTCTTCGAGCGATGGCCTCAAGTCGAATTTCGGCAAGCCGTTCATTGAGGGCCATGCGAACGATGGTGCGCGCCAGATGGGCGGTTTCCTCTGGCATCTGAGCCGCTTCCAGTTCTGGCATATCGCTGGAAAGCAGCCCGGTCAGCACCCGGAAAATCTCGTCATCCGAAATCGAAGCTATGTCGGCGCGCTGGGATAGCATGTCGCCATATGCCCGGCCGAAAGAAATGCACCGGTCAAAGGTGGCACGCATGTCCGCAATTGCTTCATCTAGGGAGCGGTACGGCAATTCACCATCCCACTGTTCCTGTGCAGGCCATGTGTTCGCAAATCCCTCTCTTGCCGCCTCGATATGAATTTCGCAGGCTTCTGTTACCGACGAGCAGTCTTCGAACAGGCGTTTCATTTCTTCCTTCATCGGCGGTCGTCCTTCCCTGCTTGTGATTTTGATGTGGATTCCTCGCCCCGTAGGAGGCCAGCACGCGCGTTTTTGAAGGCGGCGCGCTCCCTTGCCGCGATTTGATGGCGGAAGGCATCTTGGCGGCGCTGCGAGCGAAGACGGAGCCTAAGCTTGATGAGGTCGAGCAGGATCAACGGGTGGCCTCCTTGACGATATCAGCCGCTAGGCAGGCGCATTCGTCGCAGATGAAGACACGAGCCTGGCCGGCGATCAGCCTTTTGACTTGGTGCTGGCTCTTGTCACAGAACGAGCAAAAGAGCGTCGGCCATTCTCTGAGGCGTGTCACCTCCGCTTCGGCTCGATTAGCGCGGGCGCTTTCCTCCAAGGCTCTGGCCTGCCAGTGGTCGGCGCGCTGCCTCTCGTCGGCGTGGCGCTGCTGCTCCACCTCGAACAAGGCTCGATAGTTTTTGAACGAAAAGCCCCAGGTCATGCCGCCCCCTTCGGATCAATCTCGCCCTTGAGCCGGTCGATAACCTGTCGGCCCATCTCGTCGCGCACCGCCTGCCAGAACGTGGTCACCTCGTCGCGTTGCTGGTCGGCCGGCATCCCGATCCGTGACAATTGCGCCTCGATCCCGCGCGTTACCTGGCAGCGATAGCTATCCGATTGGGGGTCGGCCGGGAGGTCGAGGAGGTTTCGCGCAACTTCCCGGATCCTGCCGGTTCGGCTGGCGGTCGGGAACACCGCAATAGAAGCTTGCGCCGATGCGTTCATGCTTCACCTCCAATGGTTTCGGCGGCAGCGTTTCGCCGCCCATGCCTATCCTCGGCCCTGATACGCCGATAGATAGCCAGCCGGCGGCGACGGTCGCGTTTTCGTTCTGAGAGCCGGGCTCGGATCGCCTCGGCGTCGGTCGTGTCGAGCGCCGACATGATCTCGTTGTGGATATGGTTGCGGATACCAAGCCGGGCAATCTTTGCTACGGCCTCCAGCGACGCTGGATACATCACCTCAAGGAATTCGACGGTGGACTTGCCGATGTCCATGGCAATTTCGCGGATGAGCGCCCTATCGGAAATGCCTTCGTTGGCGACGGCAACGGCCGGCAGGTTAGCGGGCCGGTCATCAAGTCCCATCTCCCGCAGGAGTTCGGCCGCCCGGCGGCGCATATCCTCTTTGGCCTGGTCGGCGGCATCGATCCAGTCGAATTCGCCAGACGCCTCGTAGAGCGCGGTCGCGAGCTTTTCGATTTTGTCGGTCATTGGTGTTGTCCTTCGGCGCGCTTTCCGAACAGCCGTTCGGCCCTGTGTTCGGACTTCGATTTCGGGGAACCGTTGCGCTGGTTGATCCACCGCCAAGCCTCGGCTTTCGTCGCACAAGTCCCAGCGATGGCGACCTTACCGTGTGGCTCGCGATAGATGCCCCATGTGGCATCGGGTTTCGGCCTCACGATCATGCGACACCTCGCTTTCGCTCCGGGAACGACACCACGCTTTCCGGGTAATAGGGCTTGGGGAAGTCGTCATCGAACTCGTGAAGGCGTGCCATCACACGCTTTGCGAATGGCTGGTTCCAATCGAGGATTTTCGCAGTCGGGCGGCTTTTCGCCCATTCGAAGAGATCAAGCTGACGCATCGACTTCACCTTCATAGACCGTGATCCCTTTGTGTCCGATTGGGATATCAATGTAAGTATTAAACCCTCTCTCCTCTCCCCCCCCTGGTAGCCTGTAGCGATGGGGGACTTTCGGAATGCTCGAATAGAACGACACATCGATCAGCTTTTCGTCGACGAGGATGTCGATAGCTTCGTAGATTTGCCGACGACCTGCTTTGAGTTTTCCCGATTTCTTGAGGGCATCGGGGACGATGGAGAACTCATAGTTCGGCTTGTGCCCAAGGTCGGCCTGAATGATTGAATAGAGCAGCAACGCGGTGCCCTCGCCACGAGCCGCCAGCTTATCAATGGACTCTCTGGGGATCAGCACGCCCGATTTCCTCCCTTGGTAAACCTTGCCGTCGAGCATCAGTTGGAATGCCCAATCGGCGACCGCCGCCACCTCGGCATCTGACACTGAAGAGGGCTCTTCGAAATGGATGTTACGGTACTGAAGCAGATCAGCAAGAAGCTCGTCCTTTGTATCCGAAACGGACACAAATCGGATTGCAGCCTTGCACAGCATGTTGTTGCGTGCGCCTGTGGGGATGCGTTCTTGTCGCTCGGCGTTTTCTAAGGACACCCGGACGGCGGTCGGCGCGGCAACGGCTGTGGGCTCTTTATCTTCGAATACCGGTAGGGCGTTCGCGTTTGTCAGGCGGCCCCTTAAAGGCAGATATTGGCCACCATCTTCACGCTCCGCGAATGGACCCGCGATGTGCTCCTGGCACCCCAGCTTGAAATCAATCACGATCCCAGGGAGCTTGACGTTTTTCGGACGTCGGCCGGAGAACCTGTAGTAGTGATGTACACCCTTTGGGCTTTTCACCTGCACCGACGAAGCCCCGAACCGCCGTTCGACATATGCGTGGGCCTCTGGCGTATCAGTGTCGATATCCACGACGAGAAGGCCAGGTAGTCGGATGCCATAGTTCGAGCTGCCGGCACCAGCCATCTTCTCTATCACCGCAGACAGAGGAAGGCGACGAGTGGGCGTCCCGTCCTTCTTCGTCAGGAGCACCAGCGGTTTCCGGTTAAGTCCCAACGGCACCAGCCAAAAGCCCGCGTTTATGAAGGCGAGACATTTCGCCGGTAAGGACGTCTGAGAGTTTGGGGTGATGCATCGGCCCGAGGTCGGAGTCGGCCGCAATGCTATCGCCAATCACTTCTAGGGCTTCGGAAGCTACCATGGAAAGTTAGCCCTTTTCCGTTCCGTGCTGGCGCGCAATCGATGCTAATTTGATCGCCTCGCAGGCTTGGACGGCGCTGAGGCCGAAGCGCTGTTTAAGAGCGGGAACCGCGGCGTGGGGCGGCTCCTTCTGATCAGCGAGCCAAGAAGCGGCCTCTGCGACCACGGCGCTCTGCAGGGACGGAGACGTGGTTTCGCTCAATGGCGCGCCTCCGGGTCGTGAAGTACAATGATCTCGTCCACGAGCCGATACCGCCCGTGCTGGCCCGGATACTGGCCTGTGTGGCGTTCGCGTGTCGTCGTGATATTAAGCCCGGCCTTTCGCAGGCTATGTACATAGTCGGATGTGCGGGGGGCCGGATCGTCTACAGTGGTGAACCCGCGCTCTCCTGCCTTCAGTAGTTGGCGGAGGCACCAAGCCTGCCGGCCAGAAACAACCCGTTCATGATCTTCATGAGCGATACGGAACTTGAGGAAATCGGTCTTACGCATTGCCTACCTCGTCTAGGAATGCGGACCCACGTTGATATCTGACCCCGTGGTGGATATCTTGGTGGCATCCTTGTTGAATTGTCGCACGTCTTGCGCCCGGTAACGCGCCCGCCAGCGCGGCCGGGCCTCACTTGCTTGATGCTGCTGGCAACGGCTCCAAAACCCCGCGTCGACCCCTGCCCTCATGCTTGGCCCTCTGGCGCGCGCATCTCGACTGGCATCTGTCGCTTGAGATAATCGAGGCCGGCAGGTGTGACTTTGACCTGATTGCCCGTCTTAATCTTCCCATTCGGGTATTGGATGAGCGTCGGAACGTTGATCATGAAGCCACGGACCACTGCCTCCGGCACGGCATGGACGCTATAGTCTTCACCCGTGACGTCTTTGCTGCTCCAATCGACTTTGACGACCTGAATCATGCCGCCTTCCCAACTGTTGCCTGCAATCCAAGCATCGCCGCAAGCGGCACGACGGGCACGACAACCTTGCCGCCGACTTTGATGGTTTGGAAATCCCCACGTTTCGCAGCCTCATACGCCGCGTTTCTGCCAAGGCCAAAAAACAACTTACCAGCCTCAGGTACCGGAATTGTGGGTCGTGAGAGGGCTTCTTCGAGCGTCATCAGCTTCTCCAAAAATCAGCACTTACGGCGCTTGTTGTGCCGTTTTTTTATATTTAACGATACCGTGTTTTAGATCAAGCCTGCTTGTGCTTTTTGTGCCGATTTTTTAAGGAAGATGCTAAGATGTGCTGAAAGGTGTGCGGTCGTGGTCAAACCGAGAGAAAATCGAGTTCCGATAATGATGTCAGACGAGGAGCTTCAAGGAATTGACGATTGGCGGTTCGCCAACAGAATAGCCACTAGGTCCGATGCAATCCGTCGCCTCGCGAAAATCGGGATGGCAACGGACGACTGGATCAAACAATCGGAAGTCAGCATCGATGATGCGCTCACCACATACATCGAGCACCTTCAAGACGGCGATTTTGAAAGTCGGGGAGGTAAAGTCGTCTACCGTGCTTTGATGTTTGCTTGGCTTGATGTTCTGACGGTGACGCGGGTTGCCGCGGTGCTCCGAGAAAGCGGGGACATGGAGGAAGCGCTAGCCGCGGCGAAGCACATCAGAAACGAAGTTTGGAACAGCAAGATTGAAGAGCTTAGGCACCTAAACCCGATTATGGACGATGACCTTCTGCTAAAGAAAAACACGGAGGGGACTGAATGAAAGGACACATCCGCGAGCGCAGTCCCGGCAAGTGGGCTATCATCCTTGATGTACCGAATCCTGAGACCGGCAGGCGCCGCCGGAAGTGGCACACATTCCACGGCACAAAGCGGCAAGCGCAAGTCGAATGCGCCAGGCTAATCGCGGAACTCGACGGCGGCAGCTATGTAGAGCCGGCAAAGACGACAGTCCGCGAATATTTCGAGCACTGGCTTAAGCACGAGAAAGCCAATGTCTCCCCTAAAACCCACCAGCGGTATGAGGAACTTCTCCTGAAGAACGTCGCGCCGATCCTCGGCAGCGTTACCCTCAACAAGCTGTCGGCGGCGCGGATCGATGCTACATGGGGCCAGCTTCTCGAAAGCGGGAAACGGAACGGCAAGGGCGGCCTCTCTCCGCGCACCGTGCATCATTGCCGCCGCGTGATGCTGACGGCGATGGATCAGGCCGTAAAATGGGATTTGCTCAAGAAGAACCCGGTAGCAGCGACGCGACCGCCTAAGGTCGAGCGTGCGTCGATGGAGGCTTATGGCGCATTGCAGATGGGCCAGATGCTCGACGAACTGCGGGACACCCGAATGTTCGTCCCTGCTCTCCTGGCCTCGCTATGCGGCCTTCGCCGAGGGGAAATCCTTGCCTTGCGCTGGCGGGACGTCGATTTGGCCGCTGCGAGCATTTCGGTGCGATACAGCGCTGAGCAGGTCGGGAGGGAGGTTCGTTACAAAGAGCCGAAGTCGGGCAAGTCGCGGACGGTCGCATTATCCACGACTGTAGTTGCAGAACTCAGAAAGCACCGGGCGAATCAAGGTGAGGAGCAACTGAAGCTTGGCATCCGGCCGGATGAAAATGCCTTCGTTGTCGCGCAGATCGATGGACGCCCGCTGAAGCCCACTTCGTTGACCCACGAGTGGACCCGGCTCATCAGCAAGACCTCCCTGCCCCATATCCGTTTCCACGACCTGCGGCACTCGCACGCCACGCAGCTCCTGGCGGCCGGCGTCCATCCCAAGATTGCCAGCGAACGCCTCGGGCACTCGACAGTCGGTATTACTCTCGACCTCTATTCTCACGTTATGCCGGGGATGCAGGCTAATGCAGCCGAACAGGTTGACGCGGCAATCAAAGCTGCTAAAAAACCAGCCGTTGAATGATTGGGTAGCAAATCGGTAGCAAACGCTGATTTCTCGCCTACCGGATAACCCGGAAAAGCAAACCAAATCAATCGCATGGAAGAGTGTCCGAGTGGTTTAAGGAACCGGTCTTGAAAACCGGCGTGCGGGAGACCGTACCGTGGGTTCGAATCCCACCTCTTCCGCCATCTGCGTTCATATCTACGAACCCCTGAGACAGAAAAATCGAGCTGGCTTTGCCTAGCCTGATCAACCCCTAAGGCTAAGTCAGATATGTGCCCCTGGATATCGATGTTGTTTTTTCCAACAATCACTACAGCCACAATCGTGCTGAGGTAGATTTTCGCAGTGGCTCGATTTTCCCCAAAAAGCAACTCGATCATATCATTGCGAAAGAGATCAATGGCTTCCGGCGTGATGCCGCCTGAGTGATCGTAAGTACGCCGAAGCAAATCAGCAAGCATCTGATTCGCAGTCCTCAGCTCGACAGATACCGCGGCAACGTCTTCTTGATATGGGCGCTGCTCGCTAATCGATGGTACTTGCTTGGCGACCGCGAACAATCCGCTCAGTGCTGTTTCTGCAGCGGTGATACGCGCCCGGAGTTGGGGCACCAATGCACTTTCCTGTTCTCTTGCAATAAGTTCCCTATCGCGCAGCCGAGTTAGGAGCTCAATCAAACGATTTTGGGAGAGTACTTGGTCTCGAACTTGCTCAAGCACAACGGAATCTAGGTCAGAGCTGGCTCGGGAAATCTGCACAGCGGGGATAAGTGGAGTTTCTGCCTGACTTCGGCTTAGATGCCGGGAACAGGAGAGACCATGACGAGACGACCGCGCCGGAACCATAGCCCGGCTTTCAAGGCGAAGGTGGCACTTGCCGCCATCCGAGGTGAGCAGACGCTGGTGGAGTTGTCCCAGCAGTTCGATGTGCACGCCAACCAGATCAAGCAATGGAAAGACCAGCTCCTTGAGGGGGCGACAGGTGTGTTCGGCGATGAAACGAAAGCGGAGCCGTCGGGTCCGACCATCGATGTCAAAACGCTGCACGCGAAAATCGGCGAACTGACACTGGAGAACGATTTTTTATCCGGTGCGCTCGGCAAGGCGGGATTGCTGGGCGGAAAGAAATGATCGACCGCGAGCACAAGCTATCCGTCGTGCGCCAGGCGAAGCTTCTCGGCTTCAGCCGTGGCAGCGTCTACTATCTGCCTTTTCCGGTGTCTGACGGCGATCTGGCCCTTATGCGCCGGATTGACGAATTGCATCTCGACTACCCCTTTGCCGGAAGTCGGATGTTGCAAGGGCTCTTGAGAGGAGAAGGTCTGGAGACCGGGCGGCGACACGTCGCCACGCTGATGAAGAAGATGGGCATCGAGGCGATCTACCGCCGCCCGAACACCTCGAAACCAGCGCCAGGGCACAAAATTTATCCCTACCTCCTACGAAAGCTGGCAGTCACCCGGCCCAATCAGGTGTGGGCAATGGACCTGACCTACATCCCCATGGCGCGGGGATTTGTCTATCTGTGCGCCGTCGTGGACTGGTTCAGCCGGAAGGTCTTGTCATGGCGGTTGTCGATCACGATGGAAGCAGCCTTCTGCATCGAGGCGGTGGAGGAGGCACTTGCCCGTCATGGCAGGCCGGAAATC
>NZ_JARRIR010000007.1:210628-358951 GCF_029601685.1 Rhizobium sp. YJ-22 | reverse complement strand
ACCCAACAACAAAAGCAAACCGCCCTCGCCGCCAGAAGCGCTCCCGCCGCCGCCGATGAACGGGCTTATAGAACCACCCCACCCAAACAGTCAACACCAACTTCACAAAAAAGATAGAAAACTTGTTATCATACTGTTTTTAAAAGGAAAAATATGACTCTTTTCTGATAGGGGTTCAAGACCCTTTCCCTCGGTGGCGTCCAGGCCGGCGATCGGCCGGTGCCTTTCCTTGACCAGATGGTCAGACAGCCTTTCCGTCATCCACAACCGAAAACGGCGGGCGCAATCGCAGCCCGCCGTATCCACAAACAAAGGCTCCGACACTCAGGCCGCGCGGGCCTGCATCTCCCTCAGGAACTGCGACATGCGCTTCAGGCCTTCGCGCAGGACGTCGACATCGTTGGTGTAGCCGATGCGCAGATAGCCTTCCATGTCCATGGCGCTGCCGGGGGTGAGCATGACGCCGGTCCGCTCCAGCAGCTGCACGCAGAACTCTTCCGAGGAGATCGGAAGGTCGTATTTCAGCAGCGCCGTGGTGCCGGACTTCGGCTTGATCCACGAGATCAGCGGCTCGCCGTCGATCCAGTCGGAGAGAATCGCGAGGTTGGTGCGGGTGATCGCATGGCTGCGGGCCAAAATCTTGTCGCGGTTTTCGAGCGCAATGGCGGCGAAATGATCGTCGAGCATGCCAACGCTGATGGTGTTGTAATCACGGTGGATCGACACGGCGTGCAGCAGGTCGGCCGGGCCGACGATCCAGCCAAGGCGCAGGCCGGCCAGCGACCAGGTCTTCGACATGCTGCCGGTACTGATACCCTTCTCATAGAGATCGGCGATCGAGGCGGTCATGCCGTCGCCCTGCTGGTCCGTGCCGCGATAGACCTCGTCGCAGAGAATCCACGCGCCGCAGGCGCGGGCGATCTCGACGATTTTTTCGAGGTAGGCACGGTCCATCAACGAGCCGGTCGGGTTGTTGGGGTTGTTGAGGGCGATCAGCTTGGTGCCCGGCGTCGCCAGCAGCTTCAACTCTTCCAGATCGGGCAGGAAGGCGGTCTTTTCGGTGAGCTTCAGGATGTGCAGATCTGCACCGAAACTTTCCGGGATCGAATAATGCTGCTGATAGGTCGGCAGCACCGAGATGACGCGGTCGCCGGGTTCCACCAAGGTTTCATGCACCAGCGCATTGGCGCCGATGGCGCCGTGGGTGATGACCACATTCTCGACCGCCTGTTTCTCGTAGAGGCCGGCGACGAGTTTTCGAAGGCGTTCGCTGCCCTCGATGGCGCCATAGGTCAGCTTCATCGGCAGGAGTTCGGAGAGGATCGTGTCCTTCTTGCCGGCCATGTCGAGCAGTTCCTCGACCGTCAGCGATTCGACACAGGTTTCGGCGAGATTCCATTCGCAGGTCGTCTCGTAGCGGTTCATCCAGATTTCGACGCCGAAATTGCGGATCTTCATCTTTCGTCCCTCGTTCGATGCTTCTAGTGTGCAATTCCATAAGAAGGCAAGGTATGAGCAATATATTGCACAGTCAAGGTGGAGGCGACGTCCTCGCCCATGTCGCCGGCAATCTCAGGAGATTGCGCGCCAAGGCAGGCCTGGCGCAGACGGCGCTGGCGGAGAAATCCGGCATCAGCCGGCGGATGATCGTCGCGGTCGAGGGGGGAGACGCCAATATCAGCCTGTCGAGCCTCGACAGACTGGCGGCGGCGCTGGGCGTGCGGTTCGCCGATCTGGTGCGCGATCCCGCTCATGAGACGCGCGAAAACATCGATGAAGTGACGTGGCGCGGCGCGGTCACCGGCAGCGAGGCGCGGCTGTTGGCGTCTGCGCCGGCGGTGGCGGAGGCGCAGATGTGGCTCTGGTCACTCGGCCCGGGAGACCGTTACGATGCCGAGCCCGATCCGGCCGGCTGGCATGAAATGCTGTTCGTCACCGGCGGCGTGCTGACGCTGGAACTGGCCGGACGGATGCAGGATTATCCGGCTGGCACTTTTACGGTTTACAGCTCCGCCCAGCCCTATGCTTATCTCAACCGGCAGGCCGAGCCGCTGACCTTCGTGCGCAACGTGGTTTCCTGACTGCTTAGGCAGCATGCGGCTGCATGACTCGCGGATACTGGCCGGGGTCGAAACGCAGATAGAGGAAAAACACGGCGATCACGCAAGCAAGATGCATCATCCAGCCAGCGGCAAACCCGCCGCTGACATCATGCAGGAAGGCGGTGGCGAAGGGGCCGAGCGAGGCGATCAAGAAACCGCCGCCCTGCATCAGCGCCACCAGCACGCCAGCCTCCTGCGGCCGCGGCAGGTGATCGAGCGCGGTGACGATGGCGAGCGCAAAGCTGCTGCCTAGACCGGCGCCGGTGAGGCCCGCCCAGACGGCGGGGGCCACCTGCGGCGCAAGCGCGAGCCCGGCAAAGCCGACCGCCTGCATGGCGAGCGTCAGGCAGAGGAAGGCGCGGCGGTCGATATTGCGGCGCGCCAGGATCGGCAGGCCAAGTGCTGCGGCCGCCTGGCAGACCGCCAGCAGCGCCACGAGGTTGCCGCTGTCGCCGCTGCTCCAGCCGAGCGCCTGGTAATAGGCGGCAAGCCAGGCGACGACGGAGGAATAACCGGCATTGACGAGGCCGAAGGCGAGGATCAGCGTCCAGGTGCGCGGCCGGCGCAGCAACTGGCCGGTCAGCGCCCTGTCCGGGCGGCTGCCGCGCGAATCCTTGAGGATGAGACAGGCGGCCGCGAAGGCGACGAGCGCGGGGGCGGCAAGCCAGGCGAGCGCCGGGCGCCAGCCGTAACCATGGCTGACCAGCAGCGGCGTCAGCCGCGCGCCGAGCGCACCGCCGCCCATCAGCATGGCCGAATAGAGCCCGGTGACGACTGGAATGTTCTTGGGAAACTCCGCCTTGATGATGCCGGGAAAGGCCGCCTGGATGAAGGCGACGCCAGCGCCGCAGAACGCTGCCGTGATCACCAGCGTCACGCCGCCGGGCGCGACGAGGCGCAGCAGCGAGCCTGCCGCCAGCACCAGCAGCGCAATGAGGATACCGCGCCTTGTGCCGATGGCTGCCTGGATGCCGGGCGAGACGAAAGCGCCGACGCCCATCAGCATCATCGGCAGCAGCGTCAGCAGCGCCAGGCTGCCGTAACCCATGCCAGTCTCGGCGACGATCTCCTTCAGAACCGGCCCCGGCGCGGTGAGGAAGGGCCTGAGATTGAGGGCGATCAGCACCACGAGGGCGAGCAGCATCGCGCGCCGACCGGGTTCGGCCTGTTTGGCTTCCGACATGTTGGATGTTTCCTTTGTTTTTCTTCTTGTTCTTCAAGGCTGCTGCGGCGCGCAACTACCCGCCCGCCGCCTGCAACAGTTTCACCATGGCTTCGTACCCGCGCTGGCGCGCATGCGTGAGCGGCGTCACGCCCTCTGCGTCCGCCAGGCGCGGATCGGCACCGGCCGCAAGCAGGCGCTTGACGATTTCCACATGCCGCGGGCCACCGTCGCTGAGGATGATCGCCTCCAGAAGCGCCGTCCAGCCGAGCCGGTTGACATGATCGAGCCTGACGCCGGCGGCGATCAGCATCTCCACCGCTTCGACATGGCCGCGCTCGGCGGCCGGGATGAGAGCGGTTCCGCCGTAACGGTTGGTGCTTTTCAGATCCGCGCCATGCGACAGCGTCAGCTTGAGGATCGTCAGCAGGCCGCGCGCGCCGGCATACAGATAGGGGCTGTCGTGGATATGGTCCCTGGCGTTGACGTCGGCGCCGGCCTCGATCAGGGCGGCTGCGGCCTCGACCCGGTTTTCATGGGTGGCGACCAGCAGGGCGGTGCGGCCCTCCCCGTCGCGGGCTTCGAGATCGGCACCCTTTGCCAGCAATGCGTGGATCGCTTCGACGTCATTGGCGGCGGCGGCGTGGTGAAGGTATGTCATGGTCTGGCCAAATCCGGTCGCGGGAAGGAGGATCAGCATCACGGCGAGGATGGATCGCAGGACATATCGAAGGATATGCGGCATGGTCGTCGTCTCCCGGCCGGTCGGCGCGCCCTTACTCGATCAGGTCGAGATCGCGGCTATGGCCCCAGAACATGCGCGGGGTTTTGAGCGCGTCGCGCAGGTCGAGGCGGTCGATCATCAGCTCGGCCTCGCGATGCGCGGCATCGAGCACCGCATCCTCGTCGACATAGAGTGCGACGCGGTTGCGCAGCAGCACCTTGCCGCCGACCAGCACGGTATGGACGTCGTTGCCATTGGCGAAATAGGTGACGCGGTATTCCGGCATATGGGCGGGATAGAGATGCGCGCGACGCAGGTCGACGAGGATGACGTCGGCCTTCTTGCCCGGCTCCAGCGAGCCGATCTCATGGTCGAGGCCGAGCACGCGGGCGGCGTCGATGGTGCACATTTCCAGCGCCTTGCCCGGCGGCAGCCAGCTCGGGTCGTGGAAATGGGTGCGGTGATAATGCATGCATTGCTGCATGTGGCGGAACATGTCGCCGGAGCGATCCGGCGCCGTCGCATCCGAGCCGATGGCGACGGTGACGCCGGCATCGATCAGCTCCGTCACCGGGCAGCGCGCGAGGATCGCGGCAACCGCGCTCGGATTATGGACGATGCAGGTGCCGGTTTCGGCGCAGAGGGTGATTTCGTCCTCGTCGAGGCCGGTCGCATGCGAGAGCAGCGTGTGCGGCCCGAGAATGCCGATCTGGTTGGCGATACGAACACTTCCCTTGGTGTGGCCGTCCTGGGTGAAGATCAGGCCGCGCTCTTCCGCCATCCACTTGAGTTTGCGGGTTTCGGCAATCGCCTCTTCGGCGCCGGGCTTTTCCAGATGTTCCTGATGCAAGGTTGGGGTCAGAAGGGCGATGTGCAGCCGGTCCTCATGGGTGCGGTGCCAGCGGTCGATGAGTGTTTCGCAGGTGGCGAACTGGTCTTCAAAGGTAATGGGATAATCGGTGCGGGTGCCGCCGTCCCACCGCGCATAGGTGAGTGGATGCGGCGGACGCGTCGAGCCGATGGCAACCACGGAGCGCGTCCCGATGCCGAGAACGCCCTCCATATGGGCGTCACCATATTCGGGACGATCGGTGCGCATCACCGAATCGCCGCCGCCGAGCAGCGAAACGCCGGTGGTGACCCCGAAACGCAGGCGCTCCAGCGCCGCAAGCTGCGCCTCGGCATGCCAGAATTCGGGCGTCGAGCCGACGGTGTAGCCGCCGGCGCAAGCCTTGTACCAAGGTTCGCTGCGGCCGCCTCCGATGGTCTTGACCAGACCATGGCCGGCATGGGCATGAGCATCCACGAAGCCCGGCATGATCGCCATGCCGCGCGCATCGATGACCTCGCCAGCCGGATGGTCGCGGGCAACCTCCTCGCTCGGGCCGACGGCGACGATACGGTCGCCTTCGATGGCCACGGCGCCATCGGCGATGATGCGCCGTTCGGCATCGATGGCGATGACGGTTCCGTTGCGGATGAGGATATCGGCCATGGCCTGCGGTCTCCCTTTTGTTTCAAGAATGTCGGCAGGCGATTGCGCCTGCGCCACAAATTAGGCTGAAGCCCGCTCCCGTTCCAGAATGCGCTCCAGCGACGGCGCAAGGCGCAGAAGCTCACGGGTGTAGTCGTGCTTCGGCGCGGTGAACAGGGTTTCGGTATCGGCCAGTTCGACGATCTCGCCGGATTTCATCACGGCGATGCGGTCGCACATCTGGCGGATGACCGCCAGGTCATGGCTGATGAACAGCATGGAGAGGCCAGCAAGGTCACGCAGATCCTTCAACAGGTTGAGAAGCTGCGCCTGAACGGAGACGTCGAGCGCCGAAGTCGGCTCGTCGCAGATCAGCATCGACGGGCGCGGGCCCAGCGCACGGGCGATGGCGATGCGCTGGCGCTGGCCGCCGGAGAAGGCATGCGCGAAACGCAGGCCGGCATCGCCCGGCAGGCCCACAGCTTCGAGCAGCGTCTTCGCATCCTGCTGCGCTTCAGTCGCATTGGAGGCGAGCTTGTAGAACAGGATCGGCTCGGCGATGGCATTGTTGATGCGCAGTCGCGGATTGAGCGCCGAATAGGGATCCTGGAACACCATCTGCAACGACTGGCGCACCGAGCGGGCCCGATGGCCGCCCAGCGAATTGCCCTGGAAGTCGATATCGCCGGAACTCTGGGTGACGAGGCCGGCAATCGTGTTGGCGACCGTGGTCTTACCGCAGCCGGATTCGCCGACGAGGCCGAAGATTTCGCCGCGCTTCACATTGAAGGACACGCTCTTGACCGCCTTGAACACGGAGGTCTTGCGGCCGGGGATCAGCGAACCCTTGCCGTATTCGACGCAGAGATTGCGGACGTCGAGCACGACCTCGTCGCTGCGTTCGGCATTGCCCTTCTTGTTGTTGCGGCGCACGGAGTCGCGCGCCTCCAGCGTCACCTTGGTCTCCTCGCTCGGCACCGGCAGGCGTTCCAGCCGCGTGTCGATCGGCGGCACGGCGGCGATCAGGGTGCGGGCGTAAGGCGCTTTCGGTGCGGTCAGCACCTCGCGCGCCGGGCCGCTTTCCACCACCGCACCGTTCTGCATGATGGTGACGCGGTCGGCGATTTCGGCGACGACGCCCATGTTATGGGTAACGAGCAGCACGCCGACGCCGCGCTGGTCGGCGAGATCGCGGATCAGCTTGAGGATCTGCGCCTGCACCGAGACGTCGAGCGCCGTGGTCGGCTCGTCGGCGACGATCAGCTGCGGATCGCAGGCGAGCGCCGTGGCGATGACCACACGCTGGCGCTGGCCGCCCGACAATTGATGCGGATAGCTGCCGAGGCGGCGCTCCGGCTCGGGAATGCCGACCGCCTTCATGAGATCGAGCGCGCGGGCACGAGCCTCGCGTGCGGAAATCTTCAGATGGGTGAGCATGCCTTCGCAGAGCTGGTCCTGGACGGTGAACAGCGGATTGAGGCTGGTCATCGGATCCTGGAAGATCGCGCCGACATCGCGGCCGGGCACGATGCCTTCGGTGCGGCCGGTGCGCAGGTCGATCGGCTTGCCGGCAATGTCGATCGAGCCGGAGACGATCTTGCCGGGGGCTTGCAGCAGGCCCATCAGCGCATTGCCGACCGTGGTCTTGCCGGCGCCGGATTCGCCGACGAGGGCATGGATTTCGCCGGGCTGGATGACGAGGTCGATGTCCTTGACCGCGACCAGCACATCGCCGGTGGCCAGCGGGTATTCGACCCGCAAATTCCTGATGTCGAGCACGGGAGGCTTGGTCTTTGTCATCTCAGCGGGCCATCAGTTTGGGGTTGAAACGATCGCGCAGATAGTCGCCGACGACATTGACCGCCAGCACGAGGATGACCAGCACGGCGGCGGGCATGACGGCAATCCACCATAGGCCCGAAAACAGGAACTGGTTGCCAATGCGGATCAGCGTGCCGAGCGACGGATAAGTCGGCGGCATGCCGGCGCCGAGGAAGGAGAGCGTCGCCTCCGTCAGGATCGCGCCGGCGAGGTTGATGGTGGCGATGACCATTACCGAGCTCATGACGTTGGGCAGGATATGCCGGACCATGATGCGCCCCGAGGGCAGGCCGATCACCTTGGCGGCGCGCACATAGTCGCGCGACACCTCGACCATGGTCGAGGCGCGCACCGTGCGGGCATATTGCACCCATTCATTGACCGAGATGGCGAAGATCAGGATCACCGGCGCCCATGTCAGCACCATGTCGGTGCCGAGTTGGGCCCGCGCAATGCCGCTGATCAGCAGCGCCACAAGGATGGTCGGGAAGGAGACGAGCACGTCGGCGATGCGCATGACGACGCTGTCGACCACGCCGCCGAAATAGCCGGCGACCAGGCCGAGCATGACGCCGAGGGCGGCGGCGAACAGCACCGCGCCGATGCCGATCAGCACCGAGATGCGCAGGCCGAACAGGATGACCGAGACGAGGTCGCGGCCCTGGTTGTCGGTGCCGAGCAGGAAGCGCGGATCGCCGCCATCCATGAAGGCCGGCGGAATTTCCATGTCCATCAGCGAATAGGAAGAGACGTCGCGCGGATCCATCGGCGCGATCATCGGGGCGAAGATCACCAGGACAAGCATGACCGCCAGAATGAAGAAGGCGATCATGACGGACACCGGGGGAAGCCGGTGCAACAGGGATTGCCGGGCCATGGCCATTATTTCGTCCTCAGTCGGGGGTCGATGAAGGTGTAGAGAATGTCGACGATCATGTTGATGAACACGAACAGGAAACCGACGAACAGCAGATAGGCCGAGAGCACCGGAATATCGGGATAGCCGACCGCATTGGTGAACAGCAGGCCCATGCCCGGCCATTGAAACACGGTCTCGGTGACGATGGCGAAGGCGATGAGCTGGCCGATCTGCAGGCCGGTAACGGTGACCACCGGCATCAGCGCGTTGCGCAGCGCCAGCTTGCCGTAGATGTAGGATTTCGGCAGGCCGCGCGCGAAGGCGAAGCGGATGTAATCAGACGACAGCACGTCGATCATTTCCGAACGCACCAGCCGCATGATCAGCGTCAGCTGGAACAAAGCCAGCGTAATCGACGGCAGGATCAGCGATTTCAGGCCCGAGAGGGTGAGAAAACCCGTCTGCCACAGACCGAGATCGACGAGATCGCCACGCCCCGAGGACGGCAGCCAGCGCAGGTTGACCGCGAAGACCAGGATGAGCAGCAGGCCGGTGACGAAGGTGGGCATGGAAATGCCGACCAGGGTCGCCGATTGCGTCAGCCGCGACAGCAGTGCATGCGGCTTCAGCGCCGAGAGCACGCCGAGCGGAATGCCGATGGCCAGCGACAGCACGGTGGCGACGACCACCAGTTCCAGCGTCGCCGGCAAGCGGTTGAGCAGCAGGTCCGTCACCGGTTGCTGGTAGCGAAAGCTGGTGCCGAGATTGCCGGTCAGCACCTGACCGACGAAGTGGACGAACTGCACCGGGATCGACCGGTCGAGGCCGAGCGCGGCGCGCAACGCATCCTTTTCCGCCTGCGTCGCGCCCTCGCGCACCATGGAGGCGACGGGATCGCCGACAAAGCGGAACATGATGAAGGCGATGGCCGTCACCGCGACCATCACGAGGATGGCCTGCAGCAGCCTGACCGAAAGAAGTCTGATCATCGGAATGTCCTTGGCGCAGGGAGCGAGCCCGAAACGGGCAAAGCCGGCCGTTCGCTCCGCGTCCTCCACGCCATCATCGGCGTGGGAGGGTTCGGCCGGATTGAGAAGCGATCCCGGCCGGCGGGCACCTGCCGGGATCGCGGCTGGGGAGGAACCCGTTACTTGTTGACCTTCGCAAACCAGGGACGAACGTACTCGTCGGCGAATTGCGGCATGTCCACCTTGGTGCTCATCGCCCAGGCAACCGGCTGCTGGTGCAGCGGGATATAGAGAGCCTGGTCATGGGCGATGCGGAAGGCCTGCTTCATCATGTCGACGCGCTTGGCTTCGTCCAGCTCCACGGCTGCGGCATGCGACAGCTTATCGATATCGGCATTGGAAAGGCCGTTGGTGTTGCTGCCGCCGAACACGCCGTCATTGGTGGTGAGCAGCGACTGCAGGGCGCTGAAGCCGTCCATCGGCGGCAGCGAGGCCCAGCCGAGCAGATAGGCGTCGAACTCGCCCTTGTCGGTGCGCGGGAAATAGGTCGTCTTGCTTTCGACGCTCAGATCCGCCTGCACGCCGATCTTGGCCCACATGGAAGCGATCGCCAGGCAGATCTGCTCGTCGGCGATGTAGCGGTCGTTCGAGCAGGCCAGGCCCGTCTTGAAGCCGTCGGGATAGCCGGCTTCCTTCAGCAGCGCCTTGGCCTTGTCGACGTCGTAGGGCATCGGCGTGTCGATGGTCTGGTCGTAGCCGGTGACCTCGGGCGCGACCAGCAGGCCGGCGATGCGCGACTTGCCGCGCATCAGGCGCTTCTGGATGGTGTTGAGGTCGATGGCGCTCCACAGCGCCTGGCGCACCCGCACGTCGAGCATCGGATTAGGCTTGCCGGGCATGGCATGCAGTTCCGGCTGGAAGTTCAGCACCAGAAAGATGGTGCGCAGCGACGGGTTTTCGACGACCTTCAGGCCCTCGGTATTGCTGATGCGGTCAATGTCCTGCAGCGGAACCGGGGCGATCATGTCGACTTCGCCGGAGAGCAGCGCGGCGACGCGGGTGGCGTCGGAGGCGATCGGACGGAACTCGACCTCGTCGAGATTGTGCTGCGGCTTGTCCCACCAGTCCTTGTTGACTTCGAAGACCGAGCGCGAATCCGGCTCGTAGGATTTCAGCTTGAAGGGGCCGGTGCCGTTGGCATGGTTGCTGGCATAGGTGACGACGCCGGTGGAGGCATTGCCGGGCTTCAGCGCATCATGGGCTTCCATCCACGGCTTGCTGAGCATGTAGATAGCGGCGAGGTCGTTGAGCAGCAGCGGATAGGGACCGCGCAGGATAAGGTCGACGGTGTAGTCGTCCACCTTCTCGACGCCGGTGACGGCGGAGAGGTTTTCCTTGTTGCGCGCGCCCGGATCGATCTGGCGCTGGATGGTGGCGACGACGTCGTCGGCATTGAAGGTCTGGCCTTCGTGGAATTTCACGCCCTGGCGCAGCTTGAAGCGCCAGCGGGTCGGCTCGATCACTTCCCAGGAGGTCGCCAGCGCCGGCTCGAGCTTCAGATCCTTGTTGCGGCGCACCAGCGGGTCGAAAACCATGTGATGGACGCTCTGGGTGAAGCTGTCGACCTGGGCGTTCGGGTCGTAGGAAATGACGTCGCCGGAGGATGCCCAGCGCAGCGTCTCGGCGGCGGCCGTGGCGGTGAGCGGCGCCAGCATGGCAAGCCCTGCCAGAAGGGTCTTCATATAGGCTTTCAAGAGGGTTCTCCCATATTCGTATACATATTTTCCTAAATTTTGGATACGATGTGTTCCCAAAATCACTGTACATCTGATGCACACAATATCAAGATAGCAAAAGTGTTTTTGGCGGCGCGCTGTCAAAAAAACGACCTGACAGACACTCGGAGGGAGAAATATTCGATGCCGAACGCATTGCTGATTGAAAACGCCGCTATCGTCACCATGGATGCGGCGCGCCGCATTCTCGGGCGCGGATATATCCTGATCGAGGACGGACGGATCGCGGCCATCGGCGACGGCAGCTTTGCCGGCGAGACCGTGGCCGAGCGCATCGACGCCGCCGGCATGGTTGCCATGCCCGGCCTGGTCGACACCCACGCCCATGCCGGACATACGCTGACCAAGGGCCTCGGCAGGGATTCCGAGGACTGGATGAGCATTGCCGGCTGCATCTACGCCCAGGCGACCGACGCGGAATTCTGGGGCGCAGAGGCGGCACTGTCGGCGGCCGAGCGCATCAAATGCGGCACGACCACCGCAGCGCTTCTGTTCGGCGGCGGCCCCGACATCATGCGCACCGATGTGGAAGCCGTCGAAGCCCACCTCGCCGCCATCGCCGCCTCAGGCGTTCGCGAGGTGCTCGCCGTCGGCCCCAACCGGCCGGGATTGCGACACGTATACCGCAATTACATGCAGGGGTCGTATACAGAAGTCGAGATTTCGCCCGAGGCGCAGCTTGATGTCGCCGTGGACCTTGTCGATGCCGCGGCTGGACGCAATGATCGTATACAAGTTGTGTTTTCACTTCCGGTTTTCGATGCGCGGGAGTTGGACAGCGACGCCGTATACAATATCTCACGCAGGACGCGCGATCTCGCGCGCGAGAGGGGCGTGCTGCTGGTGCAGGACGGCCATCGCGACGGCTCCATCGCCGCCAATGATGCAAAACTCGGCCTGTTCGATGGGCGCAGCCTGCTTGCCCATTGCATCGACCTGACCGACGAGGACCGCGCGGTGCTGAAGCGCACCGGCGCCAAGGTGGCGCACAATCCGAGCGCGCTCATGTCGCTTTACGGCCGCTGCCCGGCGCCGGAGCTGATGCAGGAGGGCGTCACCGTTTCGCTCGGCACCGATGCCGCCGCCCCTGACCGCTCTTTCGACATGTTCCGCAACATGTTCCAGGCGCATCGTTATCACGGCCGCCATTTCGCCGACGACGCCGTATTGCCCCCCGGGCAACTGCTCGCCATGGCGACGATCGAGGGCGCGCGGGCGCTCAACATGGAAGACGAGATCGGCTCGCTCGAAGCCGGCAAGCGCGCCGACTTGCTGCTGATCGACATGCGTCAGCCGCATCTGTGGCCGCCGGTCGATCCGGTGCAGCGCCTCGCCCGCTTCGCCAATGGCGCCGATGTCGACACCACCATCATCGATGGCCGCATCCTGATGCGTGGACGCCGCCTCGTAGGCCAGGACGAGGGCGCGATCCTGGAGCGCGCCGAACGCGCCTTCCACCAGGCGATGAACCGCGCCGGCCTCGCATAAGACGATAAGGAGGAAACAAAAATGACCGCAGACATTCTCATCCGCAACGCCCGCCCGTTCGGGGGCGCCCCCGTGGATCTCGTCATCCGCGACGGCCGCTTCGCCGTCCCCGGAGCGAATCGGCCGACGCTCGAAATCGATGCCGGCGGCCAGATCGCGCTGCCGGGGCTGGTCGAGGCCCATACCCATCTCGACAAGACGCTGGTCGGTATGGATTGGTTCGAAAACCGCGTCGGCCCGACCCGCAACGACCGCATCCTCGCCGACCGCAAGGCCAAGCGCGAGCTCGGGATCGATGCCCGCCGCCAGTCCGCCCGCCAGGCGATGCAGACCCTGAAATACGGCGTGCTGCACATCCGCAGCCATGTGGACGTCGACACCGAGATCGGCATCGCCAATATCGAGGGCGTGATCGCCACCCGCGAGGCCTTGCGCGATCTGGTCGACATCCAGATCGTCGCCTTTCCACAAAGCGGCATGCTGCCGCGCACCGGCACGCTGGAACTGATGGATGACGCGATGCGCGCCGGGGCCGATATCGTCGGCGGCATCGATCCCGCCAGCATCGAGCGCGACCCCGTGCGCCACCTCGACGCCATCTTCGCGCTTTCGGAACGGCACGGAAAGCCGCTCGACATCCACCTGCATGAGCTGGCCGATCTCGGCGCCTTCTGCCTCGAACTGATCGTCGAGCGCACCCGCGCCCTGTCGATGCAGGGCAGGGTGACGGTCAGCCATGGCTATTGCCTGGGCATGCTGGAGCCGAACCGCCAGCGGGCGCTGATCGAGGCGCTCGCCGCCGAGCGCATCGCCGTCATGACCGTCGGCAGCCCCTCCGCCCCTGCCCTGCCGCTCAGGCTGATGCGCGAATGCGGCCTTATCGTCTGCTCCGGCTCGGACGGCATCCAGGGCACCTGGGAACCCTGGGGCAATGGCGACATGCTGGAGCGCGCAAAATATCTCGCCCAGCGCAACGGCATGACCAATGATGCCGACCTCACAGAGACCGCCCGCATCTGCACCTTCGGCGGCGCCGAAGCCATCGGCCTCGACGGTTACGGCTTTACCGAAGGCGATTTCGGCGATCTCGTCCTCGTACCCGCACAAACGCTCGCGCAAGCCGTGGCCCTGACGCCGCAGGCGCGCACCGTCATCCGCCGTGGCCGCGTCTTGGCACGCGATGGCATCCTTTCCGGAGATCTGCCCCATGTCGCCTGAGACCGAACACAACAAGCAGCCCGGCGCCACCTTGTTGACCGCCCGCTGGGTCGTCGGCCATCGCGACGGCCGCCACGTCCTCTATGAAAACGGCGAAGTGGTGTTCGAAGGTGAGCGCATCCTCTTCGTCGGCCACCGTTACGACGGCCCGGTCACCCGTCGCATCGATTACGGCAAGGCGCTGATCGGTCCGGGCTTCATCGATCTCGACGCGCTCTCCGATCTCGATACCGGCGTTCTCGGCCTCGATCACGCACCCGGCTGGAAGAAGGGCCGCGTCTGGCCGCGCGACTATGTCGAGGCCGGGCCCGTGGAGATGTATTCGCCGGAGGAACTGGCCTTCCAGAAGCGTTACGCCTTTGCGCAACTGATCCGCAACGGCATCACCACCGCCCTGCCGATCGCCTCTCTGTTCTATCGCGCCTGGAACGAGACGCCGGATGAATTCGCCTCCGCTGCCGAAAGTGCGGCCGACCTGGGCTTGCGCGTCTATCTCGGCCCCGCCTTCCGCGCCGGCCATTCGGTGGTCGAGGACGACGGGCGGCTGACGGTGGAAATCGATGCCGAACAGGGGGCGGCCGGCCTCGAAACCGCTCTTGCCTTCTGCGCCGCCCATGACGGCACCCATGGCGGGCTGGTTCGGACGATGCTCGCCCCCGACCGCATCGAATTCTGGACAGGCGACCTGTTGAAGCGCATCGCCGATGCGGCACGCGATCTCGATGTGCCGGTGCGGCTGCATTGCTGCCAGTCTGGTTTCGAGGCCGAGACCATCCGCCGTCGCTTCGACAAGACCGCGCCGGAATGGCTGCGCGACATCGGCTTCCTTTCCCGGCGGGCGCTCTTGCCGCACGGCACCCATATCGGTGGCGACGGCCTGCGGATCATTGCCGAGTCGGGCGCGACGGTGGTGCATTGCCCGCTGGTCATGGCCCGCCATGGCGCGGCGCTCGAACGCATTCCGGGATTGCGCCTCGGCATGGGCACCGATACCTGGCCGCCGGACATGATCCTCAACATGCAGCTCGGCCTGATGCTCGGCCGGCTGATGGGCGGGACGACGGAAAGCCCGATCTCGGCCGATCTCTACGACATCGCCACTCTCGGCGGCGCCGATGCGCTCAACCGTCCCGATCTCGGCCGCCTGCAGCCCGGCGCCACCGCCGATATCACGGTCATCGACCTTTCCGGTGATCGGCTCGGCCAGCTGATCGATCCGATCTCGGCGCTGATGGGTTCGGCGAGCGGCCGCGACGTGCATTCCGTGGTCATCGCCGGCCGTTTCGTCATGGTCGACGGGGTGATCCCCGGCTTCGATTTCGACGCCGCCCATGGCCGGGCGCAGGCGCAGTTCGAGCGCCTCGTCGCCCGCTATCCGCAACGGACCTGGCAGCATCCGCCGCTCGAGACCATTTTCCCGCCGAGCTATCCGATGGTGAAGCCATGACCGCCGACGGCCATGACAAGATTCGCAAATCGACGGTGTCCAAATCCGATGCCGTCTATCGCGCCCTGAAACGCGCCATCCTCGACCAGGCGCTGGCGGCAGGCACCAAGCTGCCGGAGGATTCGATCGGCGAGCGCCTCGGCGTCAGCCGCACCATCGTGCGCCAGGCGCTCGCCCGCCTCAATGGCGAGGGCCTGATCGAGCTGCGCCCCCACAAGGGCGCCTGCGTCGCCCAGCCGAGCCTGGAAGACGGCCGCAACATCTTTGCGGTGCGCCGCTCGCTGGAAGCGCTGGTGGTCGACAGCCTGATCGGCAAGCTCTCGCCGCAGCAGATCCGCCAACTCGAAGCCCATGTCGAGGCCGAGGACATGGCCCGCGCCAATGATACCGCCACCTCGATCCAGCTTGCCGGCGAGTTTCATGTCCTGCTGGCGAAGCTGACCGAAAACGACATCCTGTCGCGCTATGTCACCGAGCTCGTCTCGCGCTCCTCGCTGATCCTGTCGCTCTACGGGCGGCCGCATTCGCCCGATTGCGCCGTCTCCGAGCATCGCGAGCTGATCACGGCGCTGGCCATGGGCGACCGCGACAAGGCCGGCGCCCTGATGCTTCACCATATCGACGCCATCACCACCCGCGCCCTGCTGAAGAGCCAGACGGAGAAGGATTTTCCCGACCTGCTCGCCGCCTATGCCCGCGAGGAAGGCCTGTAGCGCAGCCCGGAAAACACGGGGCGATTGATCGCGTCGCAAAAACTTGATAATTGCAGGCATGTTTTTTGCGCGCGGGACCGGATCGCGATGACGTTTCAGCCAAGGATGCAAAACAGGATCGAGGGCTTTTCCGTCGTCGGCGATTTGCGCCGCCGGAGCTGGAATGGCATCACCGCCGATCTCTGGGATGTGGAATGCGCCGCCTATGCCGGCGGCCATTACCTGGCGCGCGATCCGCGCCTGTTCATCCTGCTCGACCAGCAGGGGCGCGGCCGGCCGAGCGTCAAGCTGTCGCCGAAAAGTCCGGGCGCGCTGCAGGACAGCCGCGAAAGCCCGATTTCCTATATACCCGCTAACATGGATCTGTGGGTGGACATCACCGAGGTGCAATCGGTGCGCCATCTCGACATCCATTTCGATGCCGATGTCGTCAGCCGGCGCCTTGGCGAGGAAATCGATTCCGACAAGCTGCAGAACCCGCAACTGCTTTTCTTCGACCGACGGGTTCTTGCGCTGGCCGAACTGATCGCCGCCGATATCGTCAATCCCGATCCGCTGCACGATCTCTATGGCGACGGGCTCGCCCTGGCCCTGGTCATCGACGTGCTGAAGGTGCTGAAATCGCCGCAACGCCGGCGCGGAGCGCTGGCCTCCTGGCAGCTTCGCCGGGTCACGGATTTTCTCACCGCCCATTGCACCCGCAACATCCGCCTGCAGGAGCTGGCGGATCTCGTCGGCCTGTCGCCGTCGCATTTCAGCCATTCCTTCAAGGCGTCCACCGGGCTGGCGCCGCATGACTGGCAGATGGCGGCGCGGCTCGACCGCGCCAAGCATCTGCTGCTTTGCGGCGACCAGCCGCTGACGGCGGTCGCCGCCGAAACCGGCTTTTCCGACCAGGCGCATTTCACCCGGACGTTTCGCAAGCATATCGGCACCTCGCCGGCCCGTTGGAGAAAGCTGCGGCAGGCGTGATTGTGGCGGTTTTCGCCCATATCCTGAAAATTTGCCCAAGATCGTTCAATTTTCCGCGATCACGCCAAGCTGCAACGGTAAATTTGAGTTATTGACTCCGCTTAATGCCGCCCCGCGCCGGGCGGCCATCGGCATCATATGGATTGGGGTATGGACACATGAATCGGGGCAAGCGCTCTCTTGGAAATCGGTCGACCTTGCGGGCCAGCGTTGCGCTGCTCGCGCTCAGCACGGGCTTTCCGGCGCTGGCGCAAAACGCCGACACGGCGCTGAAACCGATCGTGCTGCAGGGGCAGGCGAGCGGCGCGACGGATGCAAAGGGCGCGGCCGACGCGCCCGTCAAGGGTTACGTGGCGAAAGCCTCCTCCGCCGGCTCCAAGACCGATACGCCGCTCAACGAGATCCCGCAGGCCGTCTCCGTCGTCGGTAAGCAGGAGATGAACGACCGCGGCGTCGTCAACAAGATCGACGAAGCCCTGCGCTATACACCGGGCGTCACCGCCGAGCCCTTCGGCACCGATGCCGATACCGACTGGGTCTATATTCGCGGCTTCGACGCGACGCAGACCGGCATATTCCTCGACGGCCTGAACCTGTTCTCCTACGGTTTCGGCGGCTTCCAGCTCGATCCCTTCATGCTGGAGCGCGTCGACGTCCTGAAAGGTCCGTCCTCGGTGCTCTATGGCGGCGGCAATGCCGGGGGCCTCGTCAACTACGTGCGCAAGCGCCCGACCGACGAGCCCTATTATTACACGGAAATCGGCATCAACAGCAACGGCAACGCCTTCACCGGCTTCGACGTTTCCGACAAGCTGGGCAATAGCGGCACGATGACCTACCGCCTGACCGGCAAGATCGCCGGCGGCGACAACTATTCCGATTTCTCCCATGATCTGCGCGGCTTCGTCATGCCGCAGGTCACGATTTCGCCCGACGAAGCGACCAAGCTGACGATCTGGGGCATGGCCTCGGGCCTCGATCAGGTGCATGTCGGCAACGGCTTCTTCCCCTATGTCGGCACGGTCGTTGATGCGCCCTTCGGCAAGATCGACCGCAAGGCCTTCTACGGCGAACCGGACATCGACAGCGGCAAATACGCCCAGCAGATGCTCGGCGCCGAATTCGAGCATGATTTCGACAATGGCTGGAAGGTCTCGTCGAACATGCGCTACAGCCACCTCTACAAGCACGAGGAAGGCCCCTATCTCTTCGGCTATGTCGGCGGCGTACCCACGGCCCCGGACTACCAGCTCAACCGCATCGGCTTCGAGGCGACCTCCAGGGTCGACAGCTTCGCCATCGACAACCGCGCCGAAACCGAATTCGATCTGGGCGCCACCGATCATAAGCTGATGCTCGGCCTCGACTACAAATATTACCGGCTGGATCATATCCAGGCCTGCTGCAGCGCCACCCCGATCAGCGCCACCAATCCGGTCTACGGCGTGCCGCAGGGCAACAACTTCGTCTATATCGATCAGGCGGTCACCCAGCAGCAGGTCGGCGCCTATGTGCAGGACCAGATCCGCTTCGGCGGTGGGTGGCTCGCAACGCTCAACGGCCGCTTCGACTTCGTCAACACCGAGACCGACGACGACCTGGCCTCGGCGAGCTACAGCTTCGACAAGTCGGCCGCCAGCGGCCGCGCCGGCCTCGCCTACGAGTTCGACAACGGCCTGACGCCTTACGTCAGCGTCGGCACTTTCTTCAACCCGACGGTCGCCGTCAGCGCCACGCCCAACAACGCACCGGAAGAGGGCGAACAGTATGAAGTCGGCGTCAAATACGACCCGACCTTCATCGACGGCAGCTTCACCCTGTCGCTGTTCAACCTCAACAAGCGCAACGTCGTCGTCACCGACCCCGCCACCTTCCTCGCCAGCCAGATCGGCGAGGTGCAGTCGCGCGGCGTCGAGCTGGAAGGCAAGGTCAACCTCGACGAAAACTGGAAGATCCTGGGTTCGCTGGCCTATACCGACATGGAGGTCAAGGAAGACATCGTCCCCGCCTATATCGGCAAGCGCCCCTATCTTGTGCCGGATGTCCAGGCCTCGCTGTGGCTGGATTATACGGTGACGCAAGGCGCGCTCGAAGGCCTCAGCCTCGGCGCCGGCATGCGCTACCAGGGCGAAAGCTGGGCCGACCGCCTCAACACGCTGAAGGTTCCGGGTGCGACAGTCTTCGACGCCGCCGTCCGCTACAAGAAGGACAATTGGGAGGCTGCGCTCAACGTGACCAACCTGTTCGACAAGGAGTATGTCCGGGGTTGCCAAGGCGATTCCACCTGCGGCTATGGCGACGCGCGCACCATCACCTTCAAGCTGAGCAAGGTCTGGTAAACGGCGGACCCGCATCGCCACCGCATTTGCCGACGGGCCGGAACCTGTTTCCGGCCCGTTTCCATGTCCGCGCCGGAGGATGGCTATGGATCGCCGATCCTAACGCTCTGCGCCTGCGACGCGCTGGCGGGCCTGTTTCGGCGTCACACCGAAATGGGCGCGGAAGGCGGAGGTGAAGCTCGCCTGATGGCGAAAGCCCACGGCCTGAGACACCTCGGCGATCGACAGCGCGCCGGCGACCAGCAATTCCATGGCGCGGTCCATGCGGTAGCGGTTGCGATAGGCGAAGATCGTCGTGCCGTAGAGCAGCCGGAAACCGCCCTTGAGCTTGGTGGCGTTGGTGCCGAGCTTTTTCGCCAGTTGCGGAATGGTCAGCGTCTCGGAAAAATCCGTCGCCAGGATTTCCTGCGCCCGCTTGAACATCGCCAGTTCGCGGGCGGTGAAGACGATGGACTCCTCCTTGGCGCGGCTGCCGCGATCGATGGCGTCGGCCGAGAGCGTCAAGAGTTCGACGATTCGGGCCATGGCCAGCGGCAGGTCGCGCGCCGCCTCGAAGCCGATACCGAACAGGTCGCGCAGCACGCGCAGGAATTCAAGATCGATCTTCTGTTCGATCATCGCCATGGTGCCGTCGGCCGGATGCAGCAATTGCCGCACCGCGCCGCCGGCCGCAGCGAGGCCGAAACTGCCTTCCAGCAGCGGCGGGCGGACGTAGAGGCTCGCCATCTTGCAGGCGCCCGGCTGGCAGACGACATCGTAAGCCATGCCGAACGCTTGCTGACAGGCCATCAGCGAAATACTGGCCGGCGCCGTCGCATCGTCGGCCTGCGGCAAGTTGAGCGCCACCGGCCCTTCGAGCAGGAAATGAAACTCGACAAGTCCCTCGGCGACCACATGTTCGTGACGCACACCGGCAAAGCTGCAATCGGTGAGCACGACGAAAATATCCTCGCCGAGCGACAGAAACCGCCAGAAGCCGCTGCCGTCTTCCGCCGGCAGGTCGACACGCGCATGCAAGAGATGCAAGCGAGTATCGACGGCCTTGGCGACATCGTCGAGTTCGGCCAGCTTGGCGAAAGCGGCGGCAACCGTTTTCTCGCCCGCGCCGAGAAACGCGCGGAAAAGGCCCTTCTCCTTCACCCTCGTGTCACCACCGCTCATAGCCGATTTCCCGATCGTCATCGCGGTGAACAATAGGGCATCGCTTTCCGGGTGACAAGAAATCAGCCCGGATCCTTCCAGCGGCGGGCAAGACCGGTGTCGATGCCGAAGAGATCGAGCACGCGTCCGATGGAATGGTCGATCATGTCTTCGAGGCTGGCGGGTTTTGCATAAAAGGCCGGCACCGGCGGAGCGATGACCGCGCCCATTTCGGCAAGCTGCGTCATGGTGCGCAGATGGCCGAGATGAAGGGGCGTTTCGCGCACCATCAGTACCAGCGGCCGACGCTCCTTCAGCGTCACGTCGGCGGCGCGCGTCAGCAGGCTTGACGTGACGCCGGTGGCGATTTCCGACATGGAGCGCACCGAACAGGGCGCTACCACCATGCCCATCGCCCGGAACGAGCCGGAGGCGATGCCGGCGCCGATATCCGTCTGCGCGTGCCAATGGCTGGCGCGCGCCCTGACATCGGCAACCTTCAACTCCGTCTCATGCGCCAGCGTCACCTCGGCCGAGCGTGACATCACCAGATGCGTCTCGATGCCGGCCTCGCGCAGCACCTCCAGCATGCGCACGCCATAAATGACGCCGGATGCACCGGAAATGCCGACGACGATGCGTTTTTCTGTCATGGATGCAACTGATTAGGCGGCTTTCGAACGGATGACAATGGCCTTCTTGCGCAGGAAGCGTCGGAAGCCGCCATAGCCGTAGCGGCTGCCGCCGAGGCCCGAGCAGCCGAAGGCCGTCTTCTCGGCCGTGGCGCCGACGCCGCCCATCGTGTCGAAATCGTTGATCCACAACCCGCCGGCATGAATGCGGCTGCCAAGGGCAATCGCCTTCTCCTCCTCGCCGATGACGGCCGCCGACAGGCCGAATTCGGTATCGTTGGCCAGCCGCACGGCCTCTTCCTCGGTGTCGAAGGCCATGATCGGCACGATCGGCCCAAAGGTTTCGTCACGCATGATCGCCATGTCCTGGGTGACGTCGACCAGCACGGTCGGCTCGCACCACAGCCCGCCCTTGTGCTCGACGATCCGGCCGCCGGTCAGCACCTTCGCGCCCTTGGCGAGGGCGTCGGCGATCTGCTCGCGCAAGATCTCCGCCTGGCGGGCGAAGATGACGGGTCCAAGTTCGCCCGTCTTGATGTCGTCGGTGTTCATCGCCAGTGCCTGCATGCGCGCCACGACGCGCTCGCAGACCGCGTCATAGACACCGCGCTGCACATAGACGCGCTCGATGGCGCAGCAGAGCTGGCCGGAATTTTCCACCGAACCGCGAACGATGATCTCGGCGGCGAAATCCGGTTCGGCGCTGTCCAGCACCACGGCGGGATCGCTGCCGCCGAGTTCGAGGAAGACCGTCTTGAACTGCGACGCCGCCCGCTCCTGCACCTTGCGGCCGGTGCGCACCGAGCCGGTGAAGACGAGCGTATCGGTGAGATCGACGATTTCAGCACCCGTCTCGCCATCGCCCTCGAAGACGTCGAGCACGTCACGCAAGTGCTCCACTTCAGCAATCGCCTGCCGGAACGGCTTGATGAAGCGCGGCGTGACCTCCGATGGCTTGATCGCCACGGCTGAACCGGCGAGCAGCGCGGTGATCGCATCGATCATGCAGAGAATCAGCGGATAGTTCCACGGCGAGATGATGCCGACGAGCTCATAGGGCACATGCTGCTGCTGGAAACGCAGGGTGGGATCGGAGGAGGTGCCGCGTGCCTCCGCCAGCGCCTCGGCCGCCGTGGCGCAGCGCATGCGGGTGATGCCCTTCAGCCCCTCGATCTCGTTGACCGACCATTCGTAGCGGCCAGTATCGGCGCTCAGCGCCTGGAGGATCGCGTCGTAATGGCGGTCGACGGCATCGCAGAGGTCGAACATCGCCTTGGCGCGGCCTTCGATGCCAAGTGCATGCCAGGCGGGCTGGGCGGCGCGCAGTTCGGCGCAGCGCGCGGCAAGCTGCGGCGCATCGAGCGGGGTGATCGCGTAATCGTTCTCGCCGGTGCGCGGATTGCGGATCTGGAGCGTGCGGGTCATGACGGAGTTCCTCACAAAGCATGTCGCGCTAAAGTGTTTGGCAGTTTTGCGTGACATGCAGCAAACAAAGGCTTTTTACCGAGAATGACGAAGCGGAGACCGGCTGCAAAGAGCGATGGCGCTGGGATTGCCGATATCCAAAAATTTTGGACGGGCGGGACAAAAGCGCGGGTTGTTATCGCCAGCGCGAAGCGGCTTTACTTCTTCGGATAACAGGGAGACGACCATGCGCCATTTCATCGACGACCTTCAAAAGCGCGGCGAGCTTGCCGTGGTGCGCCGGCCGGTCGATCCCCGCCACCAGCTTGCCGCCGTCACCAAGGCGGTGCAGAAGGCGGGCGAACAGGCGGTGCTGTTCGAGAATGTCGAGGGCAGCAGCTTGCCGGTTGTCTCCAACCTGTTCGGCAGCCATGAGCGCCTGCGCCGGCTGATCGGCGCCGGCGACAAGACCTTCTGCCAGCGCTGGATCGAACTGACCGACGCCTGTCTTGCTGGCCGCGATGCCGATGTGCTCGAAGCCGCCCCCGCCTCCGTCGCGACCGAATTTCGCGACGGCACGCTGTCGGATCTGCCGGCGATCACCTATCACGAGCGCGACGCCGGCCCCTATTTCACCTCGGCGATCTTTCTGGCGCGCGAGCCGGACAGCGGCGTGCCGAACCTCTCTTTCCACCGTTCCATGCATGTCTCGGACAGCGAATTGCGCGTCCGGCTCGGCGGCACGCATGATCTCGCCCGCTACCAGGCCAAGGCCGAGGCGCGCGGCGAGGCGCTGGAGGCAGCACTGCTGCTCTCCTGCCCGCCGGAGCTGTTCATGGCGGCTTGCGCCTCCCTGCCCTACGAAGCCTCGGAACTGGTGATGGCGGCGCAGATCACCGGCGGCAAGATCGCCATGCGCCCCTGCAAGACCATCGATCTCGACGTTCCCGCCTCGGTCGATATCGTCGTGGAAGGGCGTTTCCTGCCGAACGTCAAGCGGCCGGAAGGGCCGTTCGGCGAATTCATGGGCAATTATGTCGGCGTCGGCGACAATCATGTCTTCGAGGTCACCCATGTCAGCTACCGGCCGGATGCCGTCTTCCACGGACTGCTCTGCGGCTCGCCAGAGGATCTGCGGCCGCTGGAGGCGGTGACGGCGGCGCGTGTCTATCGCCATGTGTCGTCGCAGATGCCAGGCATCCTCGATGTCTGCTGCCGGCCGAACGTGATGATCTCGATCATAAAAATCCGCAAGACCTATGAGGGCCAGGGCAAGCATGCCATCCTCGCCGCCCTCGGCTCGCATCTCGATTACAACAAGGTGGTGATCGTCGTCGACGAGGATGTCGATATCTACGATCTCGACGACGTGATGTGGGCCTATATGACCCGTGGCCGCGCCGATACGCGCGCCATGATCCTGGAAGACATTCCCGGCTTCTACCGCGATCCGCACAAGGACCATTGGGGGCGGCTGTGCATCGACGCCACCATGCCCTTCGGCCGCGAGGCGGAATTCACCCGCAAGCGCGTGCCCGGTGAGAGCGATATCGTTCTCGCCGAATGGCTGGCATAGGCATGGCGGCGCCGGGCAAGCGCATCGTCGTCATCGGCGCCGGCATTGCCGGGCTGACCGCCGCGCGGCGGCTGCAACAGCAAGGGCATGAGGTGCGGGTGCTGGAGGCCGGGCCGATGCCAGGCGGGCGCGTCGGCGAGCGCATGGTGCGCGGCATCCGCTTCAATGCCGGAGCGCGGCTCGTCTACGCCTTCAGCAAGCCCTTCAACGCCCTGCTCGACGAGATCGGCCTGACACCGGCGCTGGTCCCAGTGCGCCGCCTGTCGGCGGAATGCGTCGGCACGGCGGATCGCTGGACGGTGGAACTGATGCCGGGTCTCAGCAGCCTTCTGACGCCCGGCCTGTCGCTGACTGAGCGCCTGCGCTTCGTCACCTTCGGCCTTGCGGCGCTGCGCGCTCGCACCGATCCCGACGACGCCGCCTCGACGCCCGCCGCGGATGCAGTAACACTCGCAGATCACATCCGCGACCGTCTCGGCGCCAATGTGCTGGAACGCATGGTCGCGCCGGTGTTTCGCGGCACACGCTGCTGGAACCCGGAAGAGGTCTCCGCCGCCTTCTTCGCCTCGACTGCGCCGCATCTCGTCGGCAAGGATACGGTGCATGTCTTCCAGGGTGGCATGGGCCGGCTGCCGCAGGCGCTGGCCGATGGGCTTGCCATCGACTGCGATACCCGCGCCACCGGCATCGAGACCTCCGGCAACGGCTGCCGCATCCATGTGGAACGGGAGGGGCAAAACCTTGTCCATGAGGCCGATCTGGTGGTCTGCGCCACCGAAGGCTCTCTTGCATCAGGGTTGTTTGCCGATCTCGATCCCGAGACGCGCGCCTTCTTTGCCGGCGTGCGCTACAATTCCCTCGGCATCGTCCATTACCGGCTGAACCGGCAGGTCGAGCCCGCCATGCAATTCTTTACCCGCGCCGCCGCCGGCCCGGTTGCGACCTGGCAGCAGGTTCCCGGAAACGAGACGACCGGCGAAGCGGCGCAGCTCTATGCCCAGCTCTCGCCGGAAGCAGTGCGGGAAGCGATCGAGCGCGGCATGACCGATCGGCTGGACGAACTGGTGAGTGACCGCGTCCGCGCTCTTTACCCAGGCCTCGACCGCGATTGCGCCGACCTGCACAATCAATGGATCGCCCGCAAGCTGCCGGTCTTCTATCCCGGCTATGCCCGGTCGATGTCCGACTTTCGCGAGCGGCAATCGGCGTCCCCGAAAAAAGTCTATTTCTGCGGCGATTATCTGGCGCAGGCGCTGATCACCGGCGCGGCCGCCAGCGGCGAGCGCGCCGCGCGTGATATCGCCAACCATTGGGGGACGCCATGAACCCGCTTCCCGCCCATCCCGCCTGGAATTTCGTGACCCGCCTCTACGCCGCGCCGGATGTCGCGCCGGCCTGCATGCGGCTTCAGCGCCTGTACGACATCGACGTGACGCTGATGCTGTTCTGCCTGTGGCGCGGCTCTGTCTGCGAGGCGCCGCTCGCTCCACATCTGCCGAACCTGATGGCGACGGCGGCGACCTGGCGCATTTCCGCCGTATTACCGATCCGCCAGACCCGGATGTGGCTGAAGGCCGAATCCGCATCCGATCCAACCATGGAAGGCCTGTATCAGCGGGTTCTGACGGCAGAGATCGAATGCGAGCAGGGCGAATTGCTGGCGCTGACGCAACACGCCGAAGCCCTTTGCGAAGGCATTTCGGAAGGGCCGTTTCCGGCCGTCATGGCCGCCAATCTCTCCGGCTATCTCCATGCGGCGGGCATCGCGCCGACAGAGGCGGATCGGGCCGACATGGCGCTCATCCTCACCGCCGCCAGAGGCTGATCCGCGTCCATCCGCATATCCCCCTGTAAACCCGAGGAGTAGAACCCAATGCAGAACCGCATCTTTTCCGGCGCGCCGTCAGAGGACTTCGCCGGCTATGCCAAGGCCGTGATCGACGGGCCGACTATTTATGTCTCCGGCACGATGGGCCAGGATCCGCAAACCAATGCCTTCCCCGAAGGTGTCGCCGACCAGACGCGAAACGCGCTCGCCTCCATCGATGCGGCACTCTCCAAGGCCGGAGCGAGCCTGAAAAATGCCGTCGCTTGCCGCGTCTACATCACCGACGGCGCCTTCCTGAAGGATGTCGCCACCGTTCTCGGCGAGGTCTTTGCCGAGATCCGCCCAACCAATACGCTGCTGATCTGCCAGCTGCCCGCCCCTGGCGCCAAGGTCGAGATCGAAATCACCGCCTCGACCCGCAGCTAAGCCAAAATCACTTTCGCGCATGAAAAGGCCGGCATTGCCTTCGCAATGCCGGCCTTTTTCGTTTCGCGATCCCCGGTCACTTGCCGGGGATCAATCCTTGCGGGCGGAAGCGCAGCACGACGATGAGGATGACGCCCATCACCAGCAGGCGCATATGGGCGGCGCTGTCGAGCAAATGCTGCTTCAGCGGCCCGTCGCCCATGCCGAGCGTCACCAGATGCATCAGCCCGTTGCCCCAGGGCTCCACCTGCACCCAGAGATACCAGATGAGGAAACCGCCGAGCACCGCGCCGAGATTGCTGCCCGAGCCGCCGACGACGACCATGACCCAGATCAGGAAGGTGAAGCGCAACGGCTGGTAGGCGCCGGGCGTCAACTGTCCTTCCAGCGTCGCCAGCATCGCTCCGGAAATGCCGAGCACGGCGCAGCCGAGCACGAAAACCTGAAGATGCCGACGGGTGACGTTCTTGCCCATGGCGGCGGCCGCCAGCTCATTGTCGCGGATCGCCCGCATCATCCGCCCCCAGGGCGAATGCAGCGCAGCTTCCGAAAGCCAGATCAAGACCAGCAAAACCACCAGGAACAGGCCGGCATACATCAGCTTGACGGTGATCGCCGAGGCCGCCACCGGATCGGCGCCGAAATGCGAGATGAAGGACAGGAAGCGCTCGCTCGCCTGCAAATCCACTTCATAGGGCACCGGCCGGGGGATATCGACGATGTTCTTGACGCCGCGATCCAGCCAGTCCTCGTTCTTGAGCACGGCGATGACGATTTCGGCGATGCCGAGCGTGGCGATCGCCAGATAGTCGGAACGCAGGCCCAGCGCCGTCTTTCCGATCAGCCAGCCGGCGCCGGCGGCCAGCAGGCCGCCGACCGGCCAGGCGAGCAGCACCGGCAGGCCGAGGCCGCCGATATTGCCCTGCACCGCCGGATTGATCGCCTCGACGGCGGCGACCGCCGGATCGAGGATCGTGCGATAGACGAAGAGACCGCCGACCAGCAGCACGGCGAGCGCCGCAATGCGGGCAAAACCCTTGGCCATGCGTTTGTATAGGAAGACCGCTGCGGCAATGATCAGCGCGCCGAAGACGAGCGCGCCGAGGATGCGCCAGCCGCCGGCGGACCAGGCGCCGGCCACCGGCGACAGCGACACCAGCGCCGTCGCCAGCCCGCCGAGCGCCACGAAGCCGACGGTGCCGACATTGTAGAGCCCGGCATAACCCCACTGGATGTTGACGCCGAGCGCCATCACCACCGAGATCAGGCCCATGTTGACGATGGCGAGCGCGGCGTTCCAGCTTTGCAGCACGCCGGTGGAGACGATCAGCGCGGCAACGACGAGAAACAGCAGAAGATTGCGGGTCGCGACACTCATGACGATTTGCCTCCAAAGATGCCGGTCGGCTTCAGCAGCAACACCAGGACAAGGACGGTGAAGCTGACGGCGATCTTGTAATCGGTGCTGAGAAGCTGCAGCAGCCCGTCCGGCTGCAGGCCGGCCGGCAGCAGATAGGCGACCACCTTCTTGAAGCCATAGGTGACGAAGACTTCCGAAAAGGCGACGACGAAGCCGCCGACCACGGCGCCGAGCGGATTGCCGAGGCCGCCCACGACCGCTGCCGCGAAGATCGGCAACAGCAGCTGGAAATAGGTGATCGGGCGGAAGGACTTGTCCAATCCGTAGAGAACGCCGGCCAGCGTCGCCAGCGTCGCCGAGAGGATCCAGACGATCACCACCACCCGCTCCGGATTGATGCCGGAGAGCAGCGCCAGGTTCTCGTTGTCGGAAAAGGCGCGCATGGATTTGCCGGTGCGCGTCTTCTTCAGGAACCATTGCAGCCAGATGACGGCAATCGCCGTCGTCACCAGCGTGATCACCTGGGCGCTGCGCAAGGCGAGCGTTTCGGTGAGCCCGGTCCATTCGCGGAATTGCGCAGCGGTGAAGACGAAGCGGGCGCCATCGGCGAACTGCCGGTCGTCGACGCCGATGACGGTGCGCACCAGCCCGCCCATCACGAACATCACCCCAAGCGAGGCCATGACCAGCGTGACGGAGGAGACCTTTCGCACCCGGTAATGGCGGTAGACCATGCGGTCTGTCGCCAGCACCACGAGAATGGTGGCGGCGATGCCGGCGGGCATGGCGAGCAGCGCGGTCGGCAGCGGCGCGATGCTGACGCCCATCGCCTGCAACACCCAGGTCGCCAGAATGGTGATCGCCGTGCCGAAGGCCATGGTGTCGCCATGGGCGAAGTTGGAGAAGCGCAGGATGCCGTGGATCAGGGTTGCGCCGAGTGCGCCGAGCGCCAGTTGCGCGCCGTAGGTCAGCGCCGGCAGCAGCACGAAATTGGCAAAGACGACGAATGCGTTGAGAATATCCATGCCGTCAGCCTCCCAGGAACGTGCTGCGCACTTCGGGATTGGCGAGCAGATCGGCGCCGCTGCCGGTGAAACGATTGCCGCCCTGCACCAGCACATAGCCGCGATCGGCCACTTCCAGCGCCTGGCGGGCATTCTGCTCGACCATCAGCACGGTGACGCCGGTGCGGGCGACATCGATGATGCGGTCGAACAGCTCGTCCATGACGATGGGGCTGACGCCGGCGGTCGGCTCGTCGAGCAGCAGCACCGCCGGTTCGGTCATCAGCGCCCGGCCGACCGCCACCTGCTGGCGCTGGCCGCCGGAAAGCTCGCCCGCCGCCTGGTGGCGCTTGTCGCGCAGCACCGGAAACAGCGCATAGACCTGCTCCATCGTGCCGCGGAAATCGTCGCGGCGCAGGAAGGCGCCCATTTCGAGATTTTCCTCGACGGTCATCGAGGCGAAGACGTTTTCGGTCTGCGGCACGAAGGCCATGCCCTTGGCGACGCGCTCCTGCGGCTGCAGGCGGGTGATATCCTCGCCGCCGAGGCGGACGCTGCCCTTGCGCAGCTTCAGCATGCCGAACACGGCCTTCATCGCCGTCGACTTGCCGGCGCCGTTCGGACCGACGATAACGGCGATCTCGCCTTTCTCGACGGCGATGGTGCAGCCGTTGAGGATATCGGCGCCGCCGTAACCGCCGGTCATGCCCTCGCCGATCAGGAAGGGCGTGTTGTTCGCGGTCTCGCTCATGGCGTCGCCCCCGCACCCGGTCCCTTGCCGACGACCTTGTTCTTCAAGCCGCGGCCGAGATAGGCCTCGATCACCTGCTCGTCGCTGACGATCTCGTCCGGCGAGCCCTGGGTCAACACCTTGCCGGCGGCCATGACCACGACGCTGTCGCAGAGACGCGCGATGAAATCCATGTCGTGCTCGATGACGCAGAAGGTATAGCCGCGCTCCTTGTTGAGGCGCACGATCGCCTCGCCGATGGTCTTCAGCAGCGAGCGGTTGACGCCTGCGCCGACCTCGTCGAGGAAGACGATGCGGGCATCGACCATCATGGTGCGGCCGAGTTCCACCAGCTTTTTCTGCCCGCCCGACAGCGCACCGGCGCGCTCGTCGCGCAGATGGGTCAGCGTCAGGAAATCGAGCACTTCCTCGGCCTTGGCACGCAGCCGCGCCTCTTCCTCGCGGATGCGGCCGCGATTGGCCCAAGTGTTCCAGATGGATTCACCGCTCTGGCCGCCCGGCACCATCATCAGGTTTTCGAGCACGCTCATGCTGGAAAATTCCTGGGCGATCTGGAAGGTGCGCAGCAGGCCCCTGGAAAACAGCACATGCGGCGGCAATCCGCCGATATCCTCGCCCGCCATGGTGATCCGGCCGGAGGTCGGCTGGTAGGCGCCGGCGATGGTGTTGAACAGCGTCGACTTTCCGGCGCCGTTCGGCCCGATCAGCCCGGTGATCCGCCCTTTAGGGATGTGCAGGGAAACACCGTCGACAGCCCGGAAGCCGCCGAAGTGCTTGTGTACGTCATGACAAACGATCATTCATTCCTCGACGATGAGGCAAGCCAGCCCGCCGCCAGGGCAAACAGCCTCCATGCGGGAAGCCGGCTGCCGGGGACGAGCCGGAGCAATTCCAGTCGAATACGCCGCCAGGGCGCCCTCGAAAGGGCGCCCTGGCAAACCGTATCAGTGGAACTTGACGGTCTTCATCTCGCCGCCTTCGATCTGGACCTCGCGGTAGGAACCGGCGCTTTCGCCCTTGCCGATGAACTCCACGGCCGAACCGCCGACATAGTCGATGTCGCCGCCGTCCTTGAGGATCTTCAGCGCCTTGGCCAGATCGCCGGGATAGATCTTCTCGCCAGGCGCGTTGACGACATCCATGATCTTGCCCTTGTAGTCAGCCGGCTTGGCGGAACCCGCGGCCTGCATGGCGAGCAGCATGATCGCGGCGGCGTCATAGGTTTCCGGCACGAAGGTGGCGGTGCTGTTGATACCGGCAGCCTTGGTCATCTCCACAAGCTTGGCGGCACCCGGGCTGTCGGAGCCCGGCAGGTCGCCGAAAGAGCCGTCGATCTGCTTGCCGAACTTCTTGAGCAGGCTTTCGCCCCACATGCCGTTCGGGAAGACGAACTTGGAGAAGGCGCCGGTATCGAGCGCCGTCTGGACGACGCCGGAGCCGCCCTGGTCGGCATAACCCGCGACGACCAGCGCATCGCCGCCGGCCGACGACAGCGCGCCGACTTCGGCCGAATAATCGCCCTTGCCGTCCTCATGCGGGGCCGAAAGCGTGATCTTGCCGCCGAGCTTCTCGAAGGCGGCCTGGATCGACGAGGCGATGCCCTTGCCGTAGTCGTTGTTGGTGTAGCTGATGGCGGCCGTCTTGACGCCGCGATCCATCATGATCTGCGCCAGCACTTCGCCTTCGCGGGCGTCGGAAGGGGCGGTGCGGAAGAAAAGGCCCTTGCTGTCGATGGTCGACAGGCCCGGCGAGGTCGCCGACGGCGAGATCAGCACCATGCCGTTGGGGATCGCCACATTGGTCAGCACGGCGCTGGCCGCACCCGAGCAGGTCGGGCCGACGATGCCGGAGACCTTGTCGGAGGTGACGAGGCGCTCGCCGGTGGCCGTTGCGGCGCTGGCGTCGATGCAGGTTTCGTCGCCGCGCACCGCCACGACCTTGGTGCCACCGAGGAAAAGGCCGGAATCGTTGACTTCCTTAATCGCCAGTTCGGCGGCCTGCGCCATCGGCGGCGTCAGCGATTCGATCGGGCCGCTGAAGCCCATCTCGATGCCGATCTTGATTTCGTCGGCATGGGCGGCCGTTGCCAGCACCAGGCAGGAAACCGTTGCGATCAGATACTTCTTCATTGTCTCTCCCATGGAATGTTCCCGGTTCTTGTTTGAGCTGGAGCGGTGCCTCGACCATTCAGACCCCATGACCGCAGTATGAGCAGCGACGGCGCCGATGTCACAGGCAGACCTTTCGGAGACGGCACCCGTTTTTTTGATTTCGGCTTTTTGCCTCCCGGACAATCGCTCCGCTCGAACTCCACATGATTGCAATCGAGCGTCCGGGTCAAGAGATCAAAGCCAACCTGTCTTGCGAAACCTGTAGTAGAGAACGGAACAGAGGGCGACGATGACGGCCAGGATGATGAAATAGCCGTTATGCGTCTTCAATTCCGGCATGTTTTCGAAATTCATGCCGTAAATGCCGGCAATCGCGGTCGGCACGGCGAGGATCGCCGCCCAGGCGGCAAGCTGCCGGGTGATGACGCCCTGGCGCTGCTGCTCGAGCAGGTTCGAGGCCTCGAAAACCGAAGTGATGACTTCGCGCAACCCGCCCACCATGCTCTCAACCCGGCGGACGTGATCGAGCACGTCGCGGAAGAAGGGCTTGGCGTTCTGGTCGAGGCAGGGCAGGTCCAGATTGACCAGCCGTCCCACGACTTCCGACATCGGTCCGAGAATGCGCCCGAACAGGATGAGCTGGCGGCGCAGGCGAAACAGCCGCCGGATCTGCTCGCGCTCGAGAAACGAGACCAGCATCTGTTTTTCCATCTTCAGCACCTTGTCCTCGATGGTCTGGACTACCGGCAGGTAACCGTCGACGATGAAATCGATGATGGCGTGCAGCACGTAATCTGTGCCCTGGCGCATGAGCTGCGGCGAAGCCTCGATCTGGGCGCGCAACTCCGTGTGGGCGCGCGCCGAGCCGTGGCGCACCGTGATAATGTGATGGTGGCCGACGAAGATCGAGGTCTCGCCATAGCGGATCTTGTCGCCTTCGAGATGCGCCGTCTTGGCGATGACGAAAATCTGGTCGCCATAGACTTCCACCTTCGGCACCTGATGCGCGTTCAGCGCATCCTCGACCGCGAGCGGATGCAGGCCGAAGGTGCGCGCCAGCCCCTCGATTTCCTCCATGGTCGGCTCGAACAGGCCGACCCAGACGAATTCGTCGTCGCCGAACGCCGGCGGCGCTCCATCGAGCGCCACCGCCTCCTGCCGCACGCCTCCACGATAGACATAAGACGCAACGACCGACATCGAACCTCCAGGCTTGCAAGCTGTTGTTTGCGTCCTGCTTAGCCCTTTTCCGCCTCGTTTGGCCAGACCTATAAGGGCGTCGCATTTCCGGACGGAAAACCGTTGCTCCCTTTTCCTGGAATGCTTATTGCCCGCGTCGCTCCGCCAGCCAAGCGTCGCGGGCGGCGTGCTGGGCGGCAAGCTCGGCCTCGTCCCAATAGCCGATCAGCACGCCCTGCTCGATCAGCGGGTCGAAGCGGGGAAATTTCTCGTCCGCCGCCGTCACCCAGCGGTCGGGCACGGTGATGCGGTTGGCCGGCTTCTGCAGCCAGTCGGTGAGCGCTGCCTCCAGCCTTTCGATGACGCCGGCCATGGCCGGATCGCGGCCGCGGTCGGTTAGTTCGTCGGGATCGCTGGCGAGATCGAACAGCATCGGCGGCACCTGCGGTCCCGTCACCAGCTTGTAATGGCCGTCGGTGATCATGAACAGGCGGCAATCCGTGACCGGCAGATCCAGCGCCAGCCGCGCCCGGTCCCCGGCGTAGTCATATTCGCTGACCGCGAAGGACCGCCAAGGCCGATCGCTGCTGCCGCGCAGCAGCGGCAGCAGCGAGCGCCCTTCGAGGATATGCGGCCTGGCCTCGCCGCCGAGAAAATCGAGGAAAGTCGGGGCCATGTCGATCATCTCGACCAGTTCGTCGCGCACCGTCCCACGCGTCGCATCCGCCTTTGGGGACGGGTCGTAGACGATCATCGGCACCTTCACCGAGACGTCGTGGAACATGTATTTTTCGCCGAGCCAATGGTCGCCGAGGTAATCGCCATGGTCGGAGGTGAAGACGATCAGGGTGTTTTCGAACAGGCCGCGGCGTTCGAGGAAATCGAACAGCACGCCCATCTGGTCGTCGATCTGCTTGATCAGGCCCATATAGGCGGGGATGACCTTTTCGCGGACCTCGTCGCGGGAGAAATTGACCGAATAGCGCTCCGCCTGGAAGGCGGCGAGCACCGGATGCGGATCGATGCGCTCGGCTTCGGATCGCACCGGCGGCTTGACGTCGGCTGCGCCGTAGAGCGCGTGATAGGGCGCCGGCACGATATAGGGCCAGTGCGGCTTGATATAGGAGAGATGCGCGCACCAGCGCTCTCCCTTGGCCTCCGCTTCCTCGATGAAGCGCATGGCGCGGCGGGTCATGTAGGGCGTTTCGGAATGCTCTTCCGGAATACGGGCGGCCTTGTCGGCATGGGTCAGCAGCCAGCCGTTGAAATCCTCGCCATCGTCGCCCTCGCTGGAATTGGCGAAATGTTCCCAGGGGTTGTCGGCATCGAAACCGAGGTCGCGCAGATAGCGGTCATAGGCGGGATCGGGATCGTATTCGGTGGACGGATGCAGGCCGTCGTCGCGCTCATAGGGTTCGAAGCCGCATTGAGCGACATGTACGCCGATGATCGAGGCGGGGTCGATGCCGAGCCGCTGCATGCCCTCCTGATCCGCGACCATATGCGTCTTGCCGATGAGGGCGCTGCGCACGCCGATCTCGCGCAGATGGTCGCCTATGGTGGGCTCGCCGACGCGCAGGGGAATGCCGTTCTGGGTCGAGCCGTGCGAGCGCATGTAGCGCCCGGTATAGGCGCTCATGCGCGACGGGCCGCAGACGGTGGATTGCACGTAGCAATTGGAAAAACGCACGCCGCGCGCCGCCAGCCGGTCGATGTTCGGCGTCGCAAGGCTCGGATGGCCGGCGCAGGAGAGGTAGTCGTAGCGCAGCTGGTCGCACATGATGAAAAGGACGTTCTTGGCGGTGCTCACGGGCTCACCCTTTGCTATTGGCATTGCGGTAGTGCCAGAACAGCCAGCGCTTCTCGAACTGGAAGACGATGCTGTTGATGATCAGCCCCGCAAGCGAGATGAAGGCGATGCCGGCAAGGCCGCCTGATATCTGGAAATTTTCCTGCTGGCGCTGGATGAAAACGCCGATGCCGTTGGTGGCGAGCAGCATTTCCGAGGTGACGGCGACCAGCAGCGCCGAGGAGACGGCAAGCCTGACGCCGGTGGCGATCATCGGCAGCGCCGCCGGCAGGTCGATATGGAGCATCGCCTCCAGCTTGGTCAGGTGCAGTGCCCGCGCCACGAGGTTTGCGGCCGGATGCACGGTGCGCGACGCCTCATAGGTGTTCATCAGCAACGGCACGGCGGCGGCATAGGCAATGATGACGATCTTGGCGGCGTCGCCGGTGCCGGCAAACAGCATGACGATCGGCACCACCGCCGGCGGCGGCAGCGTCGCCAGCATGTCGATGGCCGGCTCCAGCACCTTGCCGAGCAGTTTCAGCCGCCCGAGCAGGATGCCGAGCGGCACCATCAGCGCCGCCGCGATCAGGAAGCCGATACCGGCCCGGATCAGCGTGAAGCCGAGCTGGCCGACGATCTGCGGATAGAGCTTGCTGATTGCCAGCAGCGTCTGCCACGGCCCCGGAAACAGCGGCGTATGGGCGCGCATCGCCAGCACTTGCCAGACGGCGAGGATGGCGACCGGCAGCCAGACGGCATTCCAGAAGGATTTGTCGGCCAGCCGTTTCATGGCGTCCGCTCCGTCATGCGCATGTGCCAGCCGGTGATGCGCCAGCGCAGCAGGTTGATCAGGGCATTCAGCACGACGCCGTTGAAGGCGCAGACGAACATCAGCGCATAGACCTCGGGAATGCGGGTGGCGAAGGCCTTGCGGATCAGCATGAAGCCGAGCCCGTCGCGGCCGGCGAGCATTTCGGCGACAACGACGGCGATCAGGCTGATCGTCGCGGCATACCGAATGCCGGCGAAGATTTCCGGCCAGGCGGCGGGCAGCTTGATCCGGAACAGGATGTCGCGTTCCGAAAGGCCGAGCATCCGGCCGGTCTTGACCTCGACCTCGCCGACCGCCGCCAGCGCCGCAGCACCATTGAGATAGGGCGGCCAGATGGTGACGAGGATGATGACGAAGGCATAAAGCTTGAAGCCGAGGCCGAGCATGAACACCGCCATCGGCACCACGGCCGCGGGCGGGATCGGCTGGACAAGGGCGGCGATCGGCCGGAAGGCGCTGCGAAAGGCCGGCACCATCTCGCCGAGCAAAGCAAGGCCGATGCCGATCAGCGACGAGCCGACAATGCCGACCAGCGCGCGGCCCAGCGTCAGCGAATCGCCGGCCAGCAACTCGCCGGAGAGCAGCATCGACCAGAAGCCGGCGGCAATATCCGGGATCGGCGGAAAATACTTGCGCGGCACCAGCTCCAGCATGGCGACGCCCTGCCAGACGGCAAGGATCAGCGCCAGCGAGACCAGCGACCGGAAACGGAGGATCCAGCGTTCCAGCGCCATGGTCATGCCTTTTCGGCGAGCGGCGTTTCGGCGCGGAAGCGACGGATCGCCGCCATCACGTCATGGCGGATATCGAGGAAGCGCGGGTCTTCGCGGGTGGTGATCTGGTCGCGCCGGTCGCCGAGATCGACGACGATATCGTGGTCGACACGGGTCGGGCGCCGGGTCAGCACCACCACCCGGTCGGCCATGTAGACCGCCTCGTCGACGTCATGGGTGACGAGGATGCAGGTCTGCCGGAAGCGTTCGGCCAGTTCCAGCAACAGATCCTGCATGTCGGCGCGGGTCTGGGCGTCGACGGCGGCCAGCGGCTCGTCGAGCAGCAGCAGCTCGCTTTCGGAGGCGAGGCCGCGGGCAATCGCCACGCGCTGCTGCATGCCGCCGGAAAGCTGCCAGGGATAATGATCGGCAAAGCCGTCAAGGCCGACGGCGGCCAGCAGTTCGCGGCCCTTGACGCGCTTTTCCGCCTTGCCGAGCGTGGTGTTGCGGATCATGCCGAAGACGACGTTTTCGAGATTGGACTTCCAGGCAAACAGCGAGCGCGAATAATCCTGGAACACCACGGCGATGCCGGCGGAGGGACCGGTGAGCACCTTGCCCTTGAAGCTGACGGCCCCGGCATCCGGCTTCAACAACCCGGCCAGCGCCATCAGCAGCGTGGTCTTGCCGCAGCCGGAGGGGCCGACGATCGAGACGAATTCGCCCTTCTTCACCGAAAAACTGATGCCGTCGAGAATCTTTAGCGCGCCCGCGCCCGTTCCATAGGATTTTGCCAGTTCCCTGGCTTCCAGCATGGTTTCCATATCCCACCTTCGATAAAAGAGGCCGGCGAAGATCGCCGGCCAATGGCTCGATCACTGCGCCAGGTTGTCGACCATGTCGTCCGCCTGGACCGGTTCGGGGAGCATGCCGGTCTTGTGCATCGAGTCGAGAAGCTTCTGCACGTCGGCGGCCGAGATCGTCATCTCGGGGCGGACGATGGGAAGGTGGAAATTCTTGGCGGTTTCCGGCGTCAGGCCGAGGAATTCGACGGCTGCGGCCTCCTCCTTGGCGCGGTCGGCGAGCATGGCGCGCCGCGCCTTGTCGGTAACGGACGCAAACGTCTTCAGCGTCTCGCGATTGGCGGCGAGATAGTCGTCGCCGGCAAAGACGACGTCGTTGATGACCGGTTCCTTTTCATCGGCGATGATGCCCTTCGCAATCACCGTCGCGCCGATGGCCTTGTTGCCGATGACGGAGGAATAGAAGGGATTGACGGTGCAGGCGGCGTCGATGCTGCCCTGCTCAAGTGCTGCTTCCTGCTGCGGGAAGGGCAGGATGACCGGCTGCACCTCCTCGAAGGGAATGCCGGCGGCGAGCAGATGATCGCGCCAGGTCAGCTCGCACAAGCCGCCATTGGCATTGAAGGCGACCTTCTTGCCCTTGACGTCGGCAAGCTTGGTGATTCCGGACGCTTTGGTGGCGACCAGCCAGGAAAATTTCTTGTCGGGATCGACCTCATGCGCCAGCGCCAGCACCATCTTGACGTTGATGCCATTGAGGCGCGCATTGATCGGCGGCACCGGCGCGGAATAGCCGATATCGGCCTCGCCGGAGGCAATGGCGGCGACGACGGCCGGACCGCCCTGGACTTCGGTCAGTTCGAGGTCGATGCCGGCCTTCTCGTAATCGCCGGCCTTCTTGGCGGCCATGATCGGCAGCATGCTGTCGGCCAGCAGATAGGCGAAGCGCAGCTTGGTGTTTTCCGCACGCGCCGCCGTCGTCGACAGGGCGGCGGCGAGGGCCGCACAAGTCAACGTTCCCAGAATCTTATTGAACATGTTAACTTTATGCATGGAGTTCCCCTTTTTGTATTTGGCTTGCGATGACCGCCGCCTTCGTGTCAACAACCATCCCAGTGACCAAACATTCGGAAATATGCTTGATAATGTCAAATAAAAAAATTGACGACGGAATCGAAAACGACATGGGGCCGACGCCGACCCCATGGACGCCGCCGCGCGACATCCGCGACCTGTTTTCCTATCGCCTCGCCTATCTCGTGCGGCTGAACGATCGCCATGCGCAGACGACGCTGGTCGCCCGCTACGGCATGACGCTCGGCGAATGGCGCACGCTGGCGACGGTGAAATATCTCGGCCGTCCCTCGCTGCGCATGCTTGCCCGCGCCACCCAGCAGGACGAGGGCCAGCTCAGCCGTTATGCCTCCAGCCTGATCAAGCGCGGCCTCTTGGAAAAACGCCCGAGCGAAACCGACCAGCGCGTCATCGAGATGACGCTGACGGCGGAGGGCGAGACGCTGCATGGCGAGGTCATGGATTTCGCCTGGCGCATGAACCAGGATCTGTTCACCGATCTCAGCGACGAGGAACAGGGGCAATTGCTGACGCTGGTCGACAAGCTGTTCCAGTCGGTCATCGACATGACCTGACAAAGCCGTCGCCTCGCGGCTTGCACGGGCGCGGATGAGGATTATATCCGCAGGCAACGACAGGAGACCCATCATGGATATCATCCGCGCGGGCACGCGCCCTTCCACCAAGGGCCCGGCCGACTGGTTCACCGGCACGGTGCGCATCGACCCGCTGTTCAATCCGCACGACCCGGAACGCGTCCAGGGCGGCAGCGTCACCTTCGAGCCCGGCGCGCGCACCGCTTGGCATACCCATCCGCTCGGCCAGACGCTGATCGTCACCGCCGGCTTCGGCCGCGTGCAGCGCTGGGGCGGACCTGTGGAAGAGATCCGCCCCGGCGACATTGTCTGGTTCCCGCCCGGCGAAAAGCACTGGCACGGCGCAGCCCCGCAAACCGCCCTCACCCATATCGCGCTGCAGGAGGTCAAGGACGGCAAGACCGTCAACTGGCTGGAGCATGTTTCGGACGAACAGTACGGCGGCTGAACGCCCGATGCACCATTGCGTATATTGACCGCACCCGTCCCGGGTGTGACAGTCCCCGAATCCGTAAGCCGGTGCCGACGCGCCGGCCGGCGGCCAGACATGAACGGAGGATTTTTCATGCGCAGATCGCTCACCATCGCGACGGCTTTCCTGATGCTCGCCGCCCCGGCTTTCGCCGAGGACGCCTCGAACCTGAACCCCGGCATCACCACATCGGAGATTCTGGACACCGCTCCGGTACACTGGGTGTCGGTCGGGCAGATCGAGGCCTCGCTGCAGGGCCAGGCGCCGACGACGGTCGGTTTCGACGTGGACGATACCGTGCTGTTCTCCAGCCCCTGCTTCTATTACGGCAAGGCCAAGTATTCGCCGACCTCGGAAGACTACCTGAAGATGGACGCCTTCTGGACGGACATCCACACCAACAATTGCGACCAGTATTCGATCCCGAAGGAAGTCGCCCGCCACCTGATCGACATGCATACCGCGCGCGGCGACACGATCTACTTCATCACCGGCCGCACCCGCGGCAGCGGCGGCGAAACCCTGACGGCGGCGATCAAGAAGGATTTCGGCATCGAGAAGATGAACGACGTCGTCTTCACCGCCTCCTCGGAAAACAAGGTGCAATTCCTGAAAGACCACAAGCTGACGATCTATTACGGCGACGCCGACAGCGACATGAAGGCGGCGATTGCCGCCGGCATCCGCCCCATCCGCGTGATGCGGGCGCAGAATTCGACCTACAAGCCGGATCCGAAGAACGGCAAGTTCGGCGAAGAGGTGATCGTCAACTCGACAAACTGACCCACGCCTTCCGGTCCGCGTTGCAACCGGCGCGGGCCAGAATAGAATCGTTATAAATTACCGCAGGTTTTTCAAGGCCTTGTGATCGGACCTTGCGAAATAGACGTTGATCAGTCGGTTCAGGAAATCTATTGCTGCGGCTTCACCGGGTGAACTGCCATGGAGGCCAAGATGAAAATTTCCCTGACCCGCCTGTCGGCGTTTGCGCTGGCGGTCTCGATCGTGACGGCGGCCCAGCCGTCCCGCGCACAGGAAGACGGCATCGTCGTCTACAATGCCCAGCATGAAAGCCTGGGCCGGGAATGGGTCGAGGCCTTCACCAAGGAAACCGGCATCAAGGTGACGATGCGCCAGGGCAGCGACATGCAGTTCGCCAACCAACTCATCCAGGAAGGCGAGGCCTCGCCCGCCGACGTGTTCCTCACCGAAAACTCGCCGGCAATGGTCCTCGTCGATGGCGCCGGCCTGTTCGCGCCCATCGACAGGGAAACGCTGGATCAGGTTCCGGAACAGTATCGCCCGGCCGACGGCATGTGGACCGGCATCGCCGCCCGCTCCACCGTCTTCGCCTACGACAAGACGAAGCTCACCGAGGACAAGCTGCCGAAATCCATGGCTGATCTCGCCGATCCCGCCTGGAAGGGCCGCTGGGGCGCATCACCCGCCGGCGCGGATTTCCAGGCGATCGTCGCCGCCTATCTGCAGCTCAAAGGCAAGGACGCCACCAAGACCTGGCTGACGGCGATGAAGGAGAATGCCGTTCCCTACAAGGGCAACTCGACCGCGATGAAGGCCGTCAATGCCGGCGAGGTCGAGGGCGCGCTGATTTACCACTACTACTGGTTCGGCGATCAGGCCAAGACCGGCGAAAACAGCAGGAACGTTGCCCTGCACTACTTCAAGCACGAGGATCCCGGCGCCTTCGTTTCCGTGTCCGGAGGCGGCATCATCAAGTCCACCCAGCATATGAAAGAAGCCCAGGCCTTCCTGAAATTCATCACCGGCAAGGCGGGCCAGGCAATTCTCAAGGACGGCACGTCATTCGAATATGCCGTGTCGAAGGACGCCGCCTCCAACGACAAGCTGGTGCCGCTCGCCGACCTGCACGCGCCCAAGGTGGAGGCCTCGACCCTCGACAACAAGACGGTCGTCGAGCTGATGACGGAAGCCGGCCTGCTTTAAAGAATTCCCAGCCGAAGCGGGCCGCCTTGGCGTCGGAAAATTCAGCAAAACAATAGGATAAAGCATTTCCAGGAAAACTGCGCATCGGTTTTCCGCCCGGAAATACGAGAGCGAGATGGAGCATTCCGGTGAACCCGTGTTGACCGGAAATGCTCTATGCGGCCCGCGTCGACGAAAGCAATTCGCCCTTCCATTTGCTCAATGCGCGGACGACCTTTTCGGATCGCTCCTTGAACTCCCCATCCAGCAGGGCCTGCGCGTCCTTGGCCTTGCCGGCCAGCGCCAACTCAAGCACCCGCGCCGCGCAATCATGAAATTCCGCATGCACCCGCTTGTTGACCTTGTAGGGCATCCCCAACCTTGTCTGCGGATCGATCTTGGAACCATGAAGCCATTTGCCCAGTGCGCACTGATCGTCGCACCGGACAACGCTCGGCTTGAAGTCGCTGGACCCGGTCGCAATTGCCGTCTTCAGCTTCATCTTCCATGTGCCGTGGGCACCGATACCGGCGGTGATTTCCTCAACATAATAGGATGTGTTCATTTCGATCTGACTTTTCTTCCATCGACAATCACCGGGGGCGAACCCCTCGGCAGTTCGAAAATTCAATAGTTTGAAACTATTAATAACCCCTTATCGTCAAATAAATAATCGTTTTCTATCTTAAAATTACGAGAAAATAATATGTTCTGACTTTTTAGAAATTAATTCATCGAAAATAACAATCAATATATATTTAAAATTAGAATTATATACTCGTATTTTTACAGAAAATCTCCACCCCTGATCGCCTCGAAAATCCTCTATCTGCGAAATCACGCGAACGTACCCAATAAGCGTAAAAAATAATTTCATAAATTAGGGTATTTGAATTTACTGTGAATCGTTCGTTAGCCAGTTCACCCTATTTCACTTTGTTTCCGCTGATCTGGGCTTTTAACGCCGATGCGTTGTGGGGACCGGTTTCCCGGAATATGCGCCAAAACGGAAAGTGCTGATCCGCCGCAGGTTTCCCGCCGTCTAAACTATTGCCATCCGCTCAAGAAAACCGTAGGGCATGACGAATTCCGGCGACCGTCCGCATGGGACGGTTGTTTTTCGTTTCACGGCATGAAGGCAGCGGCCTTGTTGCAGGACAATACAAGCATGGCATCTCGCGAAGCGTGGCCGGCGACGCCGAAACGGGCGCGGGCGATGCCGCCGCATGCGCCCGTCGTCCTGCTTGCCGGCCTTGTGGCGCTGTTCAGCCTTGTGCCGCTCGGCTTCATCGCCTGGGTGACTTATGATGTCGGCTGGGAAACGGTCAGGACCCTCGTTTTCCGCCCGCGCGTCGGCGAGCTGATCGTCAACACGATCTGGCTGGAAGGGCTGACGCTGCCGCTGTCGATCGTTCTGGCGGTAACGCTCGCCTGGCTGACGGAACGCACCGACCTGCCTTTGTCCCGACTCTGGGCCTGGCTGGCGGTGACGCCGCTGGCCGTGCCGGCCTTCGTTCATAGCTATGCTTGGGTTAGCCTGTTGCCGGGCATGAAGGGCCTGTCGAGCGCCGTCTTCGTCGCGGTGCTCGCCTATTTTCCCTTTCTCTACCTGCCGGTGGCGGCAGCGCTGCGCCGGCTCGACCCGGCGGTGGAGGATGCAGCCGCCTCGCTCGGCCTCGCGCCGGCCGCCGTCTTCTTCCGCGTCGTGCTGCCGCAACTGCGCATTCCCGTCTGCGGCGGCGCGCTGCTGATCGGGCTGCACCTGCTGTCCGAATACGGATTGTTCGCGATGATCCGATTCGACACGCTGGCAACGGCCATCGTCGACCAGTTCCAGTCGTCCTACAACAGTCCGGCCGCCAACATGATCGGCGGCGTGCTGGTCGGCTGCTGCCTGCTGCTGCTCGGCCTGGAACTGCTGCTGCGCGGCAACGAGCGTTACGCCAGGGTCGGCTCGGGCACGGCGCGACCGGCGGATCGCCGGCGGCTCGGGCGCTGGACGCTGCCAGCCCTGCTGCTGCCGGCTGCGTTGGCGGCGGCGACGCTCGGCGTGCCCCTGGTGACGCTCGGCCGCTGGCTCTGGCTCGGTGGCCTTTCCATCTGGGATGGCGATGTGCTGCGCGCGGTCGGGCAGACCCTGGCGCTGGCGCTGGCCGGCGGCGTGCTGGCAACCGTCGCCGCCGTGCCGATGGCCTGGCTGTCGGTGCGCGCGCCGGGGAAATTGCAGCGGGTTCTCGAAGCCTGTCACTATTATGTCGGCTCTTTGCCGGGCGTCGTCGTCGCCTTGGCGCTGGTGTCGATCACCGTGCGGCTGATCCTGCCGCTCTATCAGACTTTTGCGACGCTGCTCGCCGCCTATGTGCTCCTGTTCCTGCCGCGCGCCATGGTGGGCCTGCGCGCCAGCATCGCCCAGGCGCCGGTGGAGCTGGAGCGCGCGGCGATGGCGCTTGGCCGCTCGCCGGCGCAGGCCGTACGCCAGATCACCCTGAGGCTCGCCGCACCGGGCGCGGCCGCCAGTATCGCCCTGGTCGCGCTCGGTATCACCAACGAGCTGACGGCGACGCTGATGCTGTCGCCGAACGGCGTCAATACCTTGGCGACACGCTTCTGGTCGCTGACCAGCGAGATCGATTATGTCGCCGCCTCTCCCTATGCGGTGATGATGGTGGCGCTGTCGCTGCCGCTGACCCTGCTTCTCCATGCCCAATCGAAACGGACGGCCGGCCAATGACGCTGCTCGACATCGAAAGCATCAGCAAACGCTACGGCCCGGTGCAGGCGCTGGATACCGTCAGCCTGTCGGTGCGCCCGAGCAGCCGCACGGCGATTGTCGGCCCGTCCGGCTCCGGCAAGACGACGCTGCTGCGCATCGTCGCCGGGTTCGAATTTCCCGACAGCGGCCGCGTGCGCCTCGATGGCGCGTTGCTGGCCGATGGGCCGGCCAGCGTCCCCGCCCACAAGCGCGGCATCGGCATCGTCTCGCAGGACGGCGCGCTGTTTCCCCATCTGAGCGTCGCCGACAACATCGCCTTCGGCTTCGAACGCGGCGCGCCGGATCGGGAAAAACGCATCGCCGACCTCCTGGAAATGGTCGAGCTCGACGGCGCCATGGCCACCCGCCGGCCGCACCAGCTTTCCGGCGGCCAGCAGCAGCGCGTTGCTCTGGCGCGCGCGCTCGGCCGCCGCCCGCGGCTGATGCTGCTCGACGAACCCTTCTCCGCCCTGGATACAGGCCTGCGCGAGAACATGCGCAAGGCGGTGTCGCGCGTGTTGCAGGCGGCCGGCATCACCGCCATCCTTGTCACCCATGACCAGAGCGAGGCCCTGTCCTTCGCCGACCAGGTGGCGGTAATGCGTGAAGGCAAGCTGGTGCAGGCCGGCTCGCCGCAGACGCTCTACCGCCATCCTCGCGACCGCGAAACCGCGCTGTTCCTCGGCGACGCCGTGCTCCTGCCGGCCATCATCAAGAGCGGCTTTGCCGAATGCGCATTGGGACGCGTCGCGGTCGAGGGCGACCATGCCGGCAAGGCGGAGATCATGCTGCGGCCGGAACAGATCCGCGTCGTCACCGATGCCGACGAGCCGCGCTACGGCGGCCGGGTGGTGGACGTGCAGTTCGGCGGCGCGACCTGCACCGTCGCCGTGGCGCTGGCCGCCGTGGCGCTGCCGCCGATCCTGATCAAGACCTCCAGCGTCGCCCTGCCCGCGCCCGGCGATCTCGTGCGCCTCGATGTCGCCGGCACGGCGCATGTCTTCAGCCGCTAGGACGCTTCAGCGTTTCACGGAAGCGCTCTGTCTACTTGTTTTTACGCGTTTCTAAACGCAGAACCGCTTCGCACTTTCGCTGGAAATGCTCTAAAATTATCAGGCCGGCTTCAGCCGCCGCCGGACGGCAAGGGCGATGAACACCACCAGGGCAAGCCCGAAGGCGACGGCGATCAGCAGGTGCTCGTGCAGCCGCAGCCGGCCAAGCATCTGCTCGACGGCGCTTCCGAAGACATAGCCGATGGCGGTGATCGACACGCCCCAGCAGATGGCCGCCAGCAGGTTGATCGCCACGAAGCGTTTGCCGGATACTTTTGACAGGCCGATGGCGACCGGGCTCACCGTGCGAATGCCGTAGATGAAACGGAAGGCGAAGATGAAGGCATTGGGATAGGTTTCCATCCAGGAGGTCACCCGGCTCATCGCCGGCGCGGCGGTGAAGCGGCGCACGACCAACAGACGGCTGGCATAGCGCCCTGCGAGGAACAGTATCTGGTCGGCGGCGAAGGAGCCGCCGGCCGCCGCCAGCGCCACCTGCCAATAGGCGACGAGCCCACGATGGGCGAGCACGCCGCCGAGAAAGGCCGCCGTTTCACCCTCGAAGGCCGCGCCAAGGAACACGGCGATGGCGCCATAATCCGTCAAAAGCTGCGACAGGGTCACGCGCCAACCTCTTCCATGCCTTCAGCCTCTCGCCTCACGTTTTCCCGCATCCCGCGGGTTTGGACATCATGTCTGAGATAGGGTTTGGCACGGGAAGGGAAATGGTGGCAATGCCCCGGCAGACGATCCGGATTCTGAACAGATCGTTTACCGGTCTTTTCCATACGCGCGGCGCTCGCCATGTTATGTCCAACCATGAACTTTCCCCCGTTTCGAGGTGGCTTTTATGAAGAAGATCGGATTTCTCTCCTTCGGGCATTGGACGCCCTCCCCGCAATCCGGCACGCGCTCGGCTTCCGATACGCTGCTGCAATCCATCGACCTTGCGGTCGCGGCCGAGCAGCTCGGCGTCGACGGCGCCTATTTTAGGGTGCATCACTTCGCCCGCCAGCTCGCCTCGCCCTTCCCGCTGCTGGCGGCGGTCGGCGCGCGCACCAGCAGCATCGAGATCGGCACCGCCGTCATCGATATGCGCTATGAAAACCCGCTCTACATGGTCGAGGATGCCGGCGCCGCCGACCTGATTTCGCGCGGACGCCTGCAGCTCGGCATCAGCCGCGGCTCGCCGGAGCAGGTCATCGACGGCTGGCGCTATTTCGGCTACCAGCCGCAGGAAGGCCAGAGCGACGCCGACATGGGCCGGCAGAAGACGGAAATCTTTCTCGACGTGCTCAAGGGCGAAGGCTTCGGCCAGCCCAATCCACGGCCGATGTTCCCGAACCCGCCGGGCCTGCTGCGGCTGGAGCCGCATTCGGAAGGCTTGCGCGAGCGCATCTGGTGGGGCGCCGGCTCGAACGCCACCGCCGTCTGGGCGGCAAAGCTTGGCATGAACCTGCAAAGCTCGACGCTGAAGGACGACGAGACCGGCGAGCCCTTCCACATCCAGCAGGCCAAGCAGATCCGCGCCTATCGCGAGGCCTGGGCCGAGGCCGGCCATACGCGCAGCCCACGCGTCTCCGTCAGCCGCAGCATCTTCGCCCTGGTCAACGACATGGACCGCGCCTATTTCGGCCGTGGCGGCAAGGAGCAGGATTCGATCGGCTTCATCGACGAGAACACCCGCGCCATCTTCGGCCGCAGCTATGCCGACGAGCCGGACCGGCTGATCGAGGAGTTGAGGAAGGACGAGGCCATTGCCGAGGCCGATACGCTGCTGCTCACCGTTCCCAACCAGCTTGGCGTCGATTACAACGCCCATGTGCTGGAGGCCATCCTGACCCACGTCGCGCCGGCATTGGGCTGGCGCTAAAGCGTCTTACGCATCCTGACCGCTGGCGGAGCCCCGGCCGAAATGGGCCTGGGCGACGACCACGACCAGCAGGAAGGCGCCGCGGATGACCGATTGCCAATAGGCCGAGAGCGAGATCCAGCCGAGCCCGTTCTCGAAATTCAGGATGTTGAACACCATGGCGAGCAGCAGGGCGCCGGCGAGCGTCGCACCGACCGAGCCGGAGCCGCCGGTCAGAAGCGTGCCGCCGACCACGACCGAGGCGATGGCGAAGAGTTCCCAGCCCACACCCTCCGTCGGCTGGCCGGCGCCGAACTGCGAGGCGAGGATGACGCCGGCAAGCCCGGCCATCAGCCCCGACATCATATAGACGGTCATCAGCGTGCGGCGCACCTTGAGGCCCATCATGCTGGCCGTCGCCTCGCCGTCGCCGATGGCCAGCACATGCCGGCCGAAGGGCTGGCGCTCCAGCAGGATCCAGCCGGCGATATAGCAGGCGAGCGCAATCCAGCCGGGAATCGGAAAGCCCAGGAAATCGTCCTGGCCTATGCTGGTGAAGCCGGTGTCATAGGACACCGAAACCGATTGGTTGTCAGCCAGCAGCAGCGCCGTGCCATAGGCCGCCAGCATGGCGGCGAGCGTGGCGATGAAGGGCTGGATCTGCATGCGGGTGATCACCAGCCCGTTGAGGCAGCCAAAGGCCAGCCCCGTGCCCAGCCCGCCGAACAGGCCCGCCGCCCAGTGATAGGGCGACAGAAGCGCGGCCACGACGCTGGAGACGGCGGCGACGCCGCCGACCGACAGGTCGATGCCGCCGGTCATGATCACGAAGGCCATGCCCAGCGCGATCAGCGCAAACATGGAATTGTAGCGCAGGAAGCTGAGGATATTGTAGGGCGACAGGAAATTGTCGTAGCGCAACGCCCCGAACAGGATAAGCAGCGCCAACGCCGCCAGCACGCTGATGCGGGCGAGATCGGCGGAGCTGCGCGGCAGAAGCATTGTCTTGATCGCGTCCATGACGTTACCCTTCAGCCCCTGGCGGCCCGTTGCTGGATGTAGACGGCGACGATAATCAGCCCGGCCTTGACGATCAGGGCCGCCGCATCCGGCACGCCGTTGGCGAGCAGCGTGTAGCGCACGAGCTGGATGACGAAGGCGCCGAGCACGGTGCCGTAGATGTTCGCCTTGCCGCCCGAGAGCAGCGTGCCGCCGACCGCCACCGCCGCAATCGCATCCAGCTCCATGCCAAGCCCGACGAGATTGGCGTCGGAAGCGGAGTTTCGCGCGACGACGATCAGCCCGGCGACGCCGGCAAGCGCTGCCGACAGCACATAGACCAGCGTCTTGACCCGCACGACCGGCACGCCCGCCAGCCGCGCCGCCTTCTCGTTGCCGCCGACGGCGAGAATCTGCCGCCCCAGCGCCGTGCGCCGCACCAGCCAGTCGGCGGCGAGCACGATGACGACCATGACGATCACCTGCGCGGGAATGCCGAAGACGCGGCCGAGCCCGACGAACTGGAAGGCATCGTTCTTGAAGACCTGCAGATTGCCGTTGGTCGCCACCTGGGCGATGCCGCGCCCGGCGATGAACAGCACCAGCGTGGCGATGATCGGCTGGATGCGGAAGCGGGTCACCAGCATGCCGTTGAACCAGCCGAAGGCCATGACCAGGAGCACCGGCAGGACGAAGGAGAGGACCAGCGCCAGCGGCCCCGGGGGAATTCCGAGCTGGCCCATGAACAGCATCGGCGCCAGGGCGCCGGCGACCGCCATCAGCGAGCCCACCGACAGGTCGATGCCGCCGGTGGCGATGACCAGCGTCATGCCGGTGGCGACGACGACAATGGTCGCCACCTGCGTCAGGTTGACGTTCAGCGTCTGCAGGGACAGGAAATTCGGCGTCACCGCCATGTTGAAGACCACCAGCGCCAGGAAGGCGAGGAAGGTGCCGTAGCGGCTGGCGATGGCGGCGGGCCTGAGATTGCGTTTTGCCGCGGGGGCTTCGGTGGCAAGCGTCACGATGCGGTCTCCAGTCTCGGCGCCTCGCTGGCCATGGCCTGCATCAGCGCCTGTTCGCTGAGGCGGGCGCCGTCCAGCGTCTCGACGCTGCGGCCGTCGCTCAGCACCGTCACATGGTCGGCGACCGCCATCAATTCCTCCAGTTCCGAGGAAATCATCAGCACGCTCAGGCCCTTGTCGGCGAGGTCGCGCAGCAGGCGCAGGATCTCGGTCTTGGCGCCGATATCGATGCCGCGCGTCGGCTCGTCGATGATCAGCAGGCGCGGATCGGTGCAGAGCCAGCGGGCGAGCAGCACCTTCTGCTGGTTGCCGCCGGAGAGTTCCTTGATCGGCTGGTCCGGCCCGGTGCATTTAATCGACAACGCCGCGATGAAGCGGGTGGCGATCTCCTGCTGGCGGGCGCGGTCGACGATGCCGGAGCGGGTCAAGGCCGGCAGCAGCGCCAGCGTCATGTTCTCGCGGATGCTCATGTCCGGCACGATGCCGTCGACCTTTCGGTCCTCCGAGACGAGGCCGATGCCGTCGGCGATGGCGTCGGCCGGCTGGCGATAGCGCCGCTCCTTGCCGTCGATGCGCAGCGCGCCGCTCTCCAGCGGATCGGCGCCGAAGAGGATGCGCGCGGTCTCGCTGCGGCCGGAGCCGAGCAGGCCGGCAAGCCCGGCGATCTCGCCCTCGCGCACATCCAGCGAAACGTCGCGCACGCGAAGACCGGAGGCCGCATTGGCGAGCGACAGGCGCACGGGGCCTTCAGCCGCGCCCGCATCGCGGCCATGGCCGATCTCCTCCAGCGCCTTCAACTCCTTGCCGAGCATGTTGCGCACCAGATCCATCTTCGACAGCGCCGCCATGTCGGACACGGCGACGGTGCGCCCGTCGCGCATGATGGTGACGCGGTCGCAGATCGCATAGAGCTCGTCCAGCCGATGGCCGATGAAGCAGACGGAAACGCCGCGCGCTTTCAGCGAACGGATGGTCTCGAACAGCACCGCGACCTCGCGCTCGTCGAGCGACGACGTCGGCTCGTCCATGATCACGAGGCGGGCATTCTGGATCACCGCCCGCGCGATCGCCACCATCTGGCGCGTCGCGGCATTGAACTGGCCGACGGGGCGGGTGACGTCGAGCTTGAGGTTGAAGGTGCCGAGCACCTTTTCAGCCTCGATGCGCATCCGGCGACGGTCGAGGAAGCCGAAGCGGCGCGGCTCGCGGGCCATGAAGATGTTTTCGGCGACCGAGCGCTGCGGCGCCAGGTTGATTTCCTGGTAGATGGTGGCGATGCCGTTCGCCTGCGCCTCGGCGGGGCTGGAAAACGCAACCTCGCGGCCATCGAAGGTGATCGTGCCCTCGTCGCGGCGATGGACGCCGGTGAGGATCTTGATCAGCGTCGATTTGCCGGCGCCGTTCTGGCCGACGAGCGCCATCACCTCGCCCTCGGCGATCTCGAGGCCGGCGGCGGTCAGCGCCGGCACGCCCGAAAACCGCTTGGTGATCGCCTGCATGGACAAAAGCATTGCCGAAAGCTCCTCCGACTTTTGGCATGGTATCAATGGCCGGGCGAGACGCCGCTCCCGCCCGGCCTAAGGCCCCGCAGGGCCTTAGTAGGCGTCGGCGATCTCGTCCTTGGCGTTGGTCGAATCGTAGAACTTGTCCGTATTGATGACCCAGGGCTCGATCTTCTCGCCCTTGGCATAACGCATCATAGTCTCGAATGCCTTCGGCCCAAAGCGCGGATTGCATTCGACCACGGCGGCGATCTTGCCGTCCACGACCGCCTGCACGGCTTCCTTGCCGCCGTCGATGGACAGGACGAGGACATCCTTGCCCGGCACCTTGCCGGCCGCTTCGATCGCCGCGATGGCGCCGATGGCCATTTCGTCGTTATGGGCATAGACGATATCGGCATCGGGATGGGCCTGCAGCAGGGCTTCCGCCACCTGCCGGCCCTTGTCGCGGGCGAAATCGCCGCTCTGCGAGGCAACGATGTCGAAGCCGCCAGCGGCCTTGATCGCGTCGTCGAAACCCTTCTTGCGGTCGTTGGCCGGCGACGAGCCGGTCGTGCCCTCGAGTTCGATGATCTTCGACTTGCCGTTGGCGTTCTTCGCCAGCCATTCAGCGACACGCTTGCCCTCGGCGATGAAGTCGGAGCCGATGAAGGTCACGTAGTCTTCGCCCGGCTTTGCGAGCGAAGGATCGACGCTGCGGTCGAGCAGGATGACCGGGATGCCGGCCTTCTTGGCGGCCATGACCGCCGGGATCAGCGGCTTTTCCTCGCGCGGGGCGAGGAAGATGACGTCGACGCCTTGGGCGATCATCGAATTGACGTCGGCGACCTGCTTGGCGGCGGAGCCGGCGGCATCGGTATAGACGAGCTGGATGCCGTTCTTCTCGGCTTCGGCCTTCATGGAATTGGTCTGGGCGATGCGCCAGGGATTGTTGCTCTCGGTCTGGGCAAAGCCGACCTTGTATTTGTCCTTCTTGGCGAGCGCGGGCAGTTCGGCGAGCGCCATGGTGCCGGTGAAGGCAAGCGCGCCGGCAACGCCGGCCGTCAACAGGAATGCACGTCGTGTAAAACGAGACATTGCGGTTCTCCTCCCAAAGAAATCGGTCTCCTCAACCGAATGCGAGCTGCGGCCCGACATGCACAGGACTGTGCTGGTAATATTATTATCAGTCAAGGGATAATTTTATTAGCACGCGCATGCGCCGCGTGGTAGACAAAGGCCGGGAGAGAGGAACGGCCATGAGCGACGACAAGGTGAAGACCAGGCGCAACACCCGGGACAATGATTCCCGTCGCCCGACCATGACCGACATCGCCCGGCTCGCCGGCGTCTCCCAATCCAGCGTCTCGCTCGTGCTCAACCAGATGACCGGCGCCCGCATCTCGTCCGAAACCCAGGCCAAGGTCTGGGAGGCCGCGCAGAAGATCGGCTACAAGTCGCCCGGCATGCGCCGGCAGGAGGCCCGCTCGCCCGCCGACGGATGGCAAGACATGGCAAAGAACAAGATCGCCTTCATCGTCGACGAGATCTCCACCAGCCCGCATCCGGTGGTCAGCTTCGACGGCGCGCGCGATTTCGCCTTCGAGCAGGGTTTTCTCGTCCATGCCCAGGCAACGCGCTCCAATCCGGAGCTGGAGGAGGCGGTGCTGCGCTCCGTGCTCGCCGATCCGACGATCCTCGGCGTCGTCTATGCGACCATCTTCACCCGCAAGGTGAATTTTCCGGCGCTGCTGCGCGATATCCCGACCGTGCTGCTCAATTGCTATGCCGAGCCGCGCAAGCATATTTCGGTGGTGCCGGGGGAAGTCGCCGGCGGTTTTTCGGCCACCGCCTACCTCACCTCTCTTGGCCATCGCCGCATCGGCTTCATCAACGGCGAGCCGTGGATGGATGCGTCGCTGGATCGGCTCAAGGGCTACAAGCAGGCGCTCGCCACTGCCGACATCGCCTTCGACGAAAGCCTGGTGCGCGACGGTGACTGGCTGCCGTTGCGCGGCTACGAGGCGGCGCTGGAACTGCTGTCGCTCGACCCGCCACCGAGCGCGATCTTCTGCGCCAACGACCTGATGGCGATCGGGGTCATGGAGGCAGCTTCCGAGCGCGGCTTCCGCGTGCCCGAGGATCTCTCGGTCATGGGATATGACGACCAGGAACTGGCGCGCTACACCCACCCGCCGCTCTCGACGCTGGTGCTGCCCAATTACGAGATGGGCCAGCGCGCCGCCGAGATCCTCATCGACATGACCGTGCATCGCAAGGCGTTCCGGCCGATGACCATCAAGATCGACGGCCCGCTGGTAAGCCGCGGCACGACGGCGAAGCCCCGGCGCTAGAGAACGCTTCCGGCAACGATCCTCGCCGCCGCGGTCAGCGCTCCTGCACGACGAAGCCGCCGGTGATCGGATCGACGGTGGTGTCGAAGACCACGACCTCGCTGATCGAATCCGTTTCCAGCACGGCCTGGATCTGCAGGCGCAGCGTGCGCTCCAGCGGGCCCTCCTGCTCGATCAGTTCGACGGTCAATTCCCTGAAGCGGGTTTCCGTACGCAGGATGAGGTTTTCGAGATAGATGCGAAACTGTTCCTTCTGGGCGAAGCTGCCGAGATGCTGTCCCTGCAGCGAGGGCAGGCCGAAGGTGACGATGGAGTGCTGGAGTTCGCTGAGCCAGGGGGCATAGGGCCGGTGCATCGGCCGGGTGTTGAAGAGGATTTCGAGATCGCGGCGCACCGAATCGCGCAACTCGCGCAACGCGCTGTCGGCGCTGCGGTCGGTCTCGATATTGTCGCCCTGCAGCAGACGGTCGAACAGGGCCAATTGCGGCGGCGTCGTGGGTTGATGGCGGGCCATCAGCGGCTCCTCGTTCCCTGAACCTCGGTGCGCATGCGAAAACCGGAGATCACCTGATCGAACTGGAAATGCGGCGACAGATGCATGGTGCAGCTCATCATGCCCGGCCGTCCCGGCACCTCGCGAACCTCCACGCGCGCGCCGCTCAGCGGATAACGGGCCTTGGTCTCCAGCCCGGCATCGGAATTGCCGATGGTGTAGTTGCGCAGCCATTCGTCGAGATAACGTTCGAGATCATAGGGAGCGGCATAGGCGCCGACGCGGTCACGGGCCATGACCTTGATGTAATGGGCGAAACGGCTGACGCACATGACATAATGCAGCATCGCCGAAATGCCGTCATTGGTCTGCTCGACGATGCCGCCCTCGCCGCTCGTCTGGTGCAGCGATTGCGCGCCGAGCAGCACCACCTCACGGGTAAAGCTGCACGGGCTGATCGAGATGAAGCCGAGATCTTCCAGCACCTTCTGCTTCTTGTCGGTGAGTTCGACCTCCAGCGGCCGGCGATAACCCACTCCCTCGCGCGTCGAGAAATTCGGCGCCGGCAGGTCGTCGATCAGGCCGCCGCGCGTGCCGCAGATATCGGCGAACCAGCCCCATTTGCGGAAGGCGCGGATGGCGACGACGCCGTAGGCAAAGGAGGCATTGCCCCACAGCCAGGATTCGACGCCGGAGCCGCCTTCGGCATACCGAAAGCCATCCAGCCGGGCATCGCTGTCGCGGTAGCGTTCGCGCATCAGGATGCGCGGCAGGGCGATACCGAGAAAACGGCTGTCCTCGCGCTCGCGCAGCTTGCGCCAGCGATGATATTCGCCAAGCCGGAAGCCGGCATCGAGCCGCTGTGCGTAGGAAAGATCGGCAAAGGTCGTCAGGCCGAACAGCTCCGGGGCCGCGCCGATCACGCTCGGCGAAAAGGAAGCGGCGGCCACCTGCGCGATGCCGGAGAGCGTGCTGACATCGTCGGCGGAGGAGTTCGGCGCGACGCGATGGCGCACGGCGTAGTCGAAGACCAGCAGCCCATAGGGAATGCCGCCGGGCATTCCGTATTCCTCGTTATAGACCTTGGCGAACAGCGTGCTCTGGTCGAATTCGATGCTGCGCTCGAAATCGCGCGACAGTTCCAGCCATGTGGCGTTGAAAAGACGGACACGCACCTTGTCGTCGTCGCCGGCGACCTGTGCCAGCAGTTCGACGCCACGCCAGGCGGCCTCGACGGCCTTGAAGGCCGGGGCGTGCAGGATCTCGTCGATCTGGTCGCCGAGCAGGATGTCGATGGCGGCGATGTCGCGGGCAAGCGTCGCCCGCACGGCCTCGAAGCCGCGGGCCTGGCTGTCTCCAGTCTCAGGCAGCCAGTCGGCGAGGCAGAGCTTCCAATCCTCCTCGGCCAGGAAACGGTCGAGCGCGGCGGAGGTCTCCTCCCCGCCGCGCCCGAGAACGCAATCGACCAGACGGCGCCGCAGATCGACCCGGGAAGCGGGCGCAGCGCCTGGCGCGTCCCCCGCTTCCGCAAGCATCTCGATCTCCGGCATCGCGGGCGTCAACCCATCTGCGGAATGCGTGCCACAAGGCGCATGGACGCCGTCAGCTCTTCCATCTGCAACCAGGGGCGCAGATAGGCGACCGCATTGTAGGAACCCGGCGCGCCGGGAACTTCCTTGACGGTCACCTGCGCTTCGGCGAGCGGATACTGCGCCTTCATTTCCTGGCCGGCTTCCGCATTGCCATTCACATAGTTGCGGATCCAGTTGTTCAGCCAGGTCTCGCAATCGCTGGCTTCGAGGAAGGAGCCGATCTTGTCGCGGCCCATGACCTTGAGGTAGTGCGAGAAACGCGAGGTCGCCATGATATACGGCAGGCGCGCGGAAATCGCCGCATTGGCGGTGGCTTCCGGCCGGTCGTATTTCTTCGGCTTCTGCGTGGTCTGCGCCCCGAAGAAGACGGCGTAATCCGTATTCTTGTAGTGGCACAGCGGCAGGAAGCCGAGCTTCGACAGTTCGGCCTCGCGGCGATCGGTGATGCCGATTTCCGTCGGGCACTGCTGGTCGGCGTCGCCGTCGTCGCTGGTGAAGGTGAAGCTCGGCAGATCCTCGACCTTGCCGCCACCTTCGGCACCACGGATGGCCACGCACCAGCCATACTTCGCGAAGGCGAAGTTCAGGCGTTCGCCCAGCGCGTAGGATGCGTTCATCCAGGAGAACTTGTCCTGCGGCATGGCGCTGACGACGCCGTTGGCGTCGATCGGGGCTTCCTCGAACTTGAACTCCTCGATCGCCCGGCCCTGCGAACCGTAGGGCACGCGGGCGAGCACGCGCGGCATGGTCAGCGTCACGAAGCGGCTATCGTCGCTGTCGCGGAAGCTGCGCCACTTGATGTATTCCGAGCTTTCGAAGATCTTCTCCAGATCGCGCGGCTTGGAAAGTTCCGTGAAGCTTTCCAGGCCGAACATCTTCGGGCTGGCGGCGGAGATGAACGGCGCGAAGGACGCGGCCGCGATGTTCGACATGCCCTGCAGGATTTCGAGATCCTCGGTGCCGTTGCCGAATTCGAAATCGCCGATGAGCGCGCCGTAGGGCTCGCCGCCGGGGGTGCCGAATTCGCTTTCATAGATCTTCTTGAAAGTCTGGCTCTGATCGAATTCGACCGCCTTGGTCAGATCCTTGTGCAGTTCCTTCTTGGATTCGTTGAGAACGCGGATCTTCAGCGTCGCGCTGGTTTCCGAGTTCTTCACCAGATAGTTCAGGCCGCGCCAGGACCCTTCCAGCTTCTGGAAGTCCGGGTGATGCATGATCTGGCTCAGCTGCTGCGACAGCTTCTGGTCGATGGCCTCGATCGCCTTGTTGAAGGTCTGCGTCAGGTTCTTCGAGAAGGTGACGGTGCCGGCCAGCGCCTCGTCTGTAAGGGTGCGCAGGAGATCCTGCATCTCGTCCGGCTCGGCGGTCTTGGTGACCTGGATCGCCTGGTCGAGGAGGCTCAGCGAGCCGGTGGACTCTTCCGTGGCGGCGGCGGTCTGTTTCTGCAGTTCAGCACTCATCGATCAGCCTTTCTTTTCTTCAGAGCCGAGTTCGCCGGCCAGAGCCGTCAGCTTTTCGGTGTTCTGCAATACTTCTTCGAGCAGGCTTTCCAGCTCTTCGGAGCGATCGACCTTGGACATCAGGTCGCGCAGCTTGTTGCGCACGGCGAGCAGCTTGCGCAGCGGCTCGACCTGCTGGACGACCGCGCCCGGCTCGAAATCGTTCATCGACTTGAACTTGAGCTGCACGGCAAGCTGGGATTCGTCGCCGGCAAGCGTGTTATCGACCTTGAATTCGGCGCCGGGCGTCATGCGCTGCATGACGTCGTCGAAATTGTCGCGGTCGATCTGGATGAACTTGCGGTCCTTGAGCGGCTTCAGCGGCTCATAGGGCTTGCCCGAGAAATCGCCGATGACGCCGACGACGAAAGGCAGTTCCTTGCGAACCTGCGCGCCTTCCGTTTCCACGTCATAGGTGATGTGGACGCGCGGCGCGCGGACCCGCTTCAGCTTCTGTTGTACGCTTTCTGCCATGGTAATCCCTCTGCTTTCAATTGTTGTGGTTCAGTCACGAGACGCAAGACTTAAAGGACGGTCGTCAATAGCCCGAGGCCTCCACCTCAGGCGGTTTGATCCCGGCGGCCAGCAGGATGCGCTGGATGTGGGCCGGGTCTTCTGCAAGTTCGGCAAGCAATTCCGGCAGGGTCATGCGCGCGCGGCGCACGGCGTCCTCGAGCGTGTAGGAAATCGGCGAATGCGGTTCGGTCTTGCGGAAGTAGGCCGAGATCCGCGAAATTTCGGCAAGCGCCTCCTCCCGCGAGGCATAGCCCTCGACACGCCGCACCTGCTGCACCGCAATGGTCGTCGTGCCATCGGCCGTCACCTCCTGGATGACGGCCTGCTCGACGGTGGCCGCGTCGTCATAGCTTGCCGCTTCGAGTTTCGTGGCGGCGAAGTGGCGGATCGCGCCCAAAATGGTTTCCAGCAGTTCGCGCAGGGTCGAGATCGGCGGGGCATCGTAGCCGGCGACCGCATCGAAGGCCTCCGACATCTCCTTCAGCGCCGCGATCGTCTCCTCCACCAGCGCAACCGTTTCCACAAAGCGCGACGCCGGGGTCTCCAGCACGCTTTGATTGAACTGCTCCATGGTGATGGCGCCGTTGTCGATACGCTCCTGCCGCCGCTGCGGATCGGTGACGCGTTCGAGATCGGTCGCCTGCTCGAAATTCCACAGCGAGAAACTGGCGAGCGAACCGAAGGTCAGGGGCACGAGGCGGGTCGGCTGGATCAGCGTGCCGGTGGCGCCGGCGCCGCTGAGGCCCGCGACCGCCGAAACCTTGCCCTCGACCCCGTCCTCGTCCAATTCCGGAAAGCAGGTCTCCCAGTAATCCCGGACGATGCCGGTGATGACCTTCAGACCGTCGCGCAGGCCCGCAAACCCTTCGATGCGCAACATCGCCTCGACCAGCCAGGCGGCGATTTCCAGATCCTTGCCGTGGCCGGAAAGGATGGTCATCGCCGTATCGGCGACATCGCCCCATTCCTCGGGCGGCGCGCCGCCGATTTCCACCGAGGCGCGCTCGGCGGAGCGGGCGGCGTTGCGCGCATCCTTGGTCTTGTAATAAAGAGACGCTGACGACGTGTCCTGGCGCGGATCGGTGCCCGCCGGCGCATCCTCCGAAATCGGCGCCAAAAGCCCGTCGATGTCGATGACCTGCGGCAATGCCATTGGCCGGAACCCTCACCGGAGCGTATGCCGCATTCCCTGAACGCGAAAACGCTCTCCCTGTTGCTTTAAGGCAATTCCGAATGCCGGACGCGCAAGCACGCCTGTCGGATTTGCGCTGCGAAAATACCAGTCCCGCGACGAAGGCGCGTTGCCGCCTTCCCCGCATCCAGGCGCCTCCCGTGGTCATAGCGGCAAAACATTAATGAGCCTCTATGACCGGCGTGACAAACGCCTGATTCGTCAATTTCAACGGCCGATCATCCTTCAGCCAGCCATTGCCGCCATTGGCAATGATGACGCCGCGCTCCATCGCCTGCTCGAAGCGTAGCGCCAGCCCGAGCGGATCGCCCGACGTGATCGACAGCAATACCGAGGCGCCGACCCCGATCGGGCACAGCTTCGGATCGGCGACCACATCCGGCATGCCTTCCGGCGCCAGGCTGCCGCCCGACCAGAACACCGCCAGCGCCGCATAGGCGGCCGCGCCTTCGAATTTCGCCTGTTCGGCGCGCACGAAGCAGGCCCGCCGCATCTGCTCCGACGCGCCATAGACCCAGCTCGCACTGTGCTCGATGCAGGCGCGGTCGAGTTCGGTCTGTTCCGGCAGGGTCGTGTGCGCCACCGCGCAGGCCCACCAGATCGCCTCCCGCGCCGGCAGCGCGAAAGCCAGGAAACGAATGGCGTCGCCCATCATCTGCGCCTCGACGAGCAGCGCCAGGAACCCCTGCGGCGACAGCGTCGGCAAAAGGAAGGCGCGCGCCTCGGCGGAAAGATCGATGCGCGCGGCAATCTCGGCGGCGCTGGCGGCGCCGATCTTGCGGAACGGTTCGGCCTGAATTTTCACCGTGCCGTTCTCCTCAATTGATCTTCACGATGCCGCCCTTGACGGTCACCATGCCGTCACCGGAGACATCCACCATCGGTCCCTTGACCGTCGCCTTGGCGCTGCCTTCCACGGTCACCATCGCGCCCTTGATGGTGATGCCCGACGGTGTCAGTTCCACCGTCGAGGGGCCGCATTTCAGGGTGATGCTCTGCCCCGCCTCAAGCGTAATCTTGCCGGCGGTCGCCTTCGTCGACTGGTTGCCGGTCGACAGCGTCAGCGAATCATTGCCCTGGCTGAGCGTGGTCGTGCGGTTGCCCTGGCTCAATGTCAGTTCGTCATTGCCCTGACCCAGCGTCACCTTACGATTGCCCTTGTCGATATCAAGCGTCTCGTTGCCTTTTTCGATTTTCTCGGTGCGGTTGCCCTGCTTGATGGTGAAGGTTTCGTTACCCTCCGAGATTGTCGAGGTTCTGTCGTTCTTGATCGTCCGGGTCTGGTCATGACCGACATCCAGCGTGTCGTCGTTCTCGACCTCGCGCAAAAAGTCCTTTTCGGCATGAAACAGGATCTGCTCGCTACCCTTCTTATCCTCGAAGACGAGTTCATTGGCATTGGCGACCGCGCCCTGCTTGGTGCTGCGCGAACGAAACCCGCTCTTGGTCATCTCGTCCGGCAGGGTCCAGGGCGGCATATTCTCGGCGTTATAGACGGCGCCGGTCACCAGCGGCCGGTCGGGATCACCCTCCAGGAACTGCACCACGACCTCCATGCCGATGCGCGGCGTGAACACCGTGCCCCAGTTCTTGCCGGCCAGCGACTGGGCCACACGCACGAAGCAGGAGCTTTTTTCGTTTTTCGAGCCGTAGCGGTCCCAATGGAACTGCACGCGGATGCGGCCGTATTTGTCGGTGTGGATCTCCTCGCCGCTGGTGCCCACCACCACGGCGGTCTGCGGCCCGTGCGCCAGCGGCCTGGTGCCGACAAAGGGGGTGCGGGCGATACGCGTCGAGGGAATGCCGCGAAAACGGTTGCGATAGGAGGGCTTGCCCTCCATGCCCGGGCGGATGGTGAAATGCGTGCGGTCGTAGACCTCGTGCTCGACACGGGTCAGGACGAAGGCCTTGTTGGCGTCGGCGCCGGCCGGATGTTCTGCCAGCGTGAAGCGGTGGCCCGGCGTGAAGCTGGCGCAGGTCGATTGCCCGTCGACGCTTTCATGCTCGGCCTCTTCCGCCTCAATCGCGGCGGTGGCGAGCCGGGTCAGGTCGTCGTTCTGCACGGTGCCGCCTGGATAGGCGAAATGCTCCCAGGATTTCGACGAGGACGGCTGCACGACGGTGGGCTTGCTGGCCGAGATCGTCGCCGCCGGGCGCTCGAAGTCATAATCCTGCAGCGTCCATTTCGTGTCGGTCAGGTCCAGGCCGAAATTCATCGCAAAGACCGCGTCGCTCGATTCTTCCTTGTCCTGCCGGTAGGCGACGGTGGCCTGCGCGCAATCCTCATAGGCCATGCGGTGATCGGCCAGCACCATCGTATGGCTGCCGGACGCATGCTTGAAATAGTAGAAGATGCCCTCTTCGGCCATCAACCGCTCGATAAAATCGAGATTGGTCTCGCCGAACTGCACGCAATATTCGCGCGGCTTGTAGCTGGCATTGAGCTTTTTCTCGTATTTGACGCCATCGGCCTTCAGGATATCCTCGACGATGTCGGTCACCGTCTTGCCCTGGAAAATCTTGTAGTCAGAGCTGCGTTTCGACACCCACAGCGTCGGGTGGACGGTGAGCGTATAGATGCGATGGCCGTTGCGCGTCGTCGCGCCCGCGACCAGCGCGGTCACGATGCCGTTGACGATGCGACGCTCGCCCCCCGGATGGGTGATCGATACCGTCACGCTTTTGCCCAGGAGATCGCCCGGCGCGAGGGCCGTGCGTTGCGAAAGCGCATCGATCTTGAATTCGAACAGGCGCGACATCCCTTCGGACCCGCGCAACGACGTCGCCACCAGCACATCGGTGCCCAGCGGCGTCTCCAGCATCAACCAGCGGTTGGCTTGGGTCAGCGAAACGGCCATCTTATCGATCCATGACGGCGATCGGCCTTGCGGCCGAGCGCCCTCTTCTCAGCGCCATCAGGCGCTCTTGGTCGTCGCCAGGTCGTAGCTGACGGAAACCGGCGTGCCCGCCTTGTGCTTGTCGTCGAACGGCGTGAACTTGTACTGGATCTTGGTGAAGTTGATCGAGATCGACTCCGTCGGGCGCTCGCCGCCGCTCGAGACCGAGTAGGACGAGATCAGCGCATTGGTCAGCGTGTATTCGGTGTAGGTCACGCCCGGGCTGCCGGTGCTGACGAGGTGGATTTCGACCTTCTTGCCGGCCGCGCCGGTCACCGATTCGACGAACAGCTTGGTCGAAGCCGCATCCATCGACTTGACAAGGGTGATTTCCGAAACGCTGGGCTCGCTGGATTCGCGGTTCCCGGCCGAACCCGACGGCGTCGAGATCGCTCGGCCGACGCCGAACGACACGCTGTGGCAGTCGATCCACTTCTTATGGGTATCGTGGGTGGCTTCCCCGTCGATCCCCTCATACTTCACATAAATTGCCATATGTTAGCTCCCATTGCCAAAATGATTTTACATGCGGAAATCCGATGCCGCGCCGGGGCGGCATCATGTCATTGAGCCGCTGTCGCGGCCGGCTCAAGCGCCTGCTCGCTTTCGGGCGAAGACCGGTCGGAGAACTGGAATTCGCCCGACTCATCGAGCACAACCTCGATATCGCCCACCTGCCGCCCGTCCGCCATGATCGACAGGACATGGGCTGAAAGGCGGGGCAAAAGCCCACGCGAAAGGATGTACTCGATGTTGCGCGCGCCGCTTTCGACTTCCGTGCAGCGGCTGGCGATCTGCTCGACCAGCGCCGGGCCCCAGGTGAGGTTGGCCTTGTAGTTTTCCAGGAAGCGCTTGCGGATGCGGGTCAGCTGAAGCTCGGTGATCTTGCGGATGATATCGTCCGCCAGCGGGAAGTAAGGCACGACCGAGCAGCGGCCGAGGAAGGCCGGCTTGAACGATTTCAGCAGTTCCGGTCGCAGCGCATCGCCCAGTTCCTCTGCGTCCGGCCGGCGGGCCGGGTCGGAATAGAGGCGGTGAATGAGATCGGTGCCCGCATTCGAGGTCATGATGATGATCGTGTTCTTGAAGTCGATGTCGCGGCCTTCGCCGTCGCGCAGCATGCCCTTGTCGAACACCTGGTAGAACACGTCCTGGACACCGGGATGAGCCTTTTCCATTTCGTCGAACAGCACGACGGAATAGGGCCGGCGGCGCACGGCTTCGGTCAGCACGCCGCCTTCGCCGTAGCCGACATATCCGGGCGGCGAGCCGACGAGCATGGAAACCTTATGCTCTTCCTTGAATTCCGACATGTTGATGACGGTGAGGTTCTGCTCGCCGCCATACAGCAGGTCGGCCAGCGCCAGCGCCGTCTCGGTCTTGCCGACGCCCGAGGTCCCGACCATCAGGAAGACGCCGATCGGCTTGCGCGGGTCGAGCAGTTTTGCGCGCGAGGTGCGGATCGTTTCGGCGATGGCCTCCAGCGCATGCGACTGGCCGATGACGCGTTCGCTCAGCTTTTCCTTCAGCGACAGCACCGTCTTGATCTCGTTGGAGACCATGCGTCCCACCGGAATGCCCGTCCAGTTGCCGACGACCTCGGCGATCGCCTGCGCATCGACCGTGACGCGCATCAGCGGCGTTTCACCCTGAAGTGCGGTCAGTTCGCCGTTGAGCGCCGCCAATTCGGCGCGCATGTCGTCCGGCGACTTGCCACCCTCCTCAGGCTCGCCTTCGCCGCCGAGCGCTTCCTGTAGGGCGCGGATGCGCTCGACCAGGTCGCGTTCCCTTTCCCATTGCGCTTCGAGGGCGGCCAGTTCCTCGCCGGTCTTTTCCTTGTCCGCCTTGAGTTCGGCGATGCGGTCGGCATGGTTGGCGCCGATGCGCTCCTCGCGGGCGAGCACGCCAAGATCGACATCGATCATCTCGATGCGGCGGCGGCGATCCTCGACAGAGGCGGGAATGCCATGGGCGGCGACGGCGACGCGGCCGCAGGCCGTGTCGAGCAGGCTGACCGCCTTGTCCGGCAATTGCCGGCTCGGAATATAACGCCGCGACAGGCGCACGGCGTCTTCCACGGCTTCCGCCAGCACGCGCACGCCATGGTGGCGCTCCAGCGTCGGGATCAGGCCACGCATCATGGCGATCGCCGCCTCATCGCCGGGTTCCTCGACCTTGACCACCTGGAAGCGGCGGGTCAGCGCCGGGTCGCGCTCGAAATATTTCTTGTATTCGGCCCAGGTCGTGGCCGCGATGGTGCGCATCTCGCCGCGCGCCAGCGCCGGCTTCAGCAGGTTCGCGGCATCGTTCTGGCCGGCGGCGCCGCCGGCGCCGATCAGCGTATGGGCCTCGTCGATGAACATGATGATCGGCTTCGGCGACGACTTGACCTCGTCGATGACATTCTTCAGCCGGTTCTCGAACTCGCCCTTCATCCCGGCGCCGGCTTGCAGCAGGCCGAGATCGAGCGACAGCAGCTCGACATCCTTCAGCGCCGGCGGCACGTCGCCGGCGGCGATCTTGAGCGCAAAACCCTCGACCACGGCCGTCTTGCCGACGCCGGCCTCGCCGGTCAGGATCGGGTTGTTCTGGCGGCGGCGGGTAAGGATGTCGACGATCTGGCGCGTCTCGGCATCGCGGCCGAGAACCGGATCGATCTTGCCCTCGCGCGCCCGCGCGGTGAGATTGATGGTGTACTGGTCGAGCGCCGAGCCGGAAGCGACGACCGGACGAGCCTCGCCGCCCGATGACGCCTGACCGTCCGAATTCGCGGCGGCACCGCCCGAAGCGGACGAGCCGGCTTCGGAAGAGCCCGCGGCGATCTTGGCGAAGGAGGTGCGCAGTACCTCTGCATTGATGCGCGTGAACTGGCTGGAGGCGTCGCGAGCCAGCGCTGCGAGCGTGTCGTCGCACAGGAGCGCCGCCATGAGATGGCCGCTGCGGATGGCGCGGTCGCTATATTGCAGCGAGGCGAAGATCCAGGCTTCGCGAATCCACTTGATGATGTTCGGAGAAAGTGCCGGCGAACGGCTGTTTCCCGTCTTCTGGCGATCCAGTACCTTGGTCAGGTCTGCGGCCAGCCGGCCGGAATCGATCTCGAAATGCCGCAGGATGGCGGCGATATCGTTGTCCGTACCTTCGATCAGCTTGAGCAGCCAATGTTCGATTTCGACATTGTAATGCGTACGCGACAGGGTCAGACCGACTGCGCCTTCAAGCGCGGAGCGCGTATGCGCATTCAGGCGACCAATCAAGGATTGCAAATCGACGTTCAACAAACACCTTCTCCCCTAAGATGGTGCGAGGCCACAAAAGGCTGTTTCTATGCAGGAATACTAAAGTTTAGTTGACGATTCGAAGACAGAATTTGAATTTTCGCAATGTAGAGCCTATTTTCCGGGCCTTGTCCATGCTCGGCAAGCCGCTATCCGGCGACCGCAGCGTCCACATTTGGGTATATCGGGAACAGGCGCAGAAAACCGCTCATTTCGAAGACCAGACGTATGCGGCTGCTCAAGCCCGACAGGGCCATGCGACCGCCGGCGGCCTTCACCTTCTTGGCCGCCGTCAGGAAGACGGAGAGGCCGGTGCTGCTGATATACTCCAGCCCCGCGAGGTCGATGACGAGATTGACATCGCCGCGGCCGATCACCGCCGCGAGGTGACGATCGAAGGTGGAAGAGCTGACGCTGTCGATTCTGCCTGTCGGCATCACGATTAGCTTGTCCTCGCGACGACTCTCGGCGATGTTCATGGCGTTTTAACCTCAATCATGATGCAATTCGGATATTTCGGAGACGATGTTTCGCTTCGTGTTACCGATGATTTCAGAAATCGCACCCTTGCGCTAGATGACGATCAGCCTTTTGGAGACGCCGGCACGATGGTGCTTAACGCTTCGCTACTGCTTGAACTCACCCATTCCATGCAGCGGTCGCTGCTGCCGCCGCGTTTTCCGGTGCGGCGCGACATCGAGGTCGAATCGGCCTGCACCGAGCCGGAAGGGCTGGTCTGCTTCTACGACCATGTCTGGCTGGAGGCGCAGGTCTTCGCCGCCGCCGCCGTGCGCCTGCACGACGCGGGCATCGAGGGCGCATGGAACGCGGCAGGCCTGCGGCAATCGCTACGCGCGCTGCTGAACCACGAAAGCGATCCCGAAACGGTGATCGGCCTGCTCGGGAAACTCGCACCGACATTGCGGGCCGACATCGCGCTGATGCGGCTCGACCTGGTATCGGGGGCGGTGTCGCTTGCCTGCCTGGGCGAGGCGCAGATCCGCCGCGCCGGCAGCCGCGAGCCGCAGCTTGCCGGCGCGATCGTCCCCGGCGACATCCTTTGGCTGACGGCCGGTCAGGCGCTCCCGCTTGCCGGCGGCGACATCCCTGTCGAGGGGCTGGAGGCGCTGATCCGCCCGGCGCTTGCCGCCGGCAGGGAGAATGCCGGCTGCGCCGTGCATTACAAGGCGGCGCCGAAATCCAAGCGTTCGGCCACCTTCATCGTCACCAACGACCTGACCGGCGTGCCGCCGCTGCTGGAGGATCTCAATCGTTTCTTCCTGCGCCAGGCGCTCGACGACGAGGATGTCGCCGGTCTCGACGTCGCGCTGGACGAGTTGATCACCAACGCCATCAATTACGGCTATCATGACGGCAACGCCCACGAGATCCTCATCGAGGTCAATGTCGAGGGCGACCGGCTGATGATCGACATTCGCGACGACGGGGCGCCCTTCGACCCGCTCTCCATTCCCGAGCCCGACCTGTCGGTCGAGCTGGAGGAGCGCCAGATCGGCGGCCTCGGCATGTATTTCGTGCGCAGTCTGCTTGACAAGGTCGAGTACCGCCGCAGTAATGGCTGGAACGTCGTGAGCCTGGAGAAGCGCTTGCGGCACGGGGCAGGGAGCGAAGAGTGAACGCGGCGCGTATCGGAGATCTCATCTTGCAGGATGCGCCGCATTGCCATGCGCCGATCCATCCGCCGGCGCTGGTGCCGGCCTGCGCGCCGCATCCGGCGCTGCCGCTCGCCATCATCATGGGTCAGCCCAACGTGCTGATCGGCAGCGTGCCGGCGGCGCGCTCCACGGACATGTCGCAACCCTGCGTGTTGCCCGGCTGCGTTCCCGGCGGCCCCGGCATGATCGCCATGGGCTCGTCCTCGGTGCTGATCGGCGGGCTTCCGGCCGCGCGCGTCAACGACATGACCACCCATCCCGCCTGCGTCGCCCCGATCCCGAGCCCGACCGGCAAGATCCTGCCGCCCGGCTGCCCGACCGTCATGATCGGCGGGTAAGAGCCCGTGAAGCTTGCCCATTTCGAGACGCTGGCCCCCGTTTGCCCGCTCTGCCGCCGGCAAGGCCTTGACCATGCGCTCAGCATCGCCGTCATCGAACGGGAAAGCCGCGACGATATCGCCGCCGGCATCCTGCAATGCACGGCCTGCGGCGCCGAATACCCTGTTATCGACGGGTTGCCGATCCTGGTGCCGGATGTGCGCCAGTTCGTGCAGCAGAACCTGTTCTATCTGCTGGCGCGCGACGACCTGACGCCGGCCATCGAAGGCCTGCTCGGCGATGCCGCGGGGCCGGGCAGCGCGCTGGATTCCATCCGCCAGCATGTCTCCTCCTATATGTGGGACCATTGGGGCGACCTCGATCCGCAAGGCTTCGGCCCGGTGCCCGGCGATGCCGCTCCCGGCGGCGTCACCCGGGTGCTCGACGCAGGAATGGCGCTTGCCGGCGATCTCCCCGCCGGCCCGCTGCTCGACATCGGCTGCGGCGCGGGACGAACGGTCGCGGAACTTGCCCGGCGCACCGGGCGAATGACGCTTGGCATCGATATTTCGATACCGCTGTCGCGCGCCGGCCGCCGCGCCGCGGTCGCCGGCCAGGTCGACTACGGCCTGCGCCGCGCCGGCCTCGTCTACGACCGTCGGCGCTATGCCACCGGGCAGGACGATGACGGGCTCGTCGACATCTGGATCTGCGACGTGCTCGCCTTGCCCTTCCGCGCCGATGCCTTCGCGCTTGCCAATGCCCTGAACGTCGTCGATTGCATGGTCGATCCGCGCGCCGGGCTGATGGAGATGAGCCGCATCCTGAGGCCGGGGGCGGCCGCGCTGCTCTCCGTGCCCTTCGACTGGAGCGGCCATGTCACGCCGGTCGAGGCCTGGCTTGGCGGTCACTCTCAAAGGGCGGCCCATGCGGGACGTCCGGAGGCCATCCTCGACATGCTGCTTTCGCCGGGCCCCCTCGCCGCCGGCGGGCTTCGTCGCCAGGGAGAAGCCCGGGAAGTGCCCTGGCATGTGCGCCTGCACGACAGATCCTGTATGCATTACGCAGCCTGTCTTGTGGCCGCGCGGGAAAGCATGGAATAAAGCATCGACGATCCGCGCGCCCCGAATCGAGGGCGCCCCTTCCAATGACTGGAAAGAGATGAACGGCACATGCGACTGCGGCTGATGTTGCAAGGACCATCGCGTTTGATGGGCGCCATTCCGGAAAAGACGCTTGAAGCGGGCAGCATGGTGGTCGGCCGCGCGGCGGAGGCCGACTGGTCGATCCCCGATCCCGAACGCGTTCTCTCCAAGGCGCATTGCCGCATCGACCGCAAGGACGAAGGCTTTTTCCTCACCGATCTCTCGACCAACGGCGTGCGCGTCAACGGCGTGCCGGTCACGCCAGGCGTGCTGCGGCCGCTGGCGGATGGCGACCGGCTGCTGCTCGGCGACGCCATCGTCGGCGTGATCATCGAAGATGGCCCGGCCGGGATCGCGGATGTTCCGCGCGCCGCCGCCGAGACCGCCGATCCCTTCCCAGACGGCCCCTTCGGCTTCGATGCCGCTGCTGCTCCGCCACAGGCGCAGGCGCCGCAGGCGGCCGTTTCCGCCGCGCCGGTTGCGGCGCCAGAAACCAGGATCATGCAGGACTGGTGGGATCCGAGTGCAGCTTCGGGCAAGTCCGATGTGCCAGACTGGCGCAATCCCGGACCGGAAAGCGCCGATTCGCCTTCCGTCCCGGCCTCCGCCGCGCATCGGGCTTCAGCGGCGGTAAACGGTATGGAGGATATAGTCATGATGGCTGCCACGGTGGAAAAGGCCGCGCTGATCCGCGCCCTTGACGCCGCGGTTTCAGTGTTGGACGGAGAGCGGGAAAAATTCATGCAGCGGCTTCGCCAGTTGCTCAGCGAGGAGTCGTCGCGTTGGGTGTAATGGGATTTGCGGCGCGCGGAGGGCTCCTGCGTGCCGTACCGAAAGGCCTGTCGGTGGCCGCGCGTTTCGTGTTCGTCTGCGTGCTTGCGTCAAGCCTGACGGCCTGCGGGCTGTTCGGCAAGAAGGACGTGCCGCCGCCGAAGGAGATCGAGATCAAGCCGGCGCCTGCGGCAGCCAGCCTCGATTTCGTCGCGGTCGCCTCGCCATTGGCCAATCCCGGCCCGGACGGCGTGCCGGCGCCCGTCGTCATGCGGCTCTATCAGCTCAATGCCGAAACCAACTTCTCGAACGCGAGTTTTCGCCAGCTTTGGGAAGAGGATGCCAAGACGCTGGGGCCTACCATGCTCGGCAAGACGGAGATTTACCTGACGCCCGGCGGCATCGAGCACGTCAAGGCCAACCTGATCGAGGGCACGAGCATCGTTGCCGTCGTGGTCGGCTTCCGCAATTTCGAAAATGCAAAATGGCGGGCAATGGTCGGCTTGCAGGGCGAGAAGCGCTTCAAGCTGAAGGCCGATCTCAAGACGCTCGCGGTGGATCTGGGTCCGCAGGACTGAGGCGTTTTCAGCGAAGCACGCAGCGGCTTTCCGGGAAATGCTTAAAAAAGGCGTTGGAGTATTTTCGCTCTTCTGGGGAAAAGCGAAAAGGCCCGACGGCATTCAGGCAAAGGTGCGTAACCGGTTTCGCGCCGGTTACTTGGGAAGGGAAAGCGACCATGTCGTTTGACAAAGTTATCTGGTCGGAGGGCATGTTCATCCGCGCCCAGCACTTCCAGCAGGATGCCCGTTATGTCGAGCGGCTGATCCGCAGCCGCTCCAAGGGCCTGCGCCCCTATGGCTGGGGCCTGACCGAGCTGCGGCTGAACCGCGAGCTTCTGTCGATCGGCCGCTTCGGCGTCGAACGCGCCTCCGGCGTGTTCGCCGACGGCACGCCCTTCAGCATTCCCGCCGATGTCGCAGGCTTGCAGCCGCTGGTGCTCAACGAAAACGTCCGAAACGCCATCGTCTATCTCACCTTGCCGATCAGCCAGCCGGGGGGACAGGAAGCCGCCGATCCCGACGCGGAAACCCTGACGCGCTACGTCGCCAGCGAAATCGAGGTTGCCGACGCCAACAGCAGCGACATGTCGGCCGCCCCGATCACGGTCGGCAAGCTGCGCCTGCGCTACCAGCTCGAATCCAGCGACCGCAGCGGCTTCGTCGGCATCGGCCTTGCCCGCATTATCGAGGTGCGCGCCGACAACACCGTCGTGCTCGACGAATCCTACGTGCCGCCGACGCTGGATTGCCAGGTCGCCGGCCTGCTCTCCGGCTTCATGACCGAGATCGTCGGCCTGCTCAACCATCGCGGCGAGGCGATCGCCAACCGTCTGGCCGGTGCAAGTGCGGGAACGGCGGCCGAGATGACCGACGCGATGATGCTGCAGGCGATCAACCGCTACCAGCCGCTGTTTTCGCATCTGGCCTCCGCCTCCTTCGTGCATCCCGAAAGCCTCTACATGGCCGCCATCGGCCTGGCCGGCGAGCTTGCCACCTTCACCAGCCCGACGCGCCGGCCGCGCGCCTTCCCGGTCTACGACCACGAGCGCATCCAGCCGAGCTTCACGCCTGTCATCGCCGCGATCCGGCAGTCGCTCAGCGTCGTGCTGGAGCGCAGCGCCATTGCCATTCCGCTCACCGAGCATCGCTACGGCATCCGCGTCGCCGATGTGCCGGATCGCTCGCTCTACCTCAAATATGCCTTCGTGCTGGCGGCCAAGGCGGATATCCCCTCGGATACGCTGATGCGCCGCCTGATCGGCCAGATCAAGATCGGGCCGGTCGAGCAGATCTCGGAACTGGTCAACACCGCCCTTCCCGGCATCATGCTGCGCAGCCTGCCGGTGGCGCCGCGCCAGATTCCCTATCATTCCGGCAAGGTCTATTTCGAGCTCGACCGCACCAGCCCGATCTGGAAGCAGATCGCCAGCGGCGCCGGGCTCGCCATTCATGTCGCCGGGGATTTCCCGGGGCTTGAGCTCGATCTCTGGGCCATCAAGGATTAAGGGAGAGAGACGCTGACCGATCCTTTTTCCCTTCCCGACGAGGACGATACGATCCGCAGGCCGCTGCCGAGCGAGCCGCCACGCGTGGTGCCGATGGCACCGCATGCCTTTGCGCAACAGAACGTCTTTGCACCAAAGAGCGAGGGAGAAGCCTTGCGTCGTTCTGGCCCGAGCGCCTCGCTTGACGATTATTTCGATCTCGGCGCCAAGCAGACCCAGGGATATGCCGACGATTTCGGCCTCCAGGCGCCGGTGGAGCGCCAGACGCGCCGCAACGATCCGGCCATCGACAAGGCCTTCGACATGGCGGCGATCAACCCGCTGGTCAGCGCCGCCTCGCCGCTGCTGTGGCTGGCCGGCCGGCTGATCGAAAGCGCGCCGCCGGAGGATATCCCCGAATTCCGCAGCCGGGTGATGGATGAGATCCGCAATTTCGAAACCTCGGCGATGACCAAGGATGTGCCCGACCGGCTCATCCGCGTTTCGCGTTACGCGCTCTGCGCCACCATCGACGACATCATCCTCAGCACGCGTTGGGGGGCTGCCAGCGGCTGGGCGAGCAGCAGCCTCGTCGGCGTCCTCTATAACGAGACCTGGGGCGGCGAGCGTTTCTACGACCTGCTTCAGCAGGTCTCGCAGCAGCCCGAGCAGAATGTCGACGCGCTGGAACTGCTGGCCATCTGCCTCGCCATCGGCTTTTCCGGCAAATACCGGGTGATGGAAGGCGGGCAAGGCCAGTTACAGCGCCTGCGCCACGATCTCTACCGCACCATCCGCCGCATTCGCGGCCCTTACGAGCGCAATCTTTCGGCCGCCTGGCAGACGATTGCCGCGCCGCATCGCCCGCCGCTCAGCATGGTCGCGCCCTGGGCCATCGCCCTGCTGCTGCTCCTGCTGCTGATCGGCCTCTGGGCCTTTTCCAGCATCACGCTGCAATCCGATGTCGAGCGCTCGGCACAGCAGATCCGCGCCTTGGTGCCGACCATTCCGGTGGTCGTCGAAAAGGCCGGCATTCCCGATATCCCCGCCCCCGTGCCGCCGGTGCGCAAGACGCAGATCGAGCGCATTTCCGAGGTGCTGGCGCCCGAAATCGCCGCGCAGCGCACCGAAGTCGTGCAGGTCGGCGAGGAGATCGTCATCCGCATGCTCGCCGCCTCCTTCCCCTCCGGCGGCCTCGATCTCGCCGCGACCGAGGAACCGGTCGTCACCCAAATCGGCGCGGCGCTGAACCCGGAGCCCGGCCGCATCACCGTCCTTGGCCATACCGACAACGTGCCTGTCGGCGCCGGCAGCGCGCTCGGCAACAACATGGATATCTCCGTCGCCCGCGCCCGCTCGGCGGCGCAGATGCTGCAGCATCATCTCGACGATCCCGGCCGCGTCGTCTTCGAGGGACGCGGCGAGGACGATCCGATTGTCGCCAACGACACGGCCGAGGGACGCGCGCGCAACCGCCGCGTGGAATTCCGCATCCCCGCGGAAAAGCAGCCATGAAGCCGTGGTCGCTCGCGCTCTGGCTGCTCGGACTGCCGGTCGCCGCTGTCGCCGGCTGGATGCTGTGGGCGAATGGCGGGCAATGGCTCGGCCTGTCGACGGTGGCACCGGAGCTGCGCTTCGCGCTGTCGATGGCGCCGCTCACGCTCTGGGCGCTGGTGCCGGTGGTGTTCTGGCGGCGCTTCCTGCGCAATTCGGCGACGGAATCGCCGACGCTGAAGACCAACCGCCGCGCCGTCATCGCCTTTCTCGCCAAGCGCGGCCTCAAGGGTGAGCGCGGCCGCAATTCCGTGCCCTTCTTCCTCGTCGCCGGCCCGCCCGGCAGCGGCAAGACCAGCATTCTCGAACGCGCCGACCAGAAGCTCGGCATGCCCGTTTCCATCGCCGACGCGACATGGTGGGTCGGCCCCGATGCCGTCTATGTCGAGGCGTCGCTGATCGACACCGACCAGATGCGCGCCATCTTCGAGCTGCTGCGCAGCCTGCGCCCGCTGCAGCCGCTGAACGCGACGCTGCTGACCATCAGCCCCGCCGACCTGACGCTTGCCGATCTCGAAGAGCAGCGCATGGTGATGCAGGCCGTCGCCAACGGCTTACGGCTGCTCGACGATATCGCCCAGAGCCGCATCCCGACCTATCTCGGCCTGACCAAGACCGATCTCATTCCCGGTTTTCGCGAGTTCTTCGACCGCTACGAACAGCAGGAGCGCGACCAGCCCTGGGGTTTCCTGCTGCCCTTCGAGACCATGGCCGAGGCGCGCCCGGCCGCCGAGCGCGCCCAGGAAATCGACCGCGGTTTCCAGGATATCCTCGCTTCGATGCGCGCCCGGCATATGGAATGGCTGTCGCGCGAGGCCGATCCGGTGCGCTGCGGCCATCTGCAGAGCTTTTCCGCCCAGATCGCCGCCTTGCAAAAGACCATCGCGCCGCTCTTGGACGGGCTTTCCCCGGATGGGGACCGCAGCTGGCAGGGCGCGTTCTTGCGCGGCATCTTCCTGACCAGCGCCCGGCAGGAGCCGCTCTCCATCGACGCGCTGCTGCCGGAGCTGTCCCGGCGTTTCGCCATGCCGCGCATCGGCATGTTGCCGCCCGATCTCGGGCTGGACGACGAGGATCGCGGCTACTTCATCAACGGCGTGCTGAAATCGGTGATGCTGCCGGAGTCCGGCCTCGTCTCGAAAAGCCGCCGCCACCGCGTCCGCACCTATCTCCAGACCGCGATGCTGGCCGCCAGCATTCTCGCCATCTGCGGCGCCGGCTACTGGATCTATACGAGTTTCGGTCGCGACGTCGAACTGGCGAGCCGCGTCGGTGACCGCACGCTCTCGATCACGCCGATCCGCAGCCCGTCCAAACCGGCCGATCTGCCGGTGCTGCTGCACACGCTGCGCGATCTCGATAGCCTCGCCCGGGAAACCGATGCGGATGCGGCCCGCGTCTCGCCCATGTTCGCCGCCCCGGCCGCGCGCAGCCTGCGCCAGCGCATCGACGCCATGCGCCATACGCTCAGCGCGCAAGCGCTGGTCCAGCATGTCGCGACCCGCCTCGAAGCCGCGCTTGCCGACATGAGCGCCGATCCGGCGACGCTGCGCGCCCGTATCGATCTCGCCACACAGGCGGGGGCGGCCGAAACGCCCGCCTTCCGCGACTGGCTCACCGCAAACACCGCCGACCTTTCGCCCGAGGATCGCGCACTGCTGGACGGCTTGGCTCCCACGGCTATCCACGATGCCGGCGGCCTCGTCATCGATCCCGTCTATATCGACGCCGCGCGGCGGATCATCGCCTATAAGGAAAGCCTGTCGTGAGGGCGCGCCGGGCGATCAGGCGATTCTGGACCTTTCTGAAGCGGCCGTCGGTCTGGCTGTCGCTTTGCGTCCTGATCCTCGCTTTGCTCGTCTGGTTCGTCGGCCCGGCCATCGCCTTCGGCGAGGTGCAGCCGCTCGGCTCCGCCACCGTCCGCCTCGCCTGCCTGCTGGTTCTGGCGCTGATCTGGGGCATCGGCAGCTTTTTCGTGCGCACCCGCCGCTCCAGCGAGGACGAGGCGCTGCTCGCCGCCCTGCGCCGCCAGGAAGAGGAGGCGGAAGCAGCCCGCGACAGGGGGGATGCCGCCGCCGATGCCGAGTTCGCCGCCTTCCGCGATGCCGGCCGGGCGGTTCTCTCTTTCCTGCGCCGCCGCAGCGGTTTCCGTTTCGTCAGCAGCCGTTATACCCTGCCCTGGTATATCGTGCTCGGCGCGAACAGCGTCGGCAAATCCAGCGTCCTCAAGGCCAGCGGCATCGCCGCGCCCTATGACACCGATCCCGGCACCGGGCCGGCGCAGTTCCACATCACCGACAAGGCGGTGCTGGTCGAATTCGAGGGCCGCTTCACCGCCGCCAACGACACCGGCGCGGTGCTGCTGTGGCAGCGCATGCTCGACCAGCTCCGCCGCTGGCGTCGCCAGCAGCCGGTCAACGGCATCCTGCTCGTTCTCGACGTGCAATATCTGCTGTCGCGGCCGGAGGAGCATATCGTTGCGGAAGCCGCATCGCTGCGCAAGCGCCTCGACGAAACCATGGCGCGGCTGCGCACCACGGCGCCCGTCTATGTGCTGGTCAACAAGCTCGACATGGTGGTCGGCTTCGAGGAATTCTTCGATTCGCTGACCTCGGAGGAGCGCAATGCCGTTCTCGGCGTGCCGCTCAGTGCGCTCCGCAAGACCGACGGCGCCACCGCCAGGGGCAGCTTCCTCCCAGGCTTTTCGAATATCGTCGAGGGCTTTTCCCGCCACCAGTTCCTGCGCCTGCAGGACGAGCCGGACGAATTGCGCCGGCGGCGGATTTTCGAGTTTCCCGGGCAATTCTCGCTGCTGCAATCGCGGCTGACGCCGTTCCTGTGGGAACTCTGCGTCGACCATCGTTTCGCCGATGCGCCGAATGTGCGCGGCGTGTTCTTTTCCAGCACCGTTCAATCCGGCGATTTCCGCGACGGCATGGGCCCGGTTCTCGCCCCGAGCTTCGGCCAGCGCCGCGACGGGCTGTTCCTGCAGCCCGAAACGGGCCAAGTCCGCGCCCGGCCGTTCTTCCTCTCCGGCCTGTTTCGCGATGTCATCCTGCCCGAAGCCAATCTCGGCGGGCTGACCCGACCGGCGCTGGTCGCCAACCGGCTCTACAAGGTCGGCGGAAACCTGCTGCTTTTCGCCCTCATCGCCATCATGATCTCCCTGTGGATCCTGAGTTTCGGCGAGGGCCGCGCCTATACCGCCCGCATCGCGACCGGCGTCGAGGCCGGGCGCGTCAACATTGCCGAGGCCTCGCCCGACGGAAAGATGCCGTCGCAATTCGACCCCGTGCTCGACGTCCTCGACCGGCTGCGCACGCTGGCCGAGGAGGAGCCGCGCCGGGCGACGCTCGGGCTCTACAGCGCCGAGCCGGTCAACAGCGCGGCGCGCGACGCCTATGACAAGGCGCTCGCCAACCTGTTGTTCCCCTTCGTCTGGAGCTATCTTCGCGACGGTCTCGATCATCCCGAGACGCCGGCGGCCCTGCGCTTCCAGCAGCTGAAATTCTACCTGACGCTGACCGAGCATCGCGTGCCGGATCGCGAGACCGCCGACCTGCTCAGCGCCGATTTCGCCACCAACTGGCTCGTCCACGAGGCCGATACCGGCACGCAGCTGCGCATCGCCCGCCATTTCGCGGCCCTTGCCGCCGCACCCCTCACCGTGTCGCCGGCCGATACGGCGCTGGTCAACCGCGCCCGCCGCTGGATCGCCGATTACACGTTAGCGCGGTTGGGCTACGACCTCGTGCAGGCCATGCCCGCCGTCCAGTCGCTGCCCGTCTGGCGGCCGGTCGATCACATGGGGCTTACCGGCCCGCAGGCGCTGTCGCGGGTCAGCGGCGACGGTTTCTGGGACGGCGTGCCCGGCCTTTATACGCGCGATGGCCTCATCGGCACGATGCGCGAGGTCGCGGCGACGGCGGCGCGCCATCTCGCCGACGATCTCTGGGTGATGGGCGACGACGCGCCGCTCGGCGAGCGCGACAGCGCCCGCATCCGCGATGGCATCCTCGATCTCTACCGCGTCGACTACATCAACAAATGGTCGTCGCTGCTCGCCGATATCGGCCCGGCCGGCGCCGACCGCGCCGTCGATGTCGCCCACTCCATCGCCATCATCACCGGCAATCCCTCGCCGCTCAAGGAACTGCTGACCGCCATCGCCGCCGAGACGGATCTGGAGGCGGCGACCACCGTCGTCCTCGACGCCGCCGTCGGCGCGACCACGGCGCGGGTCAAATCCGTGACCGGCTCGGCCTACCAGCCGCGCCGCAGCGTCGACGTCGCCAAATCGGTTTCCGAATATTTCCGCGCCTTCCGCAATGCGGTGACGGCGCCGGAGGGGCAGCAGGCGCCGGCCGACGCCATGCTGGCGGCGATGCAGCCGCTTTATCGGATGCTGAACCACGTCGCCAATGGCGGCGACGTGCTGGAACTCGGCACCGAGCCGCAGACGCTGCTGAAGGATCTCGCCAGCCGCAACGACAACCTGCCGCCGGTGCTGCAGCCGGTCTTTGCCCGCATCCTCGCGCAGGTGGCGGCGATCACCGGCGGCAGCTCGCGCGAGCGGCTGGCGCAGATCTGGAAGACAAACGTGCTGCCACTCTGCGATGCGACGATGACGGCGCGCTATCCCTTCGACCGCACCGCCGCCAACGACACGTCGCTCGAAGATTTCGCAAAACTGTTCGGTCCCAAGGGCGCCATCGCCGGTTTCCACAACGATTACCTGAAGCCGTTCATCGACACGACCACGCATCCGTGGCGCTGGCGGCCGGGCCAGCAGGTGGGGCTCGGCTTCGACGACGCGACGCTGGCGGCGCTGGAACAGGCCAATGCGATCACGACCATGTTCTTCTCCGATCAGGAGAAGCCGAACCTCGATTTCATGATCACGCCCGGCAAGCTCGACGCCAAGGCGCGCGCCTTCGTGCTCGATGCCGGTGGGCAATCCCTGCTCTACAGCCACGGGCCGATCGTCGACACGCCGTTCCAGTGGCCGCCGCAGAATGTTTCGGCCGGTGCCAATCTTTCGGTGATGCCGGAGGTGCAGGGCGAGCGCAATCTCATCGCCCGGCAAGGCCCGTGGGCGATCTTCCGCCTGCTCGACAGCTTCCGCATGATGACCAAGCAGCCGACCGACAGCGTCGATTATCTCGCCCGCGTCGGCAGCCGCCGGGTGTTGCTGCGGGTCACGGCCTCGGCGACGCGCAATCCTTTCGCCAAGAACATCCTCGCGGGCTACGCCTGCCCGCAACTGTAGCAAGAAAGGCGAAGGTCATGTCCGACGATCTCCTGACGCATTACAACAGGGAATTGCTATATATCCGCCGCGCGGCGGCGGCCTTCGCCAACGAGAACCCGCGCATCGCCGGGCGCCTGCGCCTGTCGGAGGATGCGATCGAGGATCCGCATGTCGGCCGCCTGATCGAAGCCTTCGCCTACCTCACCGCCCGCGTGCGCCAAAAACTCGACGACGATTTTCCCGAGCTGACCAATGCCCTGCTCGGCATTCTCTATCCGCATCTCGACCGGCCGATCCCGTCGATGTCGATCCTGCAGATGGATGCCAAGCCCGAACTCGTCGAGGCATACCGGGTGCCGTCGGGAACGCTTCTCGATACCGAGGCGGTCAATGGCGAGCGCTGCCGCTTCCGCACCGCCTTCGACGTGTCGCTGTCGCCGGTGACGGTGCGCAGCGCCGTGCTTTCGGGGCGGCCGATCACCGCGCCGGAATGCGCCGGCGCCGCCAATGCCGCCGGCTGCCTGCGTCTGACCCTCGACGTGACCGCGCCCGAAGGCGGCTTCCGGCAGCATGCGCCCGCCTCGCTGCGTTTCTTCCTGCGCGGCCAGCCGCAACTGGTCTATCCGCTCTACGAGCTGCTGCTCAACGACGTCAGCGCCATCGCCTTTGCGGAAGGCGCCAACGATCCGTCGCCGGTCTTCCTGCCGGGTTCGGCGGTGACGGCGGCCGGCTTTGCCGAAAACGAGGGCCTGCTGCCCTATGCGCAGAATTCGCATCCCGCCTATCGCATCCTCACCGAATATTTCGCCTTTCCGGAAAAATTCCTGTTCGTCGACCTGAAGCTGCCGGAGCGCGCCCTGCTTGCCGCCAAGGGCCGGACGCTCGACGTCTTCCTCTATCTCGATCGGGCGCAGCCGGGGCTGGAGCGCTCGCTCAACGCCAGCGCCTTCGCGCTCGGCTGCACGCCGGTCGTCAACCTGTTTCCACAGACGGCGGAGCCGATCACGCTCGACCAGCGCAGCTTCGATTACCGCGTCGTGCCCGATAGCGGCCGGCCGCAGGCGCTGGAGGTCTACAGCGTCGAGGCGGTGCGCGGCATCGATGCCGATGGCAAGCAGCGGCTGGTGCACCCGTTCTACAGCGTCGAGCACGCCACAAGCGCCGAGTGGGTGAAGGCCGACGAGCGCGATCTGGCCTGGTGGCTGTCGCGCCGCGAACCGGCCAGCAGCGACAACCCCGGCAGCGAGGTGCTCCTGTCGCTCTCCGACCCGGATTTCCGGCCGCAACTGCCCTCGTCCGAAGTGTTGCTGGTCGATACGCTCTGCCTCAACCGCAACCTGCCTGAACGCCTGCCCTTCGGCGGCGGCCAGCCGCATCTGCGCATGACCGAACCGGTGCCGATGGTCGGAGCCATGCGCCTGCTGACGGCGCCGACGCCGACGATGCGGCCGATGTTCGGGCATGGCGGCCGCTGGCGGCTGGTGTCGCACCTCGCCCTCAACCACCTGTCGCTGGTCTCGGACGGCGGCGCCGAGGCTCTGCGCGAAACCCTGCTGCTCTACGATTTTCGCGAATCGGCCGAAACGCGCGCCCTCATCGACGGCATCACCCAGCTCTCGTCGAAAAGCGGCACGGCCAGGGTCCGCGCCAAGGGGCAGAGCGTCTTCTGCCGCGGCGTCGATGTCGACCTCACGCTCGACGAGGCGAATTTCTCCGGCAACGGCGTTTTCCTGATGGCGAGCGTGCTGGAACGGTTCTTCGGGCTATACGCCGGCGTCAATTCTTTTTCGCGCCTGACCGCACGGGTCAAGGGCCGCACGGGGATCATGAAGACATGGCCAGCACGCGCCGGCGACCGCATACTTCTCTAGAGCGCGACCTCTTCGAGGCGCCGCAATTCTACGAGCTGTTCCAGGCCATGGCGCTTCTGGAGCGGATGGCGGCGCGCGAGCATGACGAGACCGGCCTGCCGCCGGTCGATCCGCTCGGCCAGGGCAGCGATCCCTCGCGGGCGGCCCTTGCCGTCCGCTCCGCCGTGCCGCTCGGCTTTGCGGCGGCGGAGGTCAATTCCGTGCGCCGCCCGCGAGACGGCGGCCCGATCGAGATGATCCAGACCATCGTTGGCCTCACCGGTCCCTCCGGCGTGCTGCCGCATGCGCTGAGCGAGCTGGTGCAGGTCAGCGTACGCGAGCGCAATCTGGGGCTTCGCGACTTTCTCGACGTCTTCAACAACCGGCTCGCCGGCCTGCTCTACAATGCCTGGGCCAAATACCGCATCGTCGCGGAGCGCCGGCGCTCGCTGTCGGTCGGCACCGCAACGCCCGCCGATCACGCGCTGAAATCGCTGGTCGGCCTCGGCCTGCCGGCGACCGCCAACCGCACCAGCGCGCCGGATGCGCTTTTCGTCTATTTCGGCGGGCTGTTCGGCCGTCAGTCCCGCTCCGCCGTCGCCGTCGAGCGCGCACTGGCCGGCATCTTCGGCCACCAGCTGGATATCGCGCAGTTCTGCGGCGAATGGCTGCCGATCGCGGTGAACGACCGCACGCGCCTGCCGGAGAGGGCCTCTCCCGAAGGCAGTTTCGCGAGGCTTGGCGACGACGCCGTGATCGGCGGCAAGATCTTCGAAGTGCAATCGACGGTGCGCATCAACATCCGCGCCCTCGACTATCCACATTTCCGCTCGCTGCTGCCGGACGGCAAACGGGCGCAGCTTTTCACCGATGTCGCAGCCCATGCGCTCGGCGCCGACAAGACCTTCCGGGTCAGGCTGGAGCTGAAGCCCGACCAAGTGCCGGGCCTCAGGCTCGGCAAGGACCGCGACGACCCCGCCGCCAGCCGGCTCGGCTGGAACACATGGCTCTCCTCGGACCGGCCGAGACGGGATATCCCCTTCGCCGACATCCGCCCGACGCCGCATCTGCGATAATCCAACCACAGGACCCAAGCGACATGACTGACTGGACCGACGGCTATATTTCCGACATCGAATACGGTCCCGGCTTCTATGCCGAACAGACGCCGGCCCATCTCGATATTGTCTGCCTGTTGCGCGGCATCGAGCCGCCGGTCGCCAAGGACGAGGCTTTCGCCTATTGCGAACTCGGCTGCGGCGTCGGCCAGACCGCGCTGGTGGTCGCCGCCGCCAATCCGCAAGCCGATGTCTGGGGCTTCGATTTCAATCCGGCCCATATCGCCCGTGCCCGCCTGCTCGCCCGCCAGGGCGCGGTCGACAACATCCGCTTCGAGGAGGACTCCTTCGAGCAACTCGCCGATGGTGAGCGGGCGGACCTGCCGCTGTTCGACTATATCACCCTGCATGGCGTCTGGAGTTGGGTCAGCCTCGAAAACCGGCAGCATATCGTCCGCTTCATCGACCGCTATCTGAAACCTGGCGGCCTTGTCTATGTCAGCTACAACGCTCAGCCCGGCTGGTCGAATGCCGGGCCGCTGCAACGCCTGCTGCGCATGGGCGCCGGCCTCAGCCAGGCGCGCAGCGACAAGCGCGTGCTGCAGGCGCTCGATCTTGCGCAAGCCTTTTCGGAGGCCGGCGCGATCAGCATCCCCACGGAGATGGTCGAGCGGCTGAAGAAGGAGAAGACCGAGGACGCCGTCGCCTATCTCTCGCATGAATACCTCAACGAGCACTGGTCGCCCTGCTATCACGCCGATGTCGCCGGCGACATGGCCCATGCCAAGCTGAATTATGTCGGCACCGCCAATCTCTTCGAAAATTTCCCGGCTCTTTCCCTGCGGCCGGAGCAACTCGCGCTGATCGCCGACATGCCGCCGGCGATCGCCGAGACCGCCCGCGACTACTTCATGACCCGCACCTTCCGCCGCGACGTGTTCATCCGTGGCGCGCGCGCCATCCCGCCGCGCCGGCTGGAGCAGCGCGTCGGAGAGGCGGAGCTGCAGCTCGTCGTGCCGCCGCATGTGCTGACCCGCGAGGTCAGCATTCCCCTGGGGACAGCGTCCCTCAACGCGCCCTTCTACGAACCGGCCTTCGAGGCGTTGACAAAGGGCAGCCGCACGATCGCGGCGCTGCGCGCCGCAGCACCTTCCACCGCCGAGCCGCGCGAGATCCTCGGCATGCTCGTCGGCTCGCGCCAGGCGAAGACGAAGCTGCGGGAGCCGAGCGAAGCGGAACGGCAATCGGTGCGCCGTTTCAACCAGGCATTGCTGGCCAACAGCGCCGATCTCGGCCGCGATCTCTCGTCGCTGGCGGCGGTCGGCCTCGGCACGGCGCTGAGTGTCCGCCTTCTGGAAATGCTGGTCTACGAAGTGATCGCGGAGGGCACCCCGGAAGAGGAAGAAGCGGTGACGAAGGCGGTCCGCGCCCTGCTGCAGCAGCGCGACGCGCGCCTCAATTTCGACCCGCAGCCCGAGAACGAAGACGCCTATGACCGGATGCTGCGCGACAATATCGGGCAGATCCTGAAATACGGCGTTCCCATGTGGAAAGCGGTCGGGGCGATCTGAACGACGGAGACATGATGGTGCGCGAGGCGCCGCCACCCCTTGGCCCGGTGCGCAGCCGGGCAGGGATCGAAACCTACGAAGCGTGCGCCACCGATGGCGAGCGCCTCTTCGTCAAGCGCGTCGCCGCCGCCCCTCCTCTATCCCGACAGCGCTTTGCCCGCGAAAAGCGGCTGGCGCAGACCCTCCAGCATCCGGCGCTCGCCGGTCTGCGGGGCGCCGGCGAAAACTGGTTCGCCTGCGATTTCATCGAAGCGGCGCTGGATAAGCCGCAGATCGCCATGCGCCACCGCTCCGCCGACGCCGTAGAGGCACTGATCGGCGAACTGGCGGCATTGCTTGCCTATCTGCATGGCCGCGGCATCACCCATGGCGACATCAAGCCGGCGCATATCCGCTTTCGGGACAACCAGCCGGTGCTGGTGGATTTCGGCATTGCGGCGATCGGCGGGGACGATCCATTGAGCGGCCACGAAATCGCCGGCACGCCGCGCTGGATGGCGCCGGAGCAGCTGCGCGCCGGCACGATCACCCCGGCGGGCGACATCTGGTCGCTTTCGGCCGTCGGGCTCTGGCTTCTCGAGGGGCAGCTGCCATTGATGGGAAACCACACGGCGGTGCTGGCAAAACGCGATGCCGGCATCCATCACGAATTCGAGCTGTCGGCGCATGACGACGACGGCGGGCTCGCGGGCCTGCTGGCGCGCGGGCTAGAGCATCGCCCCCAGCGGCGCCCGACAGCGGCGATGCTGGCAGGCGCTCTTTTCAAACGGTCGCCGGCCGGTCAATCGATCACCAGCGTCACCGCCGGGTGAAGCTTCTTGAGATTGGGCAGCGATTTCGACTGCCACGGGATGCGCGACGAACCGCGCACGGCGAGGCCGATCGCTGGCGTCTTGCGCACGTCGATGGTGAACTTCGCCAGAAGGTTGATGCCCGAACTGTTGAGGAATTCAAGTTCCGTCAGGTCGAGCGTGATCGTTTGCGGGTTCGACGCAAGAACGCCCTGCATCAGTTCCAGGATCGGGGCATAGGCTTCCGTCCCGGAAAGGCGCATGGTGCCTTCATAGTGGATCGTCGAACCCTCGCTCCACACCTTATAGTCGCCAGTTTTAATTTCCATTGCGAAAAAGCACTCCAAAAAAATGTCCCGGTCCCGGCAATCTTATGCAAGCTCGAGGGCGGCAAATACTTCGAGGAAGACGAGGGTGCCGGCGGTCGACCGGCTGAATCTCCATCCCAATCGTGCGCCATAGTCGCTCATTAGGGTGAGAAGGCCAAGCCCCGATCCACTGGAAAATGCATCTCCCGCATTGGCTTCGATGCGCTGAATCAGCAGTTCGCCAGGATCGCCTTGGGTAATTTCCGCCAGCAACGGTTGAAACCGCCGCGAGGTCTCCTCGCTGATGTAGTTGGAAACCTTGATTTCGAATCGATTGCCGTCCAGCGACGATTCGACCAGCACGTCGCCGGGGGCGCGGAATTTCACCGCATTTTCCAGCAGTTCGTTGACGAGATAGCCGACGCTGTGGCGCGCCTCGTTGTCGTTCAGCCGCTGGGCGCCGCTGCGCATGCCGTAGATGTCGCCGAGGAATTCGGCGGTGACGCTTGCATGCTGCCATGTCAGATCGATCGGTCCTTCCGCAAGCCGGATCCGGTTTTCGAAGGACGCGGCCGCGTTACGGGATTCGATATCGCCGAAAACTTCAGTCATCGCTATCTGTGCCTCATCACGACCAAGGTGATGTCGTCGTGGATCTTCTGGGTGTCGATATGGGCCATCAGGTCGGCGATGATGCCTTCCTTGATCGCTTCGGCCCCAAGCTTGTGGTATTTGCGCGCGCTGTCGCACAGGCGCTCGATGCCGAAGAGTTCGCCGCTCGGGCTTTCCGCCTCGGTGACGCCGTCGGTGTGCAGGATGACGACGTCGCCGGTCTCGAACGCGAATTCACGCGTGGCGATGAAGGGGGCGATGTCGGCCTCCAGGCCGATCGGGAAGCCGAGATCGACGGTATCGATGCGCTCGATCTCGCCTTCGTTGCGGATGACCAGCACTTCCTCATGCTGGCCGGAGAGCACGATGCGGTTCTCGTGGTAATCGAGGAAGGCGAGCGACAGGTGCTTGTCGGTGCGCGTGCGCTCGATGTTCTTGTAGATGGCGCGGTTGAGGACGTCGAGGAAGTTGGTGGGATCCTGGTCGCCGCGCTCCTGCAGGGCGCGCGCCACGGATTGCACCATCAGCATCAGCACGCCGCTTTCCAGACCGTGGCCGGTGACGTCGCCGATGCCGACCTTGATGTGGTCGCCGCTGCGCAGCACGTCGAAATAATCGCCGCCGACCTCGTCGGCGGGCTCCATGAAGCCGGCCACGTCGATCTTCTGGATTTCGCTCAGTTCCGCCGAGCGCGGCAGCACCATCATCTGGATCTGCCGGGCAACGTCGAGCTCGGCGCCGAGGCGCAGGTTCTCGCTCTTCAGGCGGATGTTCAGCGCATTGATTTCCTGGTTGGCTTCCTCCAGCTGATGGGTCCGCGCCTCGACCAGCTTTTCCAGGTTTTCGGTATGGAAGCGGATTTCCTCGGCCATGCGGTTGAAGGCGACGCCGACGGCCCCGACCTCGTCACGGCTCGGGATATCCACCCGCACCGTATAGTCCTGGGCCTGCAGGCGCCGCGCCGCGCCGGCCAACTGGCTGAGCCCTCGCGTGATGCGGCCGGAAATGGCATAGACCGCCGCCAGCACGACGAGCAGGCTCGCGAAGACCATCAGCACCTGATAGTTGACGATGCCGCGCGTGGCCGCGGAAATGTTCTTCTGCGCGGAAATCAGCGAATGATAGATGTCGCGCTCGGAAACGACGAAGCCGAGCGTCATCGTCTCGGCGACGATGCTCTTCCCGTCCCAAAGGTTGCTCGGCGACAATTGCTTGAGCACCACGAGGTAGGGCACCTGCTCGCCATTCTCCTCCAGGAAGATGTGGCGCAGGACGGTTTCCTGGTTGCGCGGCAATTCGAGGCCGGCAATCGCCGTCTGCGTGCTCTTGCGCAACGAGCGCGCAACGCCCGTCACACCCTGACCGCCGACGCCGCTGACCGAGAGGCCGAGGGTGCGTTCGCCCAGCGCATTGGTGGCCAGCACGTTGCCGTTGGAAGTGGCGAGGAAGCCGAAGCCGGTCTCGGCGATGTTGACGCTCTCGACGAGATTGACAAGCTGGTCGAGCGTGAGGTCCACGGCGACGCCGCCCGCCACCGCCTTGCGGTCGGGCGTGTAGAGCGGGTCGAAATAGCTGACGACCATGCTGCCGGAGGTCGTGTCGATATAGGGCATCGTCGCGACGATGTCAGTCCCTGCCGGGCGCGCCGAGGGATTGGCGAGCCAGGATTGCCAGCTCTCATAGATGCCCGGGAAGAAGAAGTCCCAGAAGCTCGGCCCCTTGTTGTGGCCGGGATAGAGCTTGTCGAGCGTACCCGCCTGATCCGAATAGGGCACGGAGCGCGTGATCGAGGCGTCCTTGGGGCCGATATAATAGAGCTGAAGCTTCGGCGAACCGATGGCCATCATCGCCGGGCCGAGAAGCTCCAGGATGGCGCTGTCGCGGATCGCCGCCTGCGCGGCCGGCTTCGGAACGCCGTTTTCGTCCAGCAGATAGCCCCAGACGCTGACCGCGGAGGGAACGCCGGGGCTGTTCTGCGCCCAGCCGGCGGCGGCATTGTATTGGAGCGGGCTCGACAGGGCCGGATCGGCCAGCAACGCATTGCCGACCCGCTCGCTGGTCTCAGGATTGTCCAGCATGAACTGGGTGACGGCGGTCAGGGTTTCGAGCTGGGAATGAACGCCTTCCATCAATAGGTCGGCGCGCTGCGCCGTGGTGTCGATATAGGTGCGCAGGAATTCCTCGTTGGCGCTGGTCAGGCCTTCGCCCACCTCGGCCGCCACGTCCCGCGACAGGCGCTGCACGTTGAAAATGGCGATGCCGCCCGACAGCAGGAGGTCGAACAGGACTGCGGCGCCGACGACAAGGATGAACTTGGCGCGGAAGCTGCCCAGCGAAAAACGGCCCGGCGCGGCCCCGGTCTCTCCGATATCGGCCGTCGTCATAGCGGCTTGGTTCCCGAAGCAACCCAGATCGGCCAGCCGGCATAGCCCTTGGGATGCAGCGCGGCGAAGATGTGGTCGTCGAAGCCCTGGCGGAAACGCGCCGTAAAGGCCTCGTCGTCGCCGCGCATCTGCGACATCTTGCCGGCGAAGAGGTCGCGCCAGGCGGTGATGATGTCGGCGAAGTCCTGCGGGTCGCCGTCCATGTTGGTGACCATGAAGGATTCCATCCGCACGTTGGAGAAACCGGCATCCATCATGAGACGCCGGCTCTTGGGGCCGATCTCGATGTCGTGGTTGAAATAGGAGAGGATCTTGGCGACTTCGTTATAGGTCCACTGAATGCTTTCGCCGCGCGGCTCGCCAAGGCAATGGGAGTTCTTCTCATTGGTCACGTAGACGCGTCCGCCTGGCTTGCAGATCCGGAAGAGCTCCTTGAGGATGAGTTCCGGCCGGTCGAAGACCTGCAGCGCGTGGCGGCAGGTGACGAAATCGAACTGGTTGTCTTCCAGCAGCATTTCCGAGGCGTCGCCATAGACATATTCGATGCCGGAGATGCCGAATTCTTCCGCGACGCCGCGTGCATAATCCAGGCTCGGCCTGGAATGATCGAGCGCGACCATGCGTCCGGGCGCGAAGGCCTTATGCAGCAGGACGGCGAAATCGCCGATGCCGCAGCAGATATCCGCCACCGCCATGCCGGGTTTCAGGCCATGGCGCGGCAAGATGCCCTGCTCGTGGCGCCATGTCATGTTCGTCTGGGTGCGCAACAGCCCGATGATGTCGCTGTCCTCGACGAAAGCCTGACCCGGATAGAAATCGGCGTCGTATTCCTCGACCACGATGCGCGGATTGACCTGCATCAGCGGTCGGAATTTCTTGGTGGCCCAGCCGACGACGCTGGACGTGACGATGACCAGCTTGAGGTCCGATCGCTCGGTGGCGGCCGCCACGACCGAGCTTGCCAGCGCCCGGAAGGCGATGTTGTTGAGGCGCACGAGACGCTTCACATTGATATAGAGCGTGCCGCGCACGCGCGAGACGGCGTCGCGCAGCATCTCGATGCAGTTGCGCATGTCGTCGTCGTGCTGCGGCCTCAGCGCGCCGATGATCGAAAACTCCTGGTTGTTTTCGTCAAAGCGCAGGCTGTGGGCGGGGGCGGGGATTTTCAGCATCGCACGTCGCTTTCCTCGAGGATCAGATCGGTGGTCAGGCGGATGGCCCGACCGTCGAAATCCGAGATTTTGAATTCCGCGGCATAATCCACGGCGAGTTCCATCAGGCCGATACCCGGCGTCAGCGGCGCGTCGGACAACAGCGCCGCGCGATATTTCTCTTCCCGGTCGACATCGCTAAGCGATGCGACCGAAGTCGTGTAGAATCGGCCCAGTCCCTCGTCGCAGGGAATGGTCAGCTCGATGCGGTCCGTGTCGCCATCGCGCAGAACGCGGCAGACGAAGTTGCCGCCGCCATGATGCGACCGGAAGACCGTCTCCAGCAATTCGTTGAAGGCGGACGAAAAGAGATTCGAATAGAGCAGCGAATCCCGCCTGTTGTGACCGATCATCCGCGCCGCATAGGTGGAGATCTTGTCGCAATGCGCCCAGTTTGAAGAAAAACCCTCGATGGGCATGTCCAGCTCAAAAAGCAGCGAGAAGCTTGAGGTTTCCAACTTACCCCCACTTGAATCCATAGGCCGAGTCCAGTTTACATCAAGGTATATCAAAGCATTGGCCGAACGGCCGAACATCGGAAAACCTAGCATGACGCAGGCCACCGCATAACGGGTCGAGACCGACCTTTTGTGCGAACAAATGCCGAAAGCCACGCATGTCGCAAGAATTTTCCTTGCTGCGCTGACGCGACCATTCCATACAAACATAAACGAAGTGTCAAAACTCATCTCAAGAAAGCATAGACGTGAACACAACCCAGGCGGACCTTGATCTGGCGAATGCCGAGATCGAACGGCTGACGGCAGAACTCGACGATCTGAAACTGCTCTATGAAGCGATGATCGAGCACGGCGAAGCCGTCGAGGATCAGCTTGCGGAGAAGAACCTGCTGCTGGAGCGCACCCAGGCGCGCCTGGAAAGCGAGCTGGACGATGCGACGCGCTATATCTTTTCCATCCTGCCCGAAAAAAGACAGATCCATCCCACGACCGACTGGCTGTTCACGCCCTCGACGGAACTGGGCGGCGATTCCTTCGGTTATCACGATCTCGACGAGCGTCATTTCGCGCTCTACCTGATCGACGTCTGCGGCCATGGCGTCGGCGCAGCGCTGCTGACCATCGCCGTCATCAACGTGCTGCGCACCGGCGCGCTGGCGCAGGCGGACCTGCGCGATCCGCCGCAGGTCCTGGCGGCGCTCAATGCCGCCTTCCCGATGGAAAAGCAGAACGACAAGTTCTTCACCATCTGGTACGGGGTCTACGACCGGGTGACCGGCGCGTTGCGCTATTGCAGCGGCGGCCACCCGCCGGCGATCCTCATCCGTGGCGAACAGCATGGCGCCGGCGCGCCCGAATATCTCGCAACGCCCGGCGGCATCGCCATCGGCGTCCTCGACGGCGATGTCGATTACGAATGCCAGTCCGTCGCCGTCCATCCCGGCGACCGCCTCCTCGTCCTCAGCGACGGCACCTTCGAGGTCAACGGTCCGGATGGCGACCAGCTCGACGTGGATGGCCTGGCAGACTACGCCTTCACCTCCGGCAACTCCCCCGCCGGCATTCACGAATGGGTGCGGACCTTCAACAGCGAGGGGCCGCTGCCCGACGATTTCACCCTGCTGGAAGTGCGTTTCTAGAGCATTTCCAGCAAAAGTGCATAGCGGTTTCGCGTTCGGAAATGCGTAAAAACAAAGGGTAGAGCATTTCCAGCCGAAGCGTGATCGCTTCGGCTTCGGACAATGCGACAAGAACAAAAGATGGAGCATTTCCCGGAAAGGTGGATCGCCGTTTGGCGATCCTTTCCGGCATGATCCCGCCGCGCCCGGCCGTAAATATCGTCCTCAGGAAAGATCCGACGCCTCGCGGGCATGACGATCGTCGGAGCGGGGGCGGCCTCTCGCGGCTGCGACCAATTGCATGGTGTAAGGGTGTCGCGGAGCGCCGAAGACCTGTTCGACGGGGCCCTGCTCGACGATTTCGCCCTTACACATCACCAGCACCCGGTCGCAGACATGGCGCACCACCGCGAGATCATGCGAAATCAGAAGCAGCGAAAACGATGCCTGCTCGCGAAGCCCGCGCAGCAGCTCGAGGATCTGCGCCTGGACCGATACGTCCAGGCCCGAGACGATCTCGTCCGCGATCAGCAGGCGCGGATTGGAACATAGGGCCCGCGCGATGTTGACGCGCTGCTTCTGGCCACCCGAGAGCTGGTCGGGAAAGCGGTCTGCGGCGTCCGGCGGCAACATGACCTTGGCGAGCAGCTCCGCAGCCAGTTCGCGCCGCGCCTTTGCCGCAAGGCCGTTGCCGCGGCATTCGAGGCTCTGGGTCACCAGGCTTCCGATCCGGCGGCGCGGATTGAGCGCCGATTGCGGATCCTGGAAGACGAGTTGCACCTGATCGAAAAAACGCTCGCGCGGCGTGCTCGTCCGGTCGAGCCCGACGACGTGAAGCGTGCCGGACGTCACGTTTTCCAGGCCGACGATCAGCTTCGTCAGCGTGCTCTTGCCGGATCCGCTTTCGCCGACGATACCGACGAATTCCCGTTCGCGAACGGTGAAATCGAGGCCGCGCAAGGCCTCGACCTCGCGCACGCGGCCCAGCCAGTCGTGCTGGCGATAGGCTTTGCCGAGCCCTTGCGCGCGCAAGACGGCCGCTTCTCCCGGCGCGGCGAGGTCGCCTGCGTTGCGTCGCGCCGGCGGGGCGATGGCGGACGTGCGCTCCGGATAATGGCAGGCACTGACATGGCCTGGCGAAACGGCGCGACGCGGCGGCGGCGTGCGCATGCAGGCTTCGTCGGCGGCCGGACAGCGCGGCGCAAAGGCGCAGCCCCGCATCGCCGCGCGCTCCACCGCGCCCGGCATCGCCTTGGGCAGGATCATCAGCGGCGCCACCGGACCGTCGAGATTGGGCGCGGCAAGGCTGAGACAGCGCGAATAGGGATGTCTCGGCGCATCGATGATCTCCTCCGCCCTGCCGGTCTCGACGATCCGGCCGGCATAGAGAACGGCGACATCGTCGCAGACATCGGCCGCAAGCTGGAGATCATGCGTGATGAACAGCACCGAGGTGTCGTGCGCCTGGCGCATGCGTGCGATCAGTTCCACAACCTTGGCCTGGATGGTGACATCCAATGCCGTCGTCGGCTCGTCGGCGATGACCAGCCGCGGGTTGGACGCGAATGCCATGGCGATCAGCACGCGTTGCAGCATGCCGCCGGAAAGCTGATGCGGATAGCTTTTCAACAGTTGCGCCGGGCGATCCAGACCGACCTCGGAAAACAATTCGATGGCGCGTTTCTCGCGCGTCGCCCGGTTTGCGATGCCGATCCGGGCGAGATGGCGTCCGATCTGCTGGCCGACGGTCAGGGTCGGATTGAGCGCCGTCATCGGCTCCTGCGGAATGAAACCGATGTCGCGGCCGAGCAGGTCGCGACGCGTCCTTGCCGTCATGTCCGTGAGCGTCAGTCCGTCGAAGCGGATGCTCCCGCGCGAAATCGCCAATCCCGGTGGCAGCGTGTCGGCAATCGCCGCGCCGATCATCGATTTGCCGGCGCCCGATTCGCCGATCACGCCGAGAACCTTGCCGGGCGCGATGGCCAGATCGACCCCGGTCAGGATGGTGTCGCCGCTGCGCAGGGCGATATCGAGGCTTTCGATCTGGAGGATGGAATGACTGGTCATGGATCAGACGTGCCCGTTTGCGCGATGGCGCGGATCGAGGACACGCCGCAATCCATCGCCGAAAAGGTTGAAACTGAGAACGGTGACGAAGATCGCCAGGATCGGCAGCGCCAGTCCCCACGGGGCGTCAAACATGTTGATGCGGGCATCGGCGATCATCTGGCCCCAGGCGGGCACGTCGGCGGGCACGCCCATCGCCACGAAGGACAGGATCGCTTCGACGACCACCGAAATGCCCATCTGCAGGCTGAACAGGGTGATCAGCATCGGCAGGGTGGCCGGAAAGATCTCGCGGACGATCACCCGCATATGCGCAAAGCCGACCAGCCGGGCGAAGGAAACGTAATCCTGGCCGCGCACCACCTGGACCTCGCTGCGCAGCACCCGGCAGAAGCGCGTCCAGTCGACGAGCACGATCGCGAGGATGACCTTGTCGGTTCCCACTCCCAGCCCGATGATCAGCAACATCGACAGCACCACCGGCGGAAAGGACAGCCAGATCTCCACCAGGCGGCTGATCAGCCAGTCGACCCGGCCGCCGAAATAACCGGCGAGATGGGCAAGCACGGCGCCGAGCGCCATCGCGCCGAAGGATGCGGCGACCGCAACCTCCATCGCCGTGCGGGCGCCGTAGATCAGCCGCGAGAGCGTATCGCGCCCGAGACTGTCGGTGCCGAGCAGATGCTCCGCCGCGCCGTCCGGCGCCCAGACGGGCGGCGCAAGGATATACAGGAGATCCTGATCGTTGGGATGATACGGCGCCAGCCACGGGGCGCAGACGGCGCAGGCCAGGACGAGGCCGGCGATCGCACCGCCGATCACAAGGCCCGGATCGGATAGCCAGGACCAAATCCGCATCATGCCGTCCTCAGCTTCGGGTTCAGGAGATAGGCCGCCGCATCGGCCAGCGAATTGAACAGCAGCGTCACGGCGCAATAGATCAGCGCGATGGCCATGATCACCGAGAGGTCGGCGGTCTGCATCGCCTTGACCATCAGATTGCCGAGACCGGGAAAGGAAAAGATCATCTCGACCAGCAGTGTGCCGCCGAACAGGCCGCCGAACTGGGTTCCGACCAGGATGACGACGGGCAGGATGGCGTTCTTCAACGCCTGCCCGAACAATATCTCCCGGTCGCTGAGACCGCGCAGCCGCGCCTGGCGGATATAGCTCTGCTGGTATGTGTTGATGAGGCTGGAATGCAGCACCCGCACGATGGTCGGCGAGAAGGCGAGGCCAAGCGCCATGACCGGAAGGGCGATGTGACTGATCGCGCTGGCGAAGATCGAGACATCGCCGGTCAGCAGGGAGTCGAGAAGCAGAAAGCCGGTATGGGAGGGCACCTCCAAACCGGGATCGAGGCGCCCGTTGACCGGAAACAGCGGCAGCATGACGCCGAACACCAGAATGAACAGCAGGGCCAGCAGGAAATCCGGCAGGGCCATGACGACCGAGGTGAGCGCCATGCCCAGGGATTCGAGCGCCGTCCCGCGCACCGTAAACAGCAAGATCCCGCCGGTCACCCCGACGACGACGGCGAAGACGAGCGCGCACATCGCCAGCTCGATGGTCGCCGGCAAGCGTTCGAGAACCACCTTTGCGGTCGGCATGCGATACTGGGCGGACTCGCCGAGATCGCCCGCGACGGCGCGGCGCGCCCAAAGCGCATATTGCTGCCAGATGGGCTTGTTGAGGCCCATTTCCTCGCGCTTGGCTTCGACCTGCTCAATGGTGGCCGATGGCGGCAGCGACATCTGCGCCGGATCGACCGGCAGGATTCGCAGGGCCGCGAAGACGAGGACCGTCACCACGGCGAAAACGGGAACGATGGCGAACAGCCGTCGCGCCACGATGCGCAACAATGCCTTGATCAAGACCAAACCTCCTATCGCCGGCCCAAACCGCCATCGCCGAACGGCGGATGACGGCTTGGGCGCGGGCGCAACCGGATTACGCGGATTTGATCGCGAAGGGCCGGATCCAGCCATTCGCCCAGGGCGTCAGCGTGAGGCCCTTGCGATAGCCGATCGTCTGGATCGCCTGGACGAGGGGGATGATCGCGCCCTCGTCGATCAGATAGGCGTTCAGTTCCTCATATCCCTTGATGCGCTTCTCGTAATTCGGCTCGCTGAACAGGGGCTTGACCCGCGCGGTCACCTCCGGCGTCCTGTAGGTCGCAAACGGCATCTCCTCGTTGAACATGTGGCCGGTGAACAGTTCGGGGTCGCCGGTGCCGTTTTCCCAGACGAAAAGCGATGCGTCGGGCAGTTTTCCCGATGCGTTCAGTTCATACCATTGCGCCTCGGTGATGACGGTCAGATTGGCCTTGATGCCGACCTTTTCCCACATGGTGACGATGGCCCGGGCCATGTCGTAATCGCCGGGAAACTGGCCGTTGGTGGTCGCCATGGAAAGGGTGACGGGCTTGTCGGTGCTGTAGCCGGAGGCAGCGAGCAGCTCCTTTGACTTGGCCGGATCGTAAGCGAAGCTGGAATTCTTCGGGCTGCCGGGCATGCCGGGAACGGTCGGAAAATCGATAGTCGCCGCCTCGCCGCCGAAAAACGCCTTGGACAGAAGCTTCTTGTCGACGGCATGGGCGGCCGCCAGGCGTATATTACGGTCGGCGAAAGTGCCGTCGGCGCGGATCGTGACATAGATGATACGCGCGATCGGGTTGGCGATGGCGTTGAAATTGCCGCTTTTCTGCAGCCGTTTGACATCGCGGATCGACAGTTCCATGGCGATGTCGACCGTCCCCGATTCCAGCGCCGCCAGACGCGCGGTCGGATCGGGGATGATCTCGAAAGTCAGTTGCTTGATCGAGGGCTTCTCGCCCCAGTAGTCGTCGCGCCGGATCAGGACGATGCGGCTGTCACGCTTGTATTCCTTGAGCATGTACGGGCCGGAGCCCATCGGGTTCGTCTGCATCCCCTGAATGCCGACCTTCTCGGCATAGGCCTTGGAGACGATGTAGCTGGCGCTGAAGGCCAGCCATTGCGCGGCAGTCGGAAACGGCTTGGAAAAGCGCATGACCGCCTCGGTCGGCGAGATCACCTCGATATCCGACACGACGCCGAAGCCGACGACGAGATCGACCTGGTCGCCTTTGACGAAACGCTGGTGATAGGTATAGGCGAAGTCCTCGGCCGTCAGCGGCGTTCCGTCGGAGAATTTGACGTCGTCGCGAAGCTTGACGTGAAGGCTCAACCCGTCATCCGCCAGTTTCCATTCCGTCACGACGGAGGGAACGAGCGTCAGATCCGGCGTCTGGTCGAGCGGCTGGTCGAAGACGGTTTTCAGGATCGACTGCGGATCGGGGGACAGGCGCTGGTTGGGATCCCAGGTGACGGGATCGGTCATCCAGGCGATCGAGATGTTGTCGATCTCGCCGGCAAACGACAGATCGGGACGCAGGACCAGAGCGCAGCCGGCGGCGCCGGCGAGTTTCATAAACAGTCGCCTGTCGATATCTTTCATGGAAGAACCCCTTGTGTTTGTTGGACATTTATTGTGTGCGCCATGTGCGCAGGATGCCTTGTTTCGACACTACGTCGCCGTTAGGCTAGCGTCCATGTCATTTCAGGCCGAAATTTGTGCGAAAGAGGCCACAAATACCGGATCGAATGCGCAATTTTGAGTTTCACGAATACATGTTCTTGCATTAGTTTATATACGAAATACCTGATCGCAAGGGAGGCCGCGATGGTCGAGGGACACAGGCGGGCGAACAAGGCGCCCCGGCGCGGGGCAAAGCGCATCGCTGCCGAAGACGGGACGGTGCGGCGCTTTTTCCTCGACATGATCATCGGCGAGATGAAAGGCGACATCGCCGAGTGTCGCCGCGTCCTCGCCAGGTTTCAATTGCGCGACAACCAGACCGTCAGCCCCTATGCCACCTATTCGCTGAAATCCTATGTCGCCTTCTTCGAGGAGGCCGCGCGCGCGCTGGGGCGGCCTTACCTCGGCCTGGAGCTGGGCCAGAATTTCCGCATCTGGGAAATCGGCCCGGTCTATCCGCTTCTGGCCACCGCGCCGACCTTGCGCGAGGCGCTGGGCGTGTTCTCGCGCTTCCAGGCGAGCTGGCAAAGCCATACCACCTTGACGGTGCGGCGGGAATACGAGGAAACCCGCTACGGCTATCTGATCAACGATCTCGGGATCTGGCCGCGCGTCCAGGACGCCGAATATGCGGTCGGGGGAATGTGCGCGCTGATCCGCCAGCTTCTTTCGGAGCGCTGGAGCCCCGCCGAGATCCATTTCGAGCATGACGTCTCGGAGCGGCAGGAAACGCTCGCACGGTTTTTCCGCTGCCCGATCCGCGGCAATGCCGATGCCAACATCATGATCCTTCGCGATGCCGATCTCGATCGGCCGATGCATGCCTGGATCAACTCCAACGCGCCGGCGCGCGCCATCGTCGAACGGCATCTCTTCGATCTGCTGCGGCCGCCGGAAGACATGTTCCGCCCGATCCACGAGCGGCTGTCGCAACTGATCGGCCAGCGGCTCGGGCGCGAAAGCGTCGACCTGGAGGCGCTGGCCGAGGCGCTCGGCCTTGCGCCGCGCACGCTTCGGCGCCAGCTGGCTTCGTTCGGAACCAGCTTCAGCGAGGTTCTCAACCGCGAACGCCGCAAGAAGGCGGAGATGCTGCTGAGCACCGGCACCATCAAGCTCAGCCAGTTGGCGACCCATCTCGGCTATGCCAACCAGTCGGCCTTTTCGAGGGCCTTCCGCGACTGGGCGGGTGAATCTCCCAGCGCCGCGCTCCGGCGGGCGCGGCGTCGATTGTCCGTCGAAATGGACGATGCCGAGACCGACTGAGCCGGCGCGAACGCGCGCCCTCCCGACGGCGGCGACCGGCTGAAACGACAATTCACCGAAGACGGCGATTTCCGTCTTGAAATATTTTATATGTAAAGTTATGTATGATCATACATATTATGGGAGGCGGAGATGGCGGAGCGGTCCTTTGCCAGGGAGGTCGAGCATTTGCGGCTCGGCGCAGGCGACATATTCCGTGGCGAGGGCATTCTCGCCATTACCAAAGCGCTGTTGCAGGCCGGCGTTTCCTATGTCGGCGGCTACCAGGGCTCGCCGATCTCGCATCTCATGGACGTGCTGGCCGATGCCAACGACATCCTCGACGAACTCGGCGTCAACTTCCAGAGCTCGGCCAGCGAAGCGACGGCGGCGGCCATGCTGTCGGCATCCGTCATGTATCCCTTGCGCGGCGCCGTCGCCTGGAAATCCACCGTCGGCACCAACGTCGCTTCCGATGCGCTCGCCAATCTGGCCTCCGGCGGCGTCACCGGCGGAGCCATGGTGATCGTCGGCGAGGATTACGGCGAAGGCTCCTCGATCATGCAGGAGCGCACCCACGCCTTCGCGATGAAATCGCAGATGTGGCTGCTCGATCCGAGACCCGACCATGCCTGCATCGTCGACCTGATCGAAAAAGGCTTCGAACTCTCCGAAGCATCGAACACGCCGGTGATGCTCCAGGTGCGGGTGCGCTCCTGCCATATGACCGGCAGCTTCGTCGCCAGGGACAATGTCCGCCCGGCCTTCACCATCGCCGACGCGCTGAACAATCCGAAACGCAATCTCGACCGCATCGTGCTGCCGCCCGCCGCCTATGAGCACGAGCAGGAAAAGATCAGGAAACGCCTGCCGGCAGCCATCGATTTCATCCGCAGCCATCGCCTGAACGAATTCTTCGGGGAGCGGAGCGGAAGGACCGGCATCATCGTCCAGGGGGGCATGTATAACAGTCTGGTGCGGGCGCTGCAGTTTCTCGGCCTCAGCGACGCCTATGGCGATGTCCGGCTTCCCGTTTACGTGATGAATGTCGGCTATCCGACGATTCCCGACGAAGTCGAGGACTTCTGCCGGGGGCTCGATGCCGTTCTCGTGGTCGAGGAAGGCCAGCCTGACTATATCGAACAGTCGATCACCACGGTTCTTGCGCGGGCGGCGGTTGCGGCGCAGGTGCGCGGCAAGGCCTATCTGCCGATGGGCGGCGATTATACCGCCGCTGTCCTGACGAAAGGCATCGAAGCCTTTCTGGAGGATTTCGATCCGGCCCGGCTCGGCAACCGGCCGCCGAAGCCGGACGTAGCGCCGCTGATGGCGAGCCCTGCGATCGCCCGGCTGAAGGAGGCGGTCCCCGCCCGTCCGCCGGGATTGTGCACCGGCTGTCCCGAACGTCCGATTTTCGCCGCGATGAAGCTCGTCGAGCAGGAGCTTGGCGCCCATCACGTCTCGGCCGACATCGGCTGCCATCTGTTTTCGATCCTGCCGCCCTTCAATATCGGGGCGACGACGATGGGCTTCGGCCTCGGAGCGGCCTCCGCCTCCGCCTTCAACGTCAAGGCGGAAAAGCGCGCCATCGCCGTGATGGGCGATGGCGGCTTCTGGCACAACGGCCTGACCAGCGGCATCGGCAACGCCGTGTTCAACAAGCATGACGGCGTCTTCCTCATCGTCGACAACTTCTACTCCTCGGCCACGGGCGGGCAGGACATCCTCTCGTCCCGCGCCCTGAACAAGCGTCGCAAGACCAACAACTCCATCGTCGATGCCGTGAAGGGCATCGGGGCGAAATGGGTGCGCCAGGTCGACCGCACCTATGACGTGACGCGCATGCGCGCCGTCCTTCGCGAAGCGCTGACGACGAAGGAAGAGGGGCCGAAGATCATCGTCGCCTCCTCCGAATGCATGCTGAACCGGCAGCGGCGCGAAAAGCCGAAGGTGGCGCAGGCGATCAAGGCGGGCGCACGCACCGTAACGGCGCGCTTCGGCGTCGATGAGGAGGTCTGCACCGGCGATCACGCCTGCATCCGCCTGTCCGGCTGTCCGTCGCTGTCGGTCAAGCAGCTCGACGATCCCTTGCGCGACGATCCGGTGGCGAGCATCGACAACAGCTGCGTTGCCTGCGGCAATTGCGGGGAGGTCGCTGATGCCGCGGTGCTGTGCCCCTCCTTCTATCAGGCCGACGTCATCCACAATCCGACGCGCTGGGACCGGTTGAAGGAAAGGCTGGCCGCGCCGGTGATCGCCTTCCTGCAACGCCGGCAGGATCGCCGGGCCATCTGTTTCGAGGCATGACATGATCAGGGACGAAACCGTCAAGCTCGATCTCAAACCGGCCGGCGGGCCAAGCGAACGGCCGATCTCCATCGCCATCGTCGCCATGGGCGGCCAGGGCGGCGGCGTATTGACCGATTGGATCGTGGCGCTCGCCGAGGGCCAGGGTTGGATCGCGCAGTCGACCTCGGTGCCGGGCGTCGCCCAGCGAACCGGCGCGACCATCTATTATATCGAGATGATGCCCGCCGGTCTCGGCGGCCGGCGTCCGATCCTGGCGCAGATGCCGACGCCCGGCGATGTCGATGTCGTCATCGCCTCCGAATACATGGAGGCTGGACGCTCCATCCTGCGCGGCATCGTCACGCCGGACAGGACGGTGCTGATCGCCTCGAGCCACCGCACCCTGGCCGTGACCGAAAAGATGGCGCCCGGCGAAGGCATCGCCGACAACGGCGCGGTCGCCGACGCCGTGCATATCGCCGCGCGCCGCCAAATCGTCTTCGACATGAACGCGGTGGCTATCGATCACGGCAGCGTGATTTCGGCCGCTCTGTTCGGGGCGCTGGCGGCCTCCGCGACATTGCCTTTCGCGCGCGAGGCCTTTCAGGGGATCATCCGCCAGGGCGGCAAAGGCATTCAGGCCAGCCTCGCCACTTTCGACGCCGCCTTCGATCGGGCCATGCACGGCGCGCCGCCCTCCGAGCCGCCGTCGGCTGCCGCTGCGGCGAAACTTCCCGAACGGCTCGCCGACAGAAGAGCCGATGCGCTCTTGCAAACGCTGCGCGCAACGCTGCCGCAGGAGGCGCACGACATGGCATTCCTCGGCCTGAAAAAGGTGGTGGACTTCCAGGATGCCGCCTATGGCGAGGAATATCTTTCGCGCCTGGCCGATCTTCATGCGCGCGACGCGGCGGCCGGTGGAACGGATCACGGCTTCGCCTTCACCGTCGAGGCGGCCAAGCATCTGGCCAATGCCATGGTCTATGACGATCTCATTCGCGTGGCGCGTTCGAAGACAAGGACGGCGCGGCGCGACAGGATCCGGACCGAACTCGGCGTCCGCCCCGAGCAGATCGTCCGCACGACGGAATACATGCATCCGCGCATGGAGGAGTTCGTCTCGGCCATGCCCGCGCCGCTGGCGCGCTGGTTCCTGCGCCACCGGCGCTTCTACGACTGGGCGAACCGGCGCATCGACAAGGGCCGCCGGGTCAGCACCTATTCGCTGCGCTGGTTTTTGGCGCTGGCCCTGCTGGGGGCGATGCGGCCCACCCGCCGCTGGTCGCTGCGTCACCAGACGGAAACGCGTCACCGGGAGGACTGGCTGTCGGCGGCAAGCGCGGCGCTGCAAACGAATTATGCGCTGGCGGTCGCAATTTTGAAATTTCGCAGGCTGATCAAGGGTTATTCTGATACCCATGTCCGCAGCCTGTCGAAATTCGACAAGGTGATGAAGACGACGCAGACGATTGCCGACCGGGACGATGCCGCCATGTGGGCCGGCCTGTTGCTGTCGGCGGCCGTGAAGGATGCCTCTCACGACAGCCTCGACGGGGCCATCAGGACAATAGAGACGATACGATGACGATCACCACCAATCCCCCATCCGACCCCCAGGCGCGGCCGATGAAGCGTTCCGACCTTCCGGCCGGCCTCTGGTCGACCAGAGCGACCTTCCGGCACGGACAATGCGACCCGGCCGGGATCGTCTACACGCCGAAATTCTTCGATGTCTTCAACCAGGCGATCGAGCAATGGTTCGGCGAGGCGCTCGGCATCAGCTATTACGATATCATCGGCGCGCGCCGCACCGGTCTCGGCTACGCTTCCGCCGCCGCCACCTTCTTCATTCCCTGCATGATGGGCGAGGAAATCGAGATCGTGGTCGAGGTGACCCGCATCGGCGGGAAGTCCTATACGCTGACGCTGCATGCCTTCAAGGGTGAGGACGAAGCGCTGCGTGGGCAATTCGTGACCGTGGCCACCGCGCTCGACATCCACCGGTCGATCCCGATCCCGGACGATATCCGCCAGGCGCTGACTGTTTACTCGCAGGGCGCGAAACGCTAGATGTGAGCGCAGGATCAAGGCAGGAAACGGTACGATCAGTGTTGGCCGCAAATGACCCCGGCTCGCAGGAGTCAGCCCTCTCGAATGTGCCGGACGCCGAACGGCGCGCCGCAGAAACGCGTCTCTGGCTGCAGGTTCTCAACCTGCACCGGATCGTCTATGCCGACCTGAATACGGCGCTCTCGGAGCGTTTCGGCCTGTCGGTGCCCAAATTCGACGTGCTATCGCATCTTCATCGCTATCCGGAAGGACTGGCGATGGGCGAGCTTTCCCGCAAGCTGAAGGTCAGCAATGGAAACGTCTCGGGACTGATCGCCCGCCTCGGCAAGGACGGATATCTTCATAAAGAAATGACCAAGGACGACCGGCGTTCGTTTCGCGCCCGTCTGACAGACCATGGCCGACGCGTTTTCGAGGAGGCGCTCGACGTGCATCGCCAGGTCGTGGCCGCCGCCATGGCCTCGTCGCCGACGCCGCAGATCGACAGGCTGACGGAAGGGCTGAAGGCGCTGGTCAAGGGCAATGACGCCGACGGACGCCGCGATGACAGGCCGTGACGACGGCGGGCGCCAGGGTTTTCCCTTCGCGACGCGCGAGGAGATGGAAAACTACCTGCCCTATCTGCTCAATCGCCTGGCGCGGGACTGGTCCGCTCTCCAGACCGGTGCGCTGCAGAAACTCGGCTGGACCGAAGCCATGATGCGGATCATGTCGTCGCTGCATGCGCATGGGCAGATGACCGTCAACGAGGTCGCGGAGATTTCCCTGATCGACCAGTCGAGCGCCAGCCGCGTGATCGAAAGCCTGGTCGCCGAGGGCGTGGTGGTGCGCCGGATTTCCGAAAAGGATCAGCGGGTGCGCACCGTGGCGCTGACCGCCGCCGGGCGGCGCAAACTACGCGAGATCGCGCCGACGATCGACGCGATGTATGCCGGTTTCGTCGCCGGGCTGGCCCCGGATGAACTCAGGACCTGCATCGACGTCCTGCGCAAGCTCGAGGCACGCCGCGCACCCGGCGCTCAAGGCTGACGCCCGGCGGCGGCGCACGCATCACGCCAGCCCGGCGCCGTCGAGGCGCATGCAGACGGCGCGCGGTTCGGTATAGGCGTGGATGACTTCCGATCCGAACTCGCGACCGAGGCCCGACATCTTGGTGCCGCCGAACGGCATCGCCGTATCGAGAATGTTGTGGGTATTGATCCAGACCGTGCCGGCGTCGATCTGGTCGGCGAGCAGATGCGCCTTGTTGAGGTCGCGCGTCCAGATGCTGGCGCCCAGGCCGTAGACCGTATCGTTGGCCAGCGCCTTGATCGTCCGCAAATCGGTAAACGGCATGGCGAGCACCACGGGGCCGAAGACCTCCTCGCGCGCGATGCGCATGTCCGCGCGGGCGCCGGAGAGCACCGTCGGCTGGAAGAAATACCCCTTCCCGGCGGCGCGCCCGGCGCCGCACAGCGGTTGCGCGCCCTCCTCGACGCCGCTGGAAACCAGCGAAGACACCCGCTCCAGCTGGCGGGCGGAAATCAGCGGCCCAAGCTCGTTTACGGGATCGAAGCCGCTGCCGAGCCGCAGGTTGCGGGCAATCTCGGCAACGCCGCGCGCGACCTCGTCATAGATGGACGCTTCGACAAAAAGCCGGGAGCCTGCGGTGCAGACCTGCCCGGAGTTGGGGAAGATCGCATTCGCCGCCCCTGGGATTGCCCTGTTCAGATCGGCATCGGCAAGGACGATGGCGGGCGATTTGCCGCCAAGCTCCAGCGTCACGCGCTTCATCTGCCGCGCCGAGGATTCCAGAATCTTCTGGCCGGTCGCCGTCGAACCCGTGAAGGCGATCTTGCGCACCAGCGGATGGTCGACCAGCGCCTGCCCGGCCTCGTGGCCGTAACCGGTGACGATGTTGACCGCACCTTCGGGAAACCCCGCCTCGAGAATGAGTTCGCCAAGCCGCAACGTCGTCAGCGAAGCCTCCTCGGAGGGTTTCAGCACGATGGTGCAGCCAAAGGCGATGGCCGGCGCGATCTTCTGGATCGCCTGCCCCATCGGAAAATTCCACGGCGTGATGCCGCCGACGACGCCGACCGGCTTGCGCTCGGTATAGGCCCTGTAGGTGCCGCCGTCGTCGAAAAACGGCGACAGGGCGATGTATTCGCCCGATATCTTCGAGCTCCAGCCACCGTAATAGCGCAGGGCATCCATGGCGAATTTCATGTCGACATTTCGCGACACGGCGAAAGGCTTGCCATTGTCGAGCGTTTCAAGCCGCGCCAGTTCCTCGGCATCGCGCTCGACGAGCAGCGCCAGCCTTTCGAGCAGCCGGCCGCGATCGAGCGGGCGCAGCTTCTGCCAGACGCGGCTTTCGAAGGTGCGGTGCGCGGCCTCGACGGCGCGACCGACATCGGCGGCGGAGGCGACGGCGATATCGGCGATCTTCTCCTCCGTCGCCGGATCGTAGACCGCGATCGTGCGCCCATCGATCGCCTCGCACCAGGCCCCGCCGATCAGCAGCCGGCCGGCCGGGATCCGCACCGCCGGGCCGCCGGCCCTTTCGATCATCGCAAACATATCCATCACTCCCGGTTCGGTCGGCTCCGGCCTGCACCGATATGAACCGCCGCTCCGTTCGTGGCGGCGTCGTCGTCTGCCCAAACCAAGCACCTGCAACCGGGAAGATCCAATAATTTCGACGGCGTGAACCGATATCGAAATGCGATGAAAGCCAGGAAGGGTCTTATCGCCCTGCTCTCAGAAGGACGTCTGATCGGGAAGCAGGGCGAGGAAACGGGCCAGAGCCGGGACGGTGTGGTCGCGCCGGTAGACCAAAGCCAGATCCAGGCCGACATCGAGATTGTCGACGCGAAGGAGGCTGATGCCATGCGGCGGGCGCCATTTCTGGCATTCGTTGACAAGGGCGACGCCCATGCCGGTGGTCACCAGCGCCAGCATTTCCGCCTCGTTGATCGCTTCGTGCACCACATCGACCGCCACCCCCGCCTGGAACAGGCCGCGATGCAATTCGTCGTGATAGACAGGGCTTTCGCGTCGGTGAAACGAAATGACGGGCTGATCGACCAGCTCGCGAACGTCGACCGACGCCCGTCCGGAAAGCGCCGAGTCCTTTGGTACCGCCAGAAGCACGGTGTGGCGCGCGACCGGGCGGATGGCGAGAAGCGGATCAGGCGGCGGATTGTAGAGGAAGCCCGCATCGATCCGGCCATCATGGATGCCTTCGAGTTGCTCCAATCCGCTCAGGCTGTTCAGGACCAGGCGAACGCCGGGATAACCGTGACGGAAGGCCATGATCGTCGCCGGGATGACGCCGTTCCAGGCCGCGACCTCGATGAAGCCGAGCTTGAGAACGCCCGCTTCGCCCCGCGCCACGGCTTGCGTTTCGCTGACCGCATGGCCGAGGTCGGCCATGATTTGACTGCAATGCGCGAGAAAGGTCCGGCCGGCGACGGAAAGCTTCACCCCACGCGGCAGCCGGTCGAACAGGGTCACCCCGAGTTCGGCCTCCAGCAACTGGATCTGCCGGCTGAGCGCCGGCTGGGCGATGCGGATACGCTCGGAGGCGCGGCCGAAATGCTCCTCCTCGGCCACGGCCAAGAAATATCGGATTTGTCTCAGATCCATGGGGATCGATACCAGTTCGCTATCGTTTCCGGCAAGCAAAAATATTGGACCCTGCGCGAACGCGATCCTATCCCTGTTGGCAGCCCCGTCCCGATTGCGGGTTTCCGACCCTTCCGGTGACGGCGAAAGGATTGCCCATGCACGCTTTCTCTCCCTATCTGGTCTTGGAGCACCGGGCCCGGCAGCATCCCGACGATGCGCTCATCGTCCTGCCGAAGGCGGCGCGTCTTGCTTATGCGCCGGACGGCCTGACGTTCTCCTATGGGGAGATGTTCGCGGCCGTCTCCCGGCTGAAGGCGATGTTTGCCGCGGCAGGCTACGGCGCCGGCCACCGGGTGGCGCTGCTGCTCGAAAATCGTCCGGAATTCTTCGCCTACTGGCTGGCGCTGAACGGGCTCGGCGTCTCCATCGTTCCGGTCAATCCGGATCTGCGGCCGGGCGAATTGCACTATCAGCTTTCGCTGTCCGAAACCGGGCTGCTGGTCGCCTTGTCGAAAGACGCTGCCACGCTGGAAGGCCTCGATGTCGACGGCCTTGCCGTCATCGAGGCGGGCGATCCGCCGCCGCCAGCGCGCAACCCGGCATCGCGCCAGCATGGCCTTGCGGATGACGAATGCGCCCTGCTGTTCACGTCCGGCAGCACCGGCAAACCGAAAGGCTGCATGCTGTCCAACGCCTATTTCATGACGCTTGCCGACTGGTATGTGACCCAGGGCGGCATCGCCGCCATCCGGGAGCGCTCGGAACTGGCGCTGACACCCCTGCCGATGTTCCACATGAACGCCCTCGGCTGTACCGCTCTCGGCATGATCGTCTGCGGCGGCGCCTTCGTGCCGCTCGACCGGTTCCATGCCAGCCGCTGGTGGGAGACGGTCAGCCAGTCGTCAGCCACCATCGTCCATTGCCTCGGCGTCATTCCCGCGATCCTGCTGCGCCTGCCGCCCTCGCCTTTCGACCGCGATCACACGGTAAGGTTCTCGTTCGGCCCCGGCGTCGATGCGCAGCACAAGATCGAGTTCGAGGCGCGCTATCGCATTCCCATCGTCGAAGCCTGGGCAATGACCGAAACCGGCGGGCGGGCCACGACCACGACGGCGCGCGACGACTATACGCCCGGCCTGCGCTGCATCGGACGTCCGCGCGCGGGCATGGACCACCGCATCGTCGACGATGCCGGCCGACCTGTGCCCCTCGGCACGCCCGGAGAACTGATCGTCCGCGCCGCCGGAGCGGATCCGCGCCAGGGCTTCTTCAGCGGATATCTGAAGGACGAGGTAGCGACCGAGGAGGCCTGGACCGGCGGCTGGTTCCATACCGGCGACATCGTTCACGAGGACGACAGGGGACTTCTCTACTTCTTCGACCGCAAGAAGAGCATCGTGCGCCGCAGCGGCGAGAACATTGCCGTGCTGGAGGTGGAAGCCGCGCTTTCGGCCAGCGCCGCGGTCAAGGCGGTGGCGGTGACGCCGGTTGCGGACGCGTTGCGCGGCGAGGAGGTCTTCGCCTTCATCGTCCAGGCCGAGACTGCCGGTGGCGATGCGCCGGAAAGCCTTGCGGAAGACCTGGTTCGCGAGGCCGCTGAGCGTCTGGCCTATCACAAGCTGCCGGGTTATATCGTCTTCGTCGACGCTCTGCCGCTGGGGTCCACCCAGAAATTGCAGCGCGGCGAGATCAAGGCGATGGCCGCCGGGCGCATCGAGCGCGGAAATGCGTTTGACCTGCGCGCGCTCAAGGCCGCCCTGCGGCGCAAACCGGGCTCCGCGTCATGACCCGGCAACCGGTGCGCAAATCCTATGACGGTATCGTCGCTGCCGTTCCGGTCTCCGTTCCCTATGAGCGTTATTCCATCGAAAGCGCCCATTGGTGGATCGCGCGCGCCCTGAAGGGGCTTTGCGAAGGCGCCGGCATCGACCATCGCGACATCGACGGCTTTGCCATGGCAAGCTTCACCACCGCGCCGGACAGCGCCGTCGGCCTCACCCAGCATCTCGGCCTGTCGCCGCGTTGGCTCGACCATGTGCCGATGGGCGGGGTGGCGGGGATCGTCTCATTGCGCCGGGCGGCCCGCGCGGTACAGGCAGGCGATGCCGACATCGTCGCCTGCGTCGCCGGCGATACCAACCAGGTCGATACGTTTCGAAAGACAGTCGCGCATTTCTCGCGCTTCGCCCAGGATGCGTCCTACCCCTATGGCGCAGGCGGGGCCAATGCCAGCTTTGCGCTGATCGCACGCTATTACATGAACCGCTTCGGCGCCCGCCGCGAGGATTTCGGCAAGCTGTGCGTCGCCCAGCGCGCCAATGCCTTGAAAAACCCGCATGCACTGATGAAGACGCCGTTGACGCTCGACGACTATATGAGGGCAAGGCCGATCGCCGAGCCGCTGCATCTGTTCGATTGCGTCATGCCCTGCGCCGGCGCGGAGGCTTTCCTGATCATGCGCGAGGAAACCGCAAGCGCGCTCGGATTGCCTTTCGCGCGCATACTTTCCACCATCGAGCGCCACAACGCCTTTGCCGAGGACGAGGTGCAATATCGCGGCGGCTGGGTGCGCGACGTCGGCGAACTCTATGCGATGGCCGGCATCACGCCATCCGAAATCGACGTGGTCCAGACCTATGACGATTATCCGGTGATTTCGATGATGCAATTCGAGGATCTCGGCTTCTGCGCCAAGGGCGAGGCGCCGGATTTCGTGCGCAGCCATTCCTTCGAAATCGACGGTAGCTTCCCGCACAATACCTCCGGCGGCCAGTTGTCCGCCGGACAGGCGGGAGCGGCCGGCGGCCATCTCGGCATCGTCGAATGCCTGCGCCAGGTTACGGGCCGGGCCGGGCCGACGCAGGTGGAGCAGGCGCGTATCGGCCTCGCATCCGGCTTCGGCATGATCAATTATGACCGCGGCCTGTCCTCCGGCGCCGTGATCCTGTGGGGAGAAACGCAATGACGAAACTGCCTGGCCCCGAAGCGCCCAAGGCCACGCCGGCGGGCGCGCCGCCTCTGCCGCCGGCAAACCGAAGCCGCACCGCCCACGGATTGACGCACGCGGCGGCCGAGGGACGCTTTGCCCTGCAACGCTGCCCCGCCTGTGCTCGCTTCACCTATCCGCCCCGCGATGCCTGCCCGAAATGCCTGTGCCCGGCGCTCGAATTCGTCGATGCGCCGGAAGGCGGCCTGCTCGTCTCCTCCACCACGATCCATGCAAGCGTCGATCCCTATTTTCGCGAGCACCTGCCCTGGAGACAGGGGCTGGTCACGGCCGATTGCGGGCCGCCCATCATCGTCCATCTGCATCGCGATTGTGTCGAGGGCGAGCGGGTTCGTCTGTCGCTGCAACTCGACAAGGCCGGGCAACCCGTGGTCTTTGCCCGACCGGCAACGGAGACACCGAACATGCAGGACGACCCCGCCTGGCAGGAAATGACCGCCGATCCCCGGTCCCGGCGCATCCTGATCACCGACGGACGCCATCCGGCGGCGCCTGCGCTGGCGCGCGCCCTGCTGCAGGCCGGCGCCGCATCCGTCCATGTCGGGCTGCCCGATCCGGATGAGGTCTTTGACGGCGGTGCCTTGTTGCGCGCGACGGACAACGTCACGCCCGTTGCCCTCGATCTCACCGATGCGCGATCGGTCGCCGCACTTGCCGCTGCGATCGGCGCGGAGGTGGATATCCTGATCAACACTGCCGACCATGTCCGGCCCGTGCATCTCTTCGAGAGGGACGCCCCGCGCTGCCTGATGGAAACAATGGATGCAACGGTCGCGGCGACGGCGCATCTGGCGCAAGCCTTCGGGCCGACGATGATGGCGCGCGGCCCGGCCGGGCCGAACTCAGCCGTTGCATGGGTCAACATCCTCTCGGCCTATGCGCTTGGCGCCCATCCCGAATTCGGCCCGGTTTCGGTTGCACATGCGGCCTGCCTGTCGCTGTCGCATTGGCTGCGCGCCGAGCTGCGCCCCGGCGGCATACGGGTTCTCAACGCCTTTACCGGTCCCGTGGAAGGCGAATGGTACCAGCGCGTGCCCCCGCCGAAGACATCGCCGTCGCAGCTTTCGCGTGCGGTCGTTGACGGGCTTCGCCGGGGACTGGAGGACATCTATATCGGAGATATCGCGCGCGACATCCAGGCAAGGCTCGCCGCCAATCCGAAGGCCCTGGAGCGCGAGAACGGCCAATGACCGCGTCGCGCAACGATCCTGGGCGGACGCTTGCGCGTTCCTGCCCCGGCGGGGCGTCCGCGCCTCAAAAGCGGTCGAAGCGATAGGGCGCGGGGTCGACGATCGGCGCATCCCCGGTGATCAACTCGGCGGCAAGCTGGCCGGCGGCGGGCGACGTGCCGAACCCATGGCCGGAAAAACCGGTCGCCAGCGTCAGTCCCGGAAGCGAGGCCACCGGCGAAATGACCGGCAGCGAATCCGGCGTCACATCGATCATTCCCGCCCAGCTCTGGCTGATACGGAGATCGCGGAAAACCGGCCAGGCCTGCCCGAGATTGTGAAGCGCTTCCCGGTTCAATGCGTCATTGACGGGTGGGTCCATGGTGCGCAGCCGCTCGAAAGGCGAGCGTCGCGCAGCACTCCAGCGCCGTCCCAACGACAAATCCCTGAAAAATTCCTCCCCGAAAGCGATGCGGACGTTCTTCCACTGGGCTTTCAACGTCGACAGATACCGGTGGCCGATCAGCAGGTGGTCGAGCATCAGCGGCGCGAACAGCGCACCGCGCTGGGTGATCGTGTAACCCCCGTCCAGCCGCTTGCGAAACGAGAAATCAGGGGCGCCGACGGCGATATCGGACGGCCCTTCCATCGGTGCGGTGCGCAGCACCGACGCGACAAGCGGCAGCGTCGGCAACGCCACGCCGTGATTGCCGAGAAAGCGGCGCGACCAGAGGCCGCCGGCCAGAAGGACGCTCTCGCAACGGATTTCGCCACGCTCGGTCACGACCCCGTGCACGCGCCCGCCGGCAAGCGACAAGGCCCGCACCGCACAGTTTTCAACGATGACCGCGCCATTGGCCAGGGCTGCGGCGGCGATGGCGCTGGAAGCCATCTGCGGTTCCGCCCGTCCGTCCGAGGCGGTATAGATCCCGCCGGCCCACTGCCCCGTGCCGCCGGGAACCATGCGGTCGATCTCCGCCGGGCTCAGCAGCCGCGAATCCAGCGACCGTTCGGAGACCGAGCGCAGCCAGCCTTCATGGCCGGCCATCTCCTTTTGCGTCCGTGCGATATACATGATCCCGGCCTGGCGATAACCGACATCCGCGCCGACCCGTTGCGGCATCCGCGTCCACAGGTCGTCGGAGGCCAGCGACAGCGGAACGTCGAATTTCTCGCGGCCCATCTTGCGGATCCAGCCGAGATTGCGGGAGGATTGCTCCGCTGCGATGCGGCCCTTTTCCAGGACGACGACGGGGACGGCGCGCTCCGCAAGGCAAAGTGCTGCGGTCAGGCCGACGATCCCCGCGCCGATGACGACGACCGTCGTCGATTGGGGAAGATCGGGCGAGGTCTGGACAGGAACGATAACGGGAGCCACGGCTCGCATCCTTGAATGGAAACATCGAAACGAGCGCGCGGAATGGCGGGAAGCCGCCCCCGCGCGCTTGCGGCTCACGGGGAAATGACGATTTCCCGGATATTGCCTCTGGAGGCGCCGCGATAGGCGGTGACCTCGATCTCGACCTCGTAGATCGGCGCGCCGAGCGGCGGGCAGGTCATGGTCAGCGTCGGATTGATGCCGCGCATGCGCTTCGCATAGGCATCCATGATCGTGTCGATGTGCTCGGGAAACTGCACGAAGACCCGCGCCGCCACGACATCCTCCAGCACGGCGCCGACGGCGGCGAGCGCGCTTTCGATATTGGACAGCGCCTGCAGCGTCTGTTCGGCCAGATCCTTGGAAATCTGCTTGGTCCTCGGGTTGCGCCCGGCCGTGTTCGAGACGAAAATCAGGTCGCCGACGGCGACGAGACGGGAATAGCTGCCGCGTTCCTCGAAGGGGGAACCGGTCTTGACTTTCACGATATCGGTCATGGTCTTCCTTTCTGAACCTGCTTCCGGGTCGGGCGCCGCGGTCAGCGCAGGGCCGGCTCGTTCCAGAGGTTCAGCTTGACGCCGATGCCCTGGCGGATGGCGTTGCGATAAACGACGGTTCCCCAGGCGACATCCTCGACCGGCATGCCGCCCACGGACATGATGATGATTTCGTCATCGTTGCGCCGCCCCGGCGCGTCTGCGGCGACGATCTTGCCGAGATCCTCGAGCTGGCCGGGGGACATCCGCCCCTCCTCGACCAGATCCAGGAACCGGATGCCGACCGCCGGGATGAAGCGGTGGACCGGCTTCGGATTTTCCTCGTACCAGGCGTCATAGAGGCCGGGATTGTCCAGAACCTTGCGGATATTGGGCGTCTCCATGCCCTCGTCGATATTGGCGGGCGCCGGCATGGACAGGAACGTGCCGGGGGCGACCCATTCACGCTTCACCATCGGATAGGTCGAGGGATCGCCTGTCGCGCCGGAGCTGCAGAAGGTGACGATGTCGCTGTCGCGCACCACCGCCTCGACGCTGTCGACGACCCTGATATTGACGATCCCGGGGAAGGTTTCCCTGACCCAGCCGAGAAAGGCGTCGAGGCTGCCGCGGCCCCTGCCCTTGACCTTGATGGTATCGATCCCGGGGCAGACCGCCATGAAGGCGGAAAGCGAGGTTCGCGCCATCACGCCCGGCCCCAATATGCCGACCACGCGCGAATCCTTGCGGGCGAGATGGCGTGCTCCTACCCCCGGCACCGCGCCGGTGCGATAGGCCGACAGAAGATTGGCCGACATGAAGGCGAGCGGCGCCCCGGTGTCGGCGTCGTTGAGCACGAAGGTGAGAATCGAGCGCGGCAGACCCTTCTGCCGGTTTTCGATGTTGGAGCCGTACCATTTCATGCCGGCCGTGCGGAAGCGCCCGCCCAGATAGGCCGGCATCGCCATGAACCGGCGATCGGGCGTCGCCGTCGGCATGCCCGGAAAGGGAGAGTTTTCGGGAAAGAGCACGATCGAGCCGTGGGAATTGTTGCTGGCGCCGGCCATGCGATAATCGCCGCGATACAGGAGAGCGAACATTTCTTCCATCGTGTCGACGCAGGCCGCCATGTCGGTCACGCCGGCGCGGATCATGTCGGGTTCGGACAGATAGATGAAATCGATCCGCGTCGAAACGGACGCGTCATCGGGGCGGGTGTCTTTGAGCATGGAACCACTCTCATGATTTCGAATGTCGAAAAGCTGTCATGAAGAGCAGGGACAAGGAATGACCGAACGGGCCGTTAATTTTGCAATTCAGGCCATTTCGGCGGCGATTCCGCATGCGTCAACTGCGGTCAGCCGGCCCCGTGGCCGGCGCGCAGCGCCCGGTCGAGATCGGCATGGAGATCGTCGACATCCTCGATGCCGGTCGAAAGCCGCAGCAGGTCCGGCGGGCAGGGCGAACCGGCGCCTTCGATGGAAGCCCGATGCTCGATCAGGCTCTCGACGCCGCCAAGCGAGGTCGCCCGCTTGTACAGTTGGACCCCGGCCGCCGTCCTGACCGCCGCGGCCTCTCCGCCAGCCACCTGGATGGAGAGCATGTAACCGAAGCCGCCTTCCATCTGGCGGGCGGCGATGTCGTGGCCGGGATGCTGGGGGAGACCGGGATAGAGCACACGCGTCACCAGCGGATGCGAAGACAGCCGCTCGGCAAGCGCCATGGCGGAGGCCGATTGCCGCTCCTGCCGGACATGCAGCGTGCGCATGCCGCGCATCAGCAGATAGGCCTCGAACGGGCCGAGAATGCCGCCCTGGCTTCTTCGCACCGTCTTGATGCGGTTCCAGAAGGCGTCGTCTTCCCGTGCGCAGAGCGCGCCGGCCACGACGTCGGAATGTCCGTTCAGCACCTTGGTGGCCGCATGCATGACGATATCGGCGCCAAGCGTCAGCGGCCGTGTATGCACCGGCGATGCGCAGGTGGAATCGACGGCAAGCTTCGCGCCCGCCGCATGGGCGATCTCGGCGGCCGCCGCGATGTCGGTGATCGTCCACAACGGGTTCGACGGCGTTTCCACCCACACCAGCCTGGTAACGCCAGGCTTCATCGCGTCCCGCAGCGCGACGAGATCGTCCGTTTCGACGAATTCGATGCTGAGGCCCCAGCGCGTCGCCTCGGTGAGCAGCCAGGCGCGCAACGCCCAATACATCACCTTGGAGGCGACGACATGATCGCCCGGCGAAAGCGCCTGGAAGACGGCGGTGGCCGCCGCCATGCCCGAACCGAACAGAAACGCGCCGGCCTCGGCCTCCTCGAGCATGGCCAGCACGCTTTCCGCCTCGCGGATCGTTTCATTGTCGGGACGGCCATAGACGAAGCCGGAGGAATAGCCATTGTCCTCGTCGCGGATATAGGTTGTCGCCACATGGATCGGCGGCACGACAGCCCTGGTCTGCGCATCGATCTTGCCCATCGCCTGGGCGGCCAGCGACCGCCTTGTCCAATTCCTCGAATCCATTCCCGTCCATCCGCTGCCCGTTGAACCAGCCTGCCCGGTCCATCCGATGGGCTGGAGCGCATCATGCCCGAAAGAAAGGAGACAAATTCGGCAATTCCGGTTATCCCTTGCCTGATTTGATCGCTTTTTGGGTGGATGATGGCGAAAACAGTCGAGCTCGATCATTTCGATCACGCCTTGCTGCGCGAAGTCCAGGTCGACAACCAGACGCCGGCGCGCGTTCTGGCCGAACGCGTCGGCCTGTCGCAGAGCGCCGTCTTGCGGCGCCTGCGCCGGTTGCGCGCCGAGCGGGTCATCACGGCAGACATTTCGGTCGTGAGCCCCGAAGTCCTCGGCGTGCCCGTCACCATCCATGTACTCGTGCGCATCGATCAAGGATCGCGCACCTACGGCGCCTTCGCGCGCAAGCTCAAACGCCGCCCCGAAGTCAAGCAGGCATCATACGTGACCGGCGGCGCCGATTTCGTGCTGCGCCTGCAAGTGGAAAGCATGGCCGCATATGCGGAATTCGCACGCGAAGTATTCCATGAAGACGAGACCGTTTCCGAATATCACACCTATGTCGCGATGCAGGAGGTGATCGGGCCGACTGCGCGCAAGTAAGCGGTCGCGACGGCCGGCCGGCGCGATCAGCGCCGCTTCGCCATCATCGAGCGCGACAAAACCAGGGCAAGGCCGATCACCACCGTGGCGACGATGAACAGGAAGGCCGCCGCGGCGATGGCCGGGCTGATATTCTCGCGGATGCTGGAAAACATCTGCCGCGCCAGCGTCCGCTGGTTCGGGCCGGCGACGAAAAGCGTCAGCACCACCTCGTCCAGCGAGGTGGCGAAGGCCAGCACCGCGCCAGAGAGCACGCCGGGCATGGCAAGCGGCAAGGTCACCCGCCGGAAGACGGTGGCCGGCGCTGCGCCGAGGCTTTGCGCGGCAAGCTCCACCCGCCTGTCGATGCCCGAAAGCGCCCCGGTGACGCTGACGACGACGAAAGGCACGGCCACGACCGTATGGGCGATGATGACGCCGGCATAGCTGTTCGCCAGGCCGAGGCGCGCGAGCAGCACCTGCAGCCCGACGCCGAGCACCACAGCCGGCACCACCATGGGCAGCAGAAACAGCGTGCGGAACGATCCGCGAAAGAACAGCAGATGATTGCGCAGGCCGAGCGAGGCGGCAGTGCCGAGCACGGTCGCCACCGCCGTCGTGCCGCCGCCGATGATCAGGCTGTTGACGATCGCCCGCCGCCAGGCGTCCGCCGTGAACAGTTCCTCGAACCAGCGCAGCGACCAGGACGGGATCGGATAGGTGAGGATGACGGACGAGGTGAAGGCGAGCGGCAGGATGGCGATGAGCGGCGCGATGAGAAACAGCACCGTCAGCGACGCGAAAACCGCGCGGGTGAGCTTCAGCGGCATGATCAGGCCCTCCCCGGCTCTTCGGATGAAATCCGCGCATAGACGCTGTAGAGAAGCAGCGTGGCGACCAGCAGCACGACGCCGAGCGCGCCGGCCATGCCCCAGTTTGCGGTGCCGGTGGCATAGAAAGCGATGATGGAACTGATCATCTGGTCGCCGGGGCCGCCGATGAGCGCCGGCGTGATGTAGTAGCCGATCGCCGAGATGAAGACGAGCAGGCTGCCCGAGGCGATGCCGCGCAGGCTGAGCGGCAGCAGAACCCGCACGAAGGCGCGCCAGGGCGGCGCGCCGAGCGAGGCCGCCGCCGGCATCAGGTTCTTCGGAATGGTGATCAGCACGCTGTAGACCGGCAGCACCATGAACGGCAGCAGGACATGCGTCATGGCGATGATCACGCCGGTACGGTTGAAGATCAGCGCCAGCGGCGCGCTCGTCACATGCAGCGCCAGCAGCAGATCGTTGATCAGCCCCTTCTCCTGCAACAGGATGAACCAGGCGGCGGTTCGCACCAGGAGCGAGGTCCACAGCGGCAGCAGCACCGCCCCCAGCAGCAGATCCCGCTTCCAGCCGGTGGCGGAGGCGGCGATCAGCGCATAGGGAAAGCCGATGGCGGCGCAGGCGACGGTGACCAGCGCGGCGATCCAGAAGGTGCGGGCCATGATGACCAGGTTCACGGACTGGTCGGGCGGCAATTTCTCGATCGCGCCCTCAGCATTTCGGCCGAAATCGATGGCGGCCAGCAGGTTGCGGTCGGTGTAGGGCGACAGCGCATCGGCGATGGCGATCCAGAACTCCGGCTTTTCCCAGCGCTTGTCGATCGAAACCAGATCCGCCGGCGGGCCGGCGGGATCGGAGACCGCCGACACCGTCCTGGTCATCAGCGTGCGGAAGCCGGAGCGGGCGCTGTTGAGGCGTCGCACCATGTCGCCCAGTGCCTGGGTATCCTGGACAGCCCTCAGATCCGCGATCAGGGCCTGTTGCATTTCGGCGCTCGGCGCGGATCGACGGTCCCAGTTCGTAAGAATTCCGGCGCTGCGCGGCAGGAGATTCAGCACCGCCGAATCCGAAACCGATTGCGACATCATTCCGACGAGCGGCCAGACGAAAAACCAGACGAGAAAGACGAAAAGCGGCGCAAGCAGCAGCAGCGACCGCGCCGTGCGGGAGCGAAGACGCGTCATGGCGCGATCACCCGGCAATCGTCCGCGGCGAAGGAGGCGTAGATTTTCGTTCCCGGCGGATATTCCTGCGAGCGGCGGCCAAGCTTGGCGATCAGCGGATGCGCCGGGTTCTTCAACTGCACCCGCAGATGATCGCCCTGGTAGACGCTGTCGGTGACCTCGGTTTCCAGGCTATTGCCGCCTGGCCTGCGGCTGTCGGAAAGGTCGATGCGTTCCGGCCGGATGGAGAGATGGACGGTCTGCCCCACGACAGCGCTGTCGGCGACCGCACACAGCGTCGCGCCGGAGGGCAGCTTCACCAGCGCCTCCCCGCCCGAAACCCGCTCCACCACGCCCTCGACCAGATTGGTCTCGCCGATGAATTCGGCGACGAAACGGGTGGCCGGCTGGTCATAGACCTGCCGGGGCGTGCCGATCTGCTCGATCTTGCCCTTGTTGAAGACGGCGACGCGATCCGACATGGTCAGCGCCTCCGACTGGTCATGCGTGACGAAGACGATGGTGAGGCCGAGCCGGCGGTGAAGGTCGCGGATATCGAGCTGCATCTGCTCGCGCAACTGCTTGTCGAGCGCACCGAGCGGCTCGTCCATCAACACCACGCGCGGTTCGAACACCAGCGCCCGGGCGAGCGCGACGCGCTGCTGCTGGCCGCCGGACAATTGCGACGGCCAGCGGTCGCGCAACGCCGAAAGCTGCACCATGTCCAGCGCCCGGGCGACGCGCTGCTCGATCTCGGCCCTTGCGGTGCCGCGCATCTGCAGGGGAAAGGCGATATTCTCGCCGACGCTCATATGCGGAAACAGCGCGTAGCTCTGGAAGACCACGCCCATGTCGCGCTTGTGGGTCGGCACGCCGTTGATGGCGAGGCCGTTGACGACGATCTCGCCCGATGTCGGCGCCTCGAAGCCGGCCAGCATCATCAGCAGCGTCGTCTTGCCAGATCCCGATGGGCCAAGCAGGCTGACGAATTCGCCCTTGTCGATGCCGAGCGTGAGATTTTCGACTACGCACAGCGCGCCGTAGAATTTGGTGATCTGATCAAACCGGATGAATTCGGCCACGAGATGCTCCATGGTGTCCGGACAGGGCGGCCGGCCCGGTAAGCCGCGAGGGAACCGGATACGCCGCCGCGCGCGGGATGGAGGAGGCGCCGGCCACAAGCCGCGCCGGCGCTCCCCGTCACGCGATTGCCGAGGGATGGCTTACTTGGCGAGCCAGGCGTTGAAGCGCTGCGTCAAGGTTTCGGCGTTGTCGATCCAGAAATCCGTGTTGAGCGAAATGGCTTCGGTCATGTTTTGCGGATTGGTCGGCAGATCCTTGGCGAGATCGGCCGGAACCTCGGCGGCGGCCGCCTTGTTCGGCAGGCCGTAGGCCACGTATTTCGGCAGCTTCGACTGGTTTTCCGGCAGGCTGGCGAAAGCGATGAAGTCCTGCGCCGCATCCTTGTTTGCCGCATCCTTGAGGACGACCCAACTGTCGACGGCATAGATGCTGCCCGGCCAGACCACCTTGAAATTCTTGCCTTCCGTGCGGTTGATGCCGGTGATGCGGCCGTTATAGGCCGAGGTCATGGCCACTTCGCCGGAGGCAAGGAACTGCAGCGGCTGGGCGCCGGATTCCCACCAGACGATGTTCGGCTTCAATTCGTCGAGCTTCTTGAAGGCGCGCTCGACGCCCTCGTCGGTCGCCAGCACCTCGTAGACCTTGTCCTTGGAAACGCCGTCGGCCAGCAGCGCGAATTCGAGCGTGTATTTCGGCCCCTTGCGCAGCGAGCGCTTGCCGGGGAATTTCTTGACGTCCCAGAAATCCGCCCAGGACTTCGGGCCGTCCTTCAGCTTGTCGCCGTCATAGGCGATGGCCGTGGACCAGACGATGGCGCCGACGCCGCAATCATTGACGGCGGAGTCGAGGAACTTGTCCTTGCCGCCCATCTTGTTCCAGTCGATCTTTTCGTACAGTCCGTCGGAACAGCCCAGCGCCAGTTCCTCGGCTTCCACCTGCACCGCATCCCAGTTCGGCGCGCCGGCCTTCACCTTGGCCTGAAGCACGCCGATGCCGCCATCCCAGGCTTCGTCGAGCAGCGGCTTGCCGGTCTTTTCCGCGAACGGCTTGAAATAGATCTCGCGCTGTCCGTCCTGATAGTTGCCGCCCCACGAGACCACGGTCAGATCGCGCGCCAGGGCGGGTGCGGCCAGCCCAGCAGTCAGCATTGCGGCGACCAGGCCGGATTTCAGTCCTGTTTTCATTTGCATTCCCCTTTTCCGGTTTCAGATATTGTTTTTGCGGCTTCGGAACCGACGGTGTCCGGCCCGGATATCCGGCGTTCACCGAAACACCCGCCGCTCGCCTCTTCATGCGGGCTTCACGGCTGCGTCGTTTCCTGGAGAGATCGGTGCGTTGTCGTGGCGTTCCCGGCTCGCGGCCAAGCGTTTCCTCACGCTCGTCCGCCGCATCGGCGCCGCCCTTTTCCTCCCTTCGGCGTTTTCCCGTATGGTGCATTCCGCGCCCGTCCGGTCAACGCTATTCTTGCGTTTCTTGCGCTTTGCTAAACTCAGACGTGTTGGCCGCCATTGATGTGGATTTCGGCGCCGTTGATGTAGGACGACTGCTCGGTGCACAGGAAATAGATGGTTTCGGCAACTTCACGGGGCTCGCCCAGCCGGCCCATCGGCACTTCCGCCGCCACCAGCGCCTCCGTGCCGGGCGACAGGATCGAGGTTTCGATCTCGCCGGGCGCGATCGCATTGGCGCGCACGCCGCGCTTGCCGAATTCATGCGCCATTTCCCGCGTCAGCGCCGCAAGCCCCGCCTTGGATGCGGCATAGGCGACGCCCGCGAAAGGATGGACGCGCGAGCCGGCGATCGAGGTGACGTTGACGATGGAACCGCGGGCGGCTTCCAGTTGCGGCAGCAGCGCGCGGGCCAGCAATGCCGTGGACACCAGATTGACGTTCAGCACCTGCGTCCAGACGTCGGCGGTGCTGTCGGCGACGCCGAGTCGGCTGCGGTTCGGCCCCTTCGGGGATATGCCGGCATTGTTGACCAACGCCTGCAGCCTGCCGCTCGGCAGGCGCTCGCGCACCACGTCCGCAAGCCGATCAATTTGGGAGAGATCGGCGAGGTCGGCCTGGATATGGCTCTCGCGCGCCTCGGGCCAGGCACATTCCTCCGAAAAGGGCTGGCGGGAAACCGTGAGGATGCGCCAGCCCTTCGACTGGAACAGTTTCACCGTTGCGTGTCCGATGCCTCGGCTCGCGCCCGTCAGCAGCATGGTGGGGCGTTCAGCGGTCATGCGGCGTTCTCCGTCGATGTTTGATACATCGTAATTGCTGCATCCGAAAATGCAAGGGGCGATCGTTCATGCGTTTACAGCGACGCCGTCATGGGCGAGCACATTCGCCAGAACGGCCTGCCCGCCGAGCTGGATATCGTCGATGATCGCCATCGCCGCTCCAGCGCCGTCATGGCGCTTCAGCGCCTCGACCACCGGATAGTGATAGTCGATCATCGTGCGCCCGCCCTGCAGATAGGAATCGGCAATCAGAGGCCCCATCTGCAGCCATAACCGTCGCAGGACGCCGGTCAGCACCGGCAGCCCGGCGATCTGCGGCAGCATGAAATGGAAAGCCTGGTTGAGCGCGCTGCCCTTGCGTCGATCGCCTTCGGCCAAGGCCTTTTCATTGTCGCGCAGGATGTTTTCCAGGAGATCGATCTGGGTTCGCGTTGCGGTCTGCGCCGCCGTTTCGGCGGCAAGCCCCTCCAGGCGGATGCGAATGGCGCGGATTTCCCGGTAGCGCGCCTCCTTCATTTGTGGGATGCGGATGTCGCGCGGCGAGCGAAAGGTGATCGCCTCGTCATGGGCCAGCCGCAGGATGGCGTCCCGGATGGGCGTGACGCTGGTGCCGAACTGCTCGGCCAGGTCGCGGATCTTCAGGCGGTCGCCCGGCTGGAAGCGTCCCTGCATCAACCCGTCGCACAGGGCATTGTAGACGGCCGTGCTGAGGTTTTCATGGTCCAGCGTTGTAAAATCGGACATGGTTTCGGTCTGCCGCCTTGAAATATGCGCAATATGATGCATCATCTGTGGCGTTCGGTAAAGCGCCGCAGGAAGGATAATGATGGAAAAACCCGTTCGGACGCAAGGCGAAGACGCGATGACGCGCAGCTGGAGCAAGATCGCGCTAACAGAGGCCGAAGCGCTGGCGGGCGAGATCTACGGCCTCGTCGCCCGGGCCCGGCCGCTGCCCAGCGAACGCGACGACACGTTTCGCCTGACGGATGCCGACGGCCGGGAATTCACCTTCAAGATCGCCAATCCCGCCGAGGAGCCGGCAGCACTCGCCTTCCAGGACGGCGCGCTGCTGCATCTGGAGCAATATGCAGCGCATGTGCCGGTGCCGCGGCTGGTGCCGACGCGCCGGGGCGCGCGCAGCTTCACGCTGCAGACCGCCGAAGGCGGCCGCATCCTGCGGCTCCTGACCTTCCTGCAGGGCGACCTGCAATATCGAACCCCCCATTCCGCCGCCCAGAGCCGCAATGTCGGTCGGGCTCTGGCCGAGCTCGGCATCGGGTTGCAGGACTATCAGGGCCGCCCGCCCGTCGGCAAGCTGATGTGGGACATCTCGCATGTGCTGGATCTCCGCGCCTTCATCGGTTTCGTCGGCGAGGAGCGTCATCCCCGCGCCGAGGCGGTGTTGCGCGAGGTCGAGGCGGCCGCGCCGCGCATCGCCGCGCTGGAACGGCGGCAGATCATCCACAACGATTTCAATCCGCACAATATCCTGATGGATCCTGCGGCCCCCGAGCGGGTGACGGGCATCATCGATTTCGGCGACATGGTGCATGCGCCGCTGGTCAACGACCTCGCCGTGGCGTTGTCCTATCATCTGGCAAGCGACGACTGGGACGAACGCGCCGGCGCCTTCATCCAGGGCTTCATTGCGGCGCGGCCGCTGTCGCCGCCGGAACTGGAACTGCTGCCGGTGCTGACGCGCGCGCGGCTCGCCATGTCGATCATCATCGCCGAATGGCGCTCGGCGCAGTTTCCGGAAAACCGGGATTATATCCTGCGCAATCACGCCTCCGCCTGGCGCGGCCTGCAGACCATATCGGATTTGAGCGCGGACGGGCTGAACCGGCTCGTTCAAAAGACATCGGGAGCCTGAAACATGTCGATGGTGAATGCCTTCACGAACGAGAACCTCGAACAGCTCGGCGAAACGGAAAGGGCGCTGATCGCGCGGCGCGAGAAGGTGCTCGGCCCCGCCTATCGCCTTTTCTACGAGCGCCCGCTGCATCTGGTGCGCGGCGAGGGCATCTGGCTTTACGACGCGGACGGCCGCCGGTATCTCGACGCCTACAACAACGTCGCCTCGGTCGGCCATTGCCATCCGCGCGTGGTCGAGGCCATGGCCAGCCAGAGCGGCATTCTCAACAGCCACACCCGCTACCTGCACGAAGGCATCGTCGACTATGCCGAACGCCTGACCGCGACCTTCCCGGCCTATCTGTCGCAGGCGATGTTCACCTGTACCGGCAGCGAGGCGAACGACCTGGCGTATCGCATCGCCCGGCATGTGACCGGCGGCAGCGGGATCGTCATCACCAGCCTCGCCTATCACGGCTTGACGAACGCGGTCGCGGAATTCTCGCCCTCGCTCGGCGAGGCGGTCAATCTCGGGGCGCATGTGCGCACCGTGTCCGCGCCCGACAGCTACCGCATTCCGCCCGAGGAGATGCAGGAGAAGTTCGGCCGCGACGTGCGCGCCGCCATCGCCGACCTGAAGCGTCACGGCATCAAACCTGCCATGCTGATCGTCGACACGATCTTTTCCAGCGACGGCATTTTCGCCGGTCCCAAGGGCTTTCTCAAGCCCGCCGTCGCGGCGATCCGCGAGGCCGGCGGCCTCTTCATAGCCGACGAGGTGCAGCCCGGCTTCGGACGCACCGGCGAGGCCATGTGGGGTTTCCAGCGCCATGGCGTCGAGCCCGACATGGTGACGATCGGCAAGCCCATGGCCAATGGCTACCCCATGGCCGGCATCGTCATGAAGCCGGAAATGATCGCCGATTTCGGCCCGAAGGCGCGCTATTTCAACACCTTCGGCGGCAACCCGGTCGCCGCCGCCGCCGGCAGCGCGGTTCTGGAGGTGATCCTGGGCGAAAACCTGCAGCGGAATGCCGCCGATACCGGAAACCATCTGATGGCGGGGCTTCGCAGGCTTGCCGAGACCTATCCGCAACTGGGCGACGTCAGGGGTTCCGGCCTGTTCGTCGGCGTGGAAATCGTCTCCGACGCGGACAGGAAGACGCCTGACGCCGCGATGACCACCCGCATCGTCAACGGGCTGCGCGAGCGCGGCGTGCTGATCAGCGGCTCCGGCCCACATGCCAATATCCTGAAGATCCGCCCGCCGCTGATCTTCTCGCGCGACAATGCCGACCTTCTGGTCGAATCCCTGCGCGACACGCTGGCGAAGGCGTAAGGAGCGCCTTGCCGCCAGGGCCGCGCCGCGCCCGGGTCATGCCGGCTCGTCATGCACTCCTTCGTTGCGCACCTGCAGGATGCGGTCGATGAGGCCCCATTCCAGCGCCTCCTCGGCGGTCATGAACCGGTCCCGGTCCATTGCGCGCTCGAATTCATCATAGGCGCGCCCGCAATGTTCGGCGTAAAGCCGCGTCATCCGCTGCTTGGTCTTCAGAATCTCCTCGGCATGGATCGCCATGTCTGACGCCTGCCCCTGGAAGCCGCCGGAGGGCTGGTGGACAAGAATGCTGGCATTGGGCAGGGCGACCCGCTCGCCCGGCGCGCCGGCCATCAGCAGGAACGAGCCCATCGAGCGGGCCGTTCCCATGCAGAGCGTGTGGACCGGCGCTCGAATGAAGCGCATCGTGTCGTACATGGCGAAACCGCTGGTCACGACCCCGCCCGGCGAGTTGATGTAGAGATTGATCGGCTTTTTCGGGTTCTCGGCTTCGAGGAACAGAAGCTGGGCGCAGACCAGGGCGGAAACGGTATCGTTCACCTCGCCGTTGAGAAAGATGATCCGCTCCCGCAGCAGTCGGGAATAGATGTCGAAAGAGCGCTCCCCTCTCGAGGATTGCTCCACGACCATGGGGACGAGTTGCATCGCTTCGCGCATCGGCGAACTCCAATCTGTCAGGTTGTCGGGGAAAAGGCGTGCCGCGTCAGGCGGCGCGCAGAAGCGAGAACGCGTTGGCGTTGGCGGCGGTCCTTCCGCTCCGCGCGGATGGCGCGCCGATCAGTTCGTGGACGATCCGCAGGCTGGTGCCGCCGGCCGCGTTCGGGGCGATGGTGAAGGTGACGGTGCTTTCCAGAAAGGGCGGAACCTCCTCGCGCAGCCTGTAGCGCACCGCCTGCCCTGGAATGACGGCGACCGCGTCGGGATCGGCAAGCGCCGCCTTCGGCAACCAGTTTTCCCGGAATTCCGCGATGCTGATCGCCCGCCAGACCTTTTCCGGCGGCGCATCCAGATCGTATTCCTGTTCGATATTGTGTTCCCGCGCGTCGGCCTTCGCATCCTTCATTGATCCATATCCTTCAGCAAGATCTTCAGAGCTTCGATGCGGGCCGGCCAATAGGCGCGGTATTTCGCCAGCCATTGCGCGATATGGGCGAGCCCATCGGGATCGACCTCGTAATTCACGAAACGGCCCTGTCGCTGTTCGCGCACAAGCCCTGCCCCGCGCAACACCGCAAGATGTTGCGACATTGCCGGCTGGCTGATCTCCATCCCCTCGCGCAGCGCGCTGGCATTCATGCCGCCCTCCGCCAGTTTCTCGAAGATCGCGCGGCGGGTCGGATCGGCCAGGGCCCGGAAAATATCATTCTCCATCATGCAAACACATAAGCACGTACTTATGCGATTCGCAAGCCCTCTCGCATGGAGACCGATAAGACTGCCGGATGGGAAGCGGCCTTCCCTCAGTCTCGCGCGCCGCGCCTTTCCGACGACATGAGCCGGGTAATCTCGCCGGCCGGAATCGCATCGCGGGCATAGGTGAACGTGCCGGCGCTCCGGACCTCCTCCGCGGCCCGCATCAAGGCCCCCAGCGCCGCCCGCGCGAAAGAACCGCCGACGCTGATCCGGCGCACGCCGGCATCCGACAGTTCGGCGACGGTGTATGTCGGGCCTTTCAGTCCCATCACCACATTGACGGGCTTGTCGACGGCGGCGCAGACGGTGCGGATCGCCTCCAGGCTCGGCAAGCCCGGCGCATAAAGCACATCGGCGCCGGCGGCGGAAAAGGCGCGCAGCCTTTCGATCGTGTCGTCGAGGTCGGGCCTGTCCCAGAGAAAATTCTCCGCCCGCGCCGTCAGCAGGAAGGGCCGGCCCCGCGCCGCCTCGGCCGCTGCGCGAACCCGCTCGACCGCCTGCGACATCGCATAGATCGGCGCGGCCGGATCGCCCGTCGCATCCTCGATCGAACCGCCGACCAGCCCGACGCCGCAGGCGAGGCGAATGGTTTCGGCGCAGGCTTCAGGCGCGGCCCCGAAGCCGTCCTCGAGATCGGCGGAGACGGGCAGGTCGGTGGCGCCGACGATCTCCGCCGCATTGTCGAGGATCTCGCCGCGCGTCAGGCTGGCGAAGGAATCCCGCCTGCCCCTCGAAAAAGCATAGCCGGCGCTCGTCGTCGCCAGCGCACCGAAACCGAGACTGGCCAGCAGGCGCGCCGAACCCGCATCCCAGGGGTTTGGAATGACGAAGGCGCGCCCGCCCTTATGCAATGCCTTGAATCGCTCATACCTGTCCTGCTGATCCGACATCGTCGTCCTCCCGTCATGGCGTGCTGGGAATTATAGCAGATACGAACATAAAGTGAACAATTGAGAGCGCCCGGCGACGTCGGGTCGCCTTGCACCGGGGACAGGCTTTCGGCACGTCAAGCTCTCGGCAATCGAGCTCATCTTGGGAAGTCGCGTCGCCTTCGTGCGGTTTTCAACGAAACAATGCTCGGGAATGCGTCCATCTCTCGGTTGGAGCGCGAATAAAGGGTTGCAGGGCCATCGGTCGATGCATAAGCTCCGGCGGCGGCAGAACGCCGCTTCTATCTTGAGGATACACATGGCAACCGGTACCGTTAAGTTTTTCAATCAGGACAAGGGCTTTGGCTTCATCACCCCCGACAGCGGCGGGCAGGATGTCTTTGTCCACATCTCGGCCGTCCAGTCCGGGGGCCCGCTCAGGGACGGCGACAAGGTCAGCTACGACATCGGCCAGGATCGCAAGACCGGCAAGTCGAAGGCGGAAAACGTCCGCACGATGTAATTTCCGGGAAAAGTGCAAAGCGGTTTTCCGTCCGGGAATGCGACCAGACAAACAGACAGGTGTTTTCGCGATTCGAAGAAAAGCGGAAACGCTCCGGCCAAGCGCTTGCACTTGACGGCGTTCGACGACGCGAGAAGGTTTGCGGATATCGCCGCAAACCTTTCGCGGTCGTATTCGCGTGAGTCACGAAGGCAGACATGACAACCGCCATCCCCGCCACGATTCGGTCCAGGACGCATCTCGCCGTGCTGGTCGTTCTGGGTGTCACCCATCTTCTCAACGACCTCATGCAATCGCTGATCCCGGCGGCCTATCCGATCCTGAAGGACGCCTATGCGCTCGACTTCGTGCAGATCGGCATGATCACCATGACCTTCCAGATCGCCGGGTCGCTGCTGCAGCCGGCAATCGGTATGGTCACGGACAGGCATCCGGCGCCCTATTCGCCGGTCGTGGGGATGATGTTCACGCTGTCGGGGCGGGTCAGCCTCGCCTTTGCGCACAGCTATGCGGTGATCCTCGTCTCCGTCGCCCTGATCGGCATCGGTTCGTCCATCTTCCATCCCGAGGCGACACGCATGGCGCGTTATGCCGCCGGCGGCCGGCAGGGACTGGCGCAGGGACTGTTCCAGGTCGGCGGTCAGGCCGGCGGCGCGCTCGGCCCGGTCTTCGCGGCGCTGGTGATCGTGCCCTGGGGACAGCCGAGTCTCGCCTGGTTCGCGGTGCTGGCGCTGCTGGCGATGGCGCTCCTGGTGTGGATCGGCAGCCGCCAGCGCGAGATCGGCGCCGCCTTCGCGGCAATGCAGGCGAATGGCGGCAAGGCGGGCGGCACCCTGCGTCACGCGCCGGCAACCATCGGCGTCGGGCTGGTGGTCCTGACGCTGCTGATGTTCACCAAGAACGCCTATGGCGAAAGCTTCCGGTCGTTCTACACATTCTATCTCATGGAGCGGTTCGGTCTCTCCATCCCCTCGGCGCAGATGATGCTGTTCATCTTCCTGCTGGCCTCGGCGGCCGGCGCGCTGATCGGCGGCATCGTCGGCGATCGCATCGGGCGCTACCGGATCATCTGGATTTCGGTCCTGGGTCCGCTTCCGCTGACGCTGATCCTGCCGCATGTCGATCTGTTCTGGACCGGCGTACTGACAGTGTCGATCAACCTGATCATGGCCAGCGCCTTCGCCTCGATCCTGATTTATGCGATGGAACTGCTGCCGCATCGGGTTGGCCTGATCGGCGGCCTGTTCTATGGCCTGAACTTCGGACTTGGCGGCATCGCCGCCGCACTTCTCGGCATCCTGGCCGACCGCTACGGCGTCCAGACCGTCTACACCATCTGCTCGTTCCTGCCGCTTGCCGGACTTCTCACCTGGTTCCTTCCGAAGATCGAGAACGCCGCCGCATAACGGTCCGCACGCCATGATCGGCAGCCGACCTTGTCCTGGCCCGCCGCCTTTCCTAAACTCGGCGTGCAGACCAGACAGGGATAGCGCATGGAAAGCATCGGCATCGCCCTCATCCTCTTGCTTGCCGTCGTCGTCAGCGGCACGCTGGCGCGGCTTTCGCCGGTCGCCATTCCCCTGCCCCTGGTGCAGATCGCGCTCGGCGCGGCGATCGCCGGCGTCACGGGCTCGAAGGTGGCGCTCGAACCGCATATCTTCTTCCTGCTGTTCTTGCCGCCGCTTCTGTTCCTCGATGGCTGGCGCATTCCCAAGGAAGGGCTGTTTCGCGACAAGGGAACCATCCTTGAGCTGGCGCTCGGACTCGTGGTTTTCACGGTTCTCGGCGTCGGCCTGTTCATTCACTGGATGATCCCGTCGATGCCGCTGGCGGTCGCCTTCGCGCTCGCCGCGATCGTGTCGCCGACCGATCCGATCGCGGTGTCGGCGATCACCGCCCGCGTGCCGATCCCCAAGCGGGTGATGCATATTCTCGAAGGCGAATCGCTGCTGAACGACGCCTCCGGCCTCGTCTGCATGCGGTTTGCGGTTGCTGCGGCGCTGACGGGCACGTTCTCGCTGACATCGGCCTTCGGCACCTTCCTGTGGCTTTCGCTCGGCGGCATCGTCATCGGCGCCGGCGTGACCTGGGTGGTGATGAAGGTCAAGGACATCCTGACGCGCAAGCTTGGCGAGGAGCCGGGTTCGCAGATCCTCGTCAGTCTTCTCATCCCGTTCGGCGCTTATCTTCTGGCGGAAAAACTGCATTGCTCCGGCATTCTTGCCGCCGTCGCGGCCGGGATCACCATGAGTTATGCGGAGCAAAGCGGGCATACGCTCGCCGCGACCCGGGTGCGGCGCGGCGCCGTCTGGGACATGGTGCAGTTCACCCTCAACGGCGTCATCTTCGTGCTGTTCGGCGAACAGTTGCCGAGCATCGTCGCCGGCGCCGCGCAGGTGGTGACCGATACCGGCCATCACGAACCGATCTGGCTTGTCATCTATGTCGTGGCGATCAACGTCGCATTGGCGCTGCTGCGCCTGCTCTGGGTTTGGGTGTCCCTGCGCTTCACGCTCTATCGCGCGGCGCGCAAGGGGCGGGCGATCGCCAAGCCGAACTGGCGGCTGGTGGTGGCGGTCTCGCTCGCCGGCGTGCGCGGCGCCATCACCCTGGCCGGCATCCTGACCCTGCCGCTGGCCACGTATGACGGTTCGCCGTTTCCGGCGCGCGATCTGGCGATCTTTCTGGCGGCGGGCGTCATCATCGCCTCGCTGATCGCCGCCAGCATCGGGCTGCCCTTCCTGCTCTCCAATCTCGAGCTGCCGCCGGAACCCAGTCACCAGCGCGAGGAGGACGCCGCCCGCATCGCCGCCGCCGCGGCGGCGATCCGCATGGTCGAACGCTTGCAGCACGAACTTGGCGAAGGCCGCGGCGACGCCGATCTCTATGCCGATGTCGGCAGCAGGTTGATGGAGCTTTACCGCCAGAGGATCAACGGTCATTCGAAGACCGGCGACGAGGCGGAGCAGGCGCAGCATCTGGAACAGGTCGAGCGCCGCCTGCGGCTGGCCGCCGTACGGGCCGAGCGCGACGAAATCTACCGCCTCGGCCGCGCCAGGAAGCTGTCCGACGACCTGGTGCGCAAGCTGGTGCGCGAGGCCGATCTCATGGAAGCACGATACGCTTCTCCCGGATAGCCTGCCGGCTCACGGGCGGGCCCGCAACGGCGAGTACAGCCGGCCGGTCTCGACGCTCGCGACCGTGTAGTCGGATGGCAATATGTTCTGCGCCAGCCAGCCTTCCTTCAGGGCGTGGCGCACGAGGGCGGCGCGGTTGTGGATGCCGAGTTTTTCACAGGCGCGCGCCCGGTAGGTTTCGATCGTCTTGACGCTGACCGCCAGGCGGCGGGAAATTTCCTTGTTGCTGAAACCTTCCGCCACCAGGCGGACGACGCATTCCTCGCGTTCGCTCAGCACGTCCGTCTGGATCGCGTTGTCCGGAACGATCGAGCATATCTTCGACATGACGGCGGGATCGATATAGGTTCCGCCATGCAGGACGGCGCGGACGGCATGCAGCAGATCCTCCGCCGCCGAGCGCTTCAGGACGAAGCCATTGACGCCCGCCTTGACGAATTCCCGGATATAGGGGCCTTCGTCGTGCAGCGTCAGCGCCAGCGTCAGGATGCCGGGGCAGGTTTCCCGGATGCGCCGCACCAGGGTTATCCCGCTCATGTCGGGCAAGGTGCCGTCGGCAATGACCAGATCGGGACGGCAGAGCCTGACCGCCTCCAGGGCCGCATGCGCGGTCTGGGCGGTGCCGATCACGTCGAGATCGGCCTGCCCTTCCAGCAGCGCCTGAATTCCCGAGAGAATGAGAGGATGGTCGTCAACAATCAGCAACCGAGATGTCGTTTGTCTTGTCATCGTTCAACACCATTTTTAACGGAACCGAGGCGACGACATCGGTTCCTTTTCCAATATGGCTCTCGATGCGCAGGTGCCCCCCGATCATCGACAATCGCTCCGACATTCCGGCAAGACCGAAACATTTTCCGGATATGTTCTGCAGCGGGCCGGCCTCGAAGCCTGCGCCGTCATCGCTGACGACGATCCTCAGCACGGAGCCGGAGCGTCTGGCGGCCACTCTTAACGTGGATGCATGGGCATGCTTGGCGATGTTGGTGATTGCCTCCTGAACGACGCGGTAGATGACGATGCTGGCGAGTTCCGAGATTTCGATATCGAGCGCATGCAGATCGGTGCCCACGCGAATTCCAAGCCGCTTGCCCCAGTCGTTGACCAGATCCTCCAGCGCGTGGCTGAGTCCGAGATCGCTCAACGTCAACGGCCGGAGCGAGGCGGTCAGGTGGCGCACATGATCGTTCATCAGGCCGACCGCATGGCGCAATCCCCTGATCCGCTCAATTTGAGCCGGGTCCGCAGAAGTTTCAAGCGTCTTCAGCCCGAGCGAGAGAACCGTCAGGTCCTGACCGATTTGGTCATGCAGTTCGCGCGCTATCCTGAGGCGCTCCTCCTCCTGGGCGCCGAGGACCCGCCGCAGCAGTATATTGTTGTTTTCCTCGGCGATCTTGCGATCGGTGATATCGCAATAGGTGACGACGACGCTTGTATCGCCCGAGGAATCGACGATCGGCGCGGCATTGACGAGGAGGTAGATTCTCTTGCCGTCCGTCCTCTCGACGAAAAGCTCCTCGTTGAGCACCGGCCGGCCGGTGGCGAGCACGCGCGACCCTGGCCATCGCTCCAGGGGATAGACGTCACCATCCGGCGTGTGGAGGTTCAGGCGACCGCGCGATTTCGTCGCCACCGCCAGCTCGTGCTCGATCTGGAACAGCTCGTAATAGCTGCCATTGGCAAGCACCATGTCGTGCGCGGCGTTGACGAGGACGATCCCCACCGGCATCTGTTCCATGATGGCTTCGAGCCGCAGCCTCTGGCGTTCGGCCTCCTGTTGCGCCCGCAAGCGGCTGGCGGCCACCTTGGCCATTTCTTTCCCGGCCTGCATCAGACAGAAGGCCGTCACCGGATTCAGGATGACGATCGCACAGAGAAGAAAATCGTCCGCATCCTTCGGCGTGCCGAAATCCATTTCCCACAGAACATATCCTGAAAGAAAGACTGTGGTCAGAACCAGAGATACTATACCGATAGCAAGATATCTTCTTGCTTTCCTGCGCGTGACGTCGGTTTGCTTAATGGTTTGCGGCATGTCGTCTGCTCACAAAACGATGGCGGCGATCCTGATACACCCGATGCACTGTCCATGACGCAAACTACTAGCAGAATAATCCGGCAGGGTATGTAGGGAAATGCCTGACACGGACCGGGCAAGCAATCCGACACGCCAGGAGGGCGCGCGTAATTGTGCGCTTTCGGGAAATGACGATCATTCGGCTGTCGAGCGAAGGTCGCCGGCGCGCAAGTCAACACTCACGAAGGAGAACGTCATGAAAAAGTGGATCCTCGTCTCGGTCGCAGTTCTCGCCCTCTCCGGCTATGCCGAAGCCGCCTCGGTGGGAAGCGGCAACGGCAACGGCAACGGCAATCTCGGGATCGGCAACGGCAACGGTAACGGCAACAGCAATGTCGGCGCCCTCAACGGCAATGGCAATGGCAACGGCAACTGGGGCATCGGTAACGGCAACCTCAATGGCAACGGCAACTGGGGCATCGGCAACGGGAACCTGAACGGCAACAGCAATGGCGGCTTCGGCAACGGCAATATGAACGGCAACAGCAACCTCGGTTTCGGCAACGGCAACGTCAACGGCAACGGCAATCGCGGCCTTGGCAATGGCAACGGAAACGGCGGCAGCAACCGCGGCGGGTTCAACGGCAACTTCAACGGCAACGGCAACCACTGACCGCTTCACGGTTGGGACCATCGCTTCCTGTACGAGCGTATCGATGGTCCCGTTTTGTCATCGGAGGAAACTGCAATGGGACTCACCTTCACGCGAATATTGGCAGCGGCGCTGCTATGCGGGCTTTCCGCTTCTCTCGAAGCGCCCCTGACGAACGGGGCCATGGCCGCCGGGATCGGTAACGGCAACGGCAACGGCAATGGCAATGTCGGTTTCCGAAACGGGAATTCGAACGGCAACGCCAATATCGGCATCGGCAACGGCAATGGGAACGGCAACGGCAACGGCGTTTTCGCGACAGGCGGCAATCTCGGCGCCTTCAATTCGGGAACCGGCAATGTCGGCGCCTTCAACAGCGGAACCGGCAATGTCGGCGCCTTCAACGGCAACAACAATGCCTCCTCCACCAGCGGCAATCACAATACCGGCTCCTTTAACGGCAATTTCAACGGCGGACTGTTCAACGGCAACGGCAATATCGGCGCATTCAACGGCAATTATAACGGCGTGGGGAATCGCAATTGACCGACGACCGACCCATCCCCGGCTGCGCGCCACATGTCCTGCTTATCGTCGCGTCGCTCGTTTTCGCTCTCGGCCCGACCGGCTCCGCTCTCGCCGGGAGCGGCAATGGCAACGGCAATGGCAATGTGGGAAACGGCAACGGCAACGGAAATTCGGGAAACGACAACGGCAACGGCAATGTCGGCAACGATAACGGCAATGGAAACACGGGAAGCGGGAACGGCAACGGATATCGAAGCGACGGAAACGGGAACGGCGCATCGAATGCCGAACCGAATTCATCCGGCCAGACGCTATCCTGTTGCGCGGCGGACGAAAGCGATGGATGGAGCCGGGCGCCGGTATCGATCCGGCGACAACAGCGAAAAGAGGCCCGCACGCAATTGCTGTTTCCGACGTTCCGGCGCGATCGCAGATGAAGCAATCACGCCGGTTTGCGAAACTCCGCCGCCCCGTTGTTTCGTCGCGATTTCCAGAGGATCGCGGCGCCCATGCGGCAGTTCTGTCTACTTGATATAACCGAGCGCGATACCGATCGAGGCCATGTTGTAGCTCGGGATCATCGGCGATTCCGTGTAGTTTTCCGGCTTCAGGTTCGGGATATACAATTGCCAGGAATCGCGGTGCCCTTCGACCTTGGCCTTTTCGCGCAGGCCATCCTTCTTTTCGATGGAATTCATCTTCTTGACCTTGGCCAGCGTCGCCTTCGAATCCGGATTTCCGTCGCGCGCAAACACCTTCCACGGCGCGTTGGAAAATTTCGGCATCGGATTGAAGGTGCCCCAGAAGGCCTTGGCCGGTTCGTTCAGCCTGATCTGCTGGAATTCGGTGAGTTCGTTCCAGTCGATGCACACCGACGACAGGTGGCGGACGATCTGGCTCATGTCCATATTCTGGTCGATGGCATCCTGGTAGGTGGCGAGCGCACCCTTCTTGTCATCCAGGAACGGCTCGATCGGCGACCACCAGGGCGTCACCTTGCCGTTGAAGGGATTGACCAGCCCCTTGTCGTTCAGCTTGAACAGCTTCGTTCCCGCGGGAACGGTGACGAGGCGCCACGAGCCCGGCTTGAAGCCCGCCCGTTCGTCCGGGCTCAGTTCGGTGAAAAAGCTGCCATTGGTGAATGTCGCATTGATCATGCCAATCCCCTTTTGAAGTCGATCACGGCCGAGGGGCGCCACATCCCCGATGTCTCGCGCCGGCAGGCGTCCGTTCGGGTGCGGATGCTTCCATTGGCATCTCGGGAAAGAGCATTCATCAAGAGAAATAAAATGTCAAAGCAAACCGGCTGCTATTTGGCGGACCTGCATTTGAAGAAAAATGAACGGAACTGTACAGGTTATGTATACTCACGCGAATGTCATGCAAGAATCCTGATTGAATTCGCCGCCTGCGTGCAAACATGCCCTCGGCTAATCTTTGCCGACGATAAAACCTCGCATGCGAAAACCGCTGGGCGTCAGGGCGAAGCGGGTCTTGAACGCGCGGGAAAAATGGCCGGCGCTGGAAAAGCCGGTGGCGAAAGCGATTTCGGCCGTGGTCAGCGGGCTCTGCTCCAGCAGTTTTTTCGCGTGGTCGAGGCGGATGTTGCGGTAAGTTTCGAGAAAGCCGGTCGGCAGGTGCTCGGCAAACAGGCGATCGAGGTGGCGGATGCTGATGCCGGCAAGCCGCGCCATGGCGCGGCGGTCGAGCGGCTGCTCGACGGTCGCCTCCATCTTTTCGAGAATCGTCAGCAGCGCCGGATGGTGGGTGCCGTGCCGTTCCGGGGCGGAGCCGCGCTGCGGCGCGCCGGGCTCGGCGACGCCGGTATGCAGATACCAGTCGCTGACCCGGCGGGCGAAATGCGAACCCATGCGCCCGGCGATCATCGCATGCATCATGTCGAGCGGCGCGACGCCGCCGGCGCAGGTGACGCGGTCGCCATCGAGAACGTAACGCGCCTGGCGCGGCGTCAGATGCGCAAAGGCTTCCTTCAGCACGTCGGCATGTTCCCAGTGGATGGTGAAATCCCGGTTATCGAGCAGGCCGGCGGCGGCAAGGATATAGGCGCCGCTGGAAATGCCGCCGATGCGCACCCCCTGCCGCGCCAGCCGCCGCAGCGGTCCATATGCCGCCGCCATCGCCACCCAGTCTCGCGGGCCGCCGCCGGCGCAGACGAACACCGTATGGCAGGCCGACCCGGCGACGGCCAGATCGGCACAGGCGATGGACATGCCCGAGGAGGCGCAGACCGCGCCGCCATCGACCGAAAGCGGCACGACCTCATAAAGATCGATGCCGGCGATCAGGTTCGCCGCCCGCAATGGCTCGGTCGCCGCGGCATAGGACATCAGCGCGAAATTCGGCGCCAGCAGGAAGCCGATTTTCTGGACGTTCTTGATCTGCGTCGATGCCATGGCCTGTTTCTATACCAATCCGGCCCATTCATGCAATCTGCTGCGCAGACGCCTTGGTAGGGTAAGCCGACATTTTTCGAGGTTGGGCCCGTGCGCTACTCTGCTTTTTCGATCTTTTTGAACGGCCTGAAGGGCAACAGGAACTGGGGCGCCGCCTGGCGCGAACCGCAGCCCAAGCTGCATTACGACGTGGTCATCGTCGGTGGTGGCGGGCATGGGCTGGCGACGGCTTATTATCTCGCCAGGGAATTCGGTATCACCAACGTCGCGGTGCTGGAGAAGAACTATATCGGCTCCGGCAATGTCGGGCGCAACACGACGATCATTCGCTCCAACTATCTGCTGGAAGGCAACAATCCCTTCTACGAATTCTCGATGAAGCTCTGGGAAGGACTGGAGCAGGATTTCAACTTCAACGCCATGGTCTCCCAGCGCGGCGTGCTGAACCTCTATCATTCGGATGCGCAGCGCGACGCCTATACCCGGCGCGGCAATGCCATGCGCCTGCACGGCGTCGATGCGGAACTGCTCGACCGCGCCGCCGTCAAAACCATGCTGCCCTTTCTCGATTTCGACAATGCCCGCTTTCCGATTCAGGGCGGGCTGCTGCAACGGCGCGGCGGCACCGTGCGCCATGACGGCGTCGCCTGGGGTTATGCACGCGGCGCGGATGGGAGAGGCGTCGATATCATCCAGAATTGCGAGGTCACCGGCATCCGCCGCGAGAACGGTCGCGTCACCGGAGTCGAGACGACGAAGGGTTTCATCGGCTGCGGCAAGCTGGGGCTGGCGGCAGCCGGTAATTCCTCGCAGGTCGCGGAAATGGCCGGCACGAAGCTGCCGCTCGAAAGCCACGTGCTGCAGGCCTTCGTCTCGGAGGGGCTGAAACCGTTCATCGACGGCGTCGTCACCTTCGGCGCCGGGCATTTTTACGTGTCCCAGTCCGACAAGGGCGGGCTGGTGTTCGGCGGCGATATCGACGGCTATAATTCCTATGCCCAGCGCGGCAACCTCGCCACCGTCGAGCATGTCGCCGAGGCCGGCAAGGCGATGATCCCGGCTTTGTCGCGCATCCGCGTGCTGCGCGCCTGGGGCGGCATCATGGATATGTCGATGGACGGCTCGCCGATCATCGACCGCACGCCGCTCGACAATCTCTATCTCAATGCCGGCTGGTGCTATGGCGGCTTCAAGGCGACGCCGGCCTCCGGCTTCTGCTTCGCCCACCTGCTGGCCAAGGACGCCCCGCATCCGACGGCGCGGCAGATGCGCCTCGACCGTTTCGAACGCGGCTATCTCATCGACGAAAAGGGCCAGGGCGCCCAGCCGAACCTCCACTGATCCGCCTGGAGCATTTTCGCTTCTCCTCGAATCGCGAAAGCGCTCTATCCCTTTGTTTTTACGCACTTCCGGCCGGAAAGCCATTACGCACTTTTCCTGGAAAGGCTCTCTCGAAGGACATACTTGATGGCCAGCCTCCTCCCCTGCCCGCATTGCGGCCCAAGGCCGCGCGAAGAATTCACCGTCAAGGGCGCGGCGCAGGCGCGGCCGGCACCCGACGCTTCCCCTGACGTCTGGTTCGACTACGTCTATCTGCGCGACAATCCACGCGGCGCCTATGCGGAATACTGGCACCACACCTCCGGCTGCCGCCGCTGGCTGATTGTCACCCGCGACACGGCGACTCACGACGTCTTCGACAGCCGCGACGCCGCCGAGGGCCGCGAGGTGCGCGCATGACCCCTTATCGTCTCCCCCAGGGCGGCCTGATCGACCGCAGCAAGCCGGTTTCCTTTTCCTTCGATGGGCAGGCCTTGCAAGGCTTTGCCGGCGACAGCCTCGCTTCGGCACTGCTGGCCAATGGCCGGCTGCTGGTCGGCCGCAGTTTCAAATATCACCGCCCGCGCGGCATCCTAACGGCCGGCGCGGCGGAGCCGAACGCGCTTGTTACCATCGGTCGCGACGGCCGCACCGAGCCGAACACCCGCGCCACCATGCAGGAGCTTTACGAAGGGCTGGAGGCGAGGAGCCAGAACCGCTGGCCGTCGCTCGATGTCGATATCGGCAGCCTCAACAGCCTGCTGTCACCCTTCCTCGGCGCCGGTTTCTACTACAAGACGTTCATGTGGCCGGCCGCCTTCTGGGAGAAGATCTATGAGCCCTTCATCCGCCGCGCCGCCGGCCTCGGCCGCGCCACCCATGAGGCGGACCCGGATGCCTACGAAAAAAGCTGGGCGCATTGCGACCTGCTGGTCATCGGCGCCGGTGCGGCCGGCCTTGCCGCAGCCCTTGCCGCCGGCCGCGCTGGCGCGCGGGTGATCCTCGCCGACGAACATGCGCAGCCGGGCGGCGGCCTGCTCTCGGAAACGGCAGGCATCGGCGGCAAATCCGCCCCCGCCTTCGCCGCCGATCTGCTGGCCGAACTTGCGGCGCTGGAAAACGTCACCATCCTGCCGCGCACCAACGTCTTCGGCTGGTATGACGGCAATGTCTTCGGCGCGGTCGAGCGGGTGCAGAAACATCTTGCTCATCCCGATGCGCATCGGCCAGTCGAGCGTCTGTGGCGCATCGTCGCCAAGCAGGCGCTGCTTGCCACCGGGGCCGAGGAACGGCCGCTGGTCTTCGGCGGAAACGACATTCCTGGCGTGATGATGGCCGGCGCCATGCGCTGCTATCTCAACCGCTACGGCGTTGCGCCAGGCCGGCAGGTGGCGATTTTCACCATCAACGACAGCGGCTACGCACTGGCCCGCGACCTCGAAACGGCAGGCGTCTCGCAGGTCACGATCATCGACAGCCGCCCCGAAGGCGGCATCCATTACGCAGGTGCTGCGCGGATCGTTCGAGGCGGCGTGGTGCGCGATGCCCATGGCGGCAAGGCGCTAACCTCGATCACCATTGCCGCCGGCGGGAAGACAGAGAGGCTGCGCGTCGATGCGCTCGCCATGTCCGGCGGCTTCAGCCCGATCATCCATCTCGCCTGCCATCGCGGCGGCAAGCCGCACTGGTCCGACGAGAAATCCGCCTTCATGGCGCCTTCAGGCCTGCAAGGACTGTCTCTCATCGGATCGGCCGCCGGCATCGACGGTATCGCCGCCTGCCTGGAAGATGGCGCGGCCAAGGGCGCAGCACTGGCGGAAACGTTCGGCTTCAAGGCCGAAAAACCAGCCTTCGGGCGGACTGCCGGCGAAATCGCCCCGATGCCGGCGCGGCCGCTGTGGACGATCCCCGGCATACGCGGCAAGGCTTTCGTCGACTACCAGAACGACGTCCACCGCCAGGATCTCGGGCTTGCCGTGCGCGAAGGCTACGGCCATGTGGAGCTTGCCAAGCGCTATACGACCACCGGCATGGCCACCGACCAGGGCAAACTCTCCAACGTCAACGCCATCGCGCTGCTGGCCGAGGCGCGCGGTGTTTCGCCGGCAGAGGTCGGCACGACCACCTTCCGACCCTTCTATACCCCTGTTTCCTTCGGAGCGCTGGCCGGGCCGTCGCATGGCCGCCATTTCCAGCCGGTGCGCAAATCGCCGCTGCATGGCTGGGCCGAGAAACACGGCGCGGTCTTCGTCGAGACCGGCCTGTGGTATCGCTCCGCCTGGTTTCCGCGCGATGGCGAAACGGACTGGCGGGAGAGCGTCGCGCGCGAGACAAAAAATGTGAGGATCAATGCCGGGCTTTGCGACGTCTCCATGCTCGGCAAGATCGAGATCACCGGCAAGGATGCCGCCGAATTCCTGAACCGGGTCTATTGCAACGCCTTCCTGAAACTGCCGGTGGGCAAGGCCCGCTACGGGCTGATGCTGCGCGAGGACGGTTTCATCTATGACGACGGCACCACCAGTCGGCTGGCGCAAGACCGCTATTTTATGACCACGACCACGGCCTATGCCGCCGGCGTCATGAACCATCTGGAATTCTGCGCCCAGGCCCTGTGGCCGGAACTCGACGTGCGGCTGGCCTCAGTCACCGACCAGTGGTCGCAGATGGCAATTGCAGGACCGAAAGCACGCAAAATCCTCGAAACCATCGTCGATGCCGATCTTTCCAATGCCGCCTTCCCCATCCTTGCCGCCGCCGAGGTCTCGCTGTTTAACGGGCAGATACAGGGCCGGCTGTTCCGCATCTCGTTTTCCGGCGAGCTGGCCTATGAACTGGCAGTACCGGCCGGTTACGGCGAGGCGGTGGCCGATGCGATCATGGAGGCTGGCCGCGACCACGGCATCCAGCCCTATGGCGTCGAGACGCTGGCGGTGCTGCGCATCGAAAAGGGCCATGTCACCCACAACGAAATCAACGGCACGGTGACGCCGGGCGATCTCGGCTTTTCCAAGATGATTTCGTCCGCCAAGCCGGATTTCATCGGCAAGCGCATGCTGGAGCGCAAAGGCCTGAACGACCCGCAGCGCCACCAACTGGTCGGCATCCGCCCGCTCGATCCGGCGGCAATATTCCGCACCGGCTCGCATATCCTCGAAAAGGATGCGGCGGCGACGCTGGAAAACGACCAGGGCTATGTCACCTCCAGCTGCCATTCGCCGCATCTTGGCTCGACCATCGGCCTTGCGCTGGTGCGTCGCGGCGCGGAGCGGCATGGTGAGGAGGTGCTGGTCTGGAACGGCTTGCGCGGCGAATTCACGCCCGGGCGTCTATGCAGCCCCGTCTTCTACGATCCCCAAAACGAAAAGCTGCATGCCTGAGACAAGGACGCATCCGATGCCGCAATCCCTGACGCTTCGCCCGGCCCTCGCCCGCCTGCCCCTCCAGCGCAGCGGCCTGCGCATCGAGGCGCTGCTGGAAGGCACCGTCCTGCACCTGCTCGCGCCTGTCGGAAGCGGTCCGGCGGGGCTTACGGCCGAACTTGGCGCCAGCGGCCTGTCGCTGCGCCCGGTTTCGCCCGGCCAATGGTTCGCTGTCGGCGATGCCGTGCTGTCGAACACGGCGCGCGCGGCGCTGGCCGCACGCCTGAAACCGGCCGCCGAAGTGGTCGATCAAAGCCACGGCCGGGTGCGCATCGCACTCAGCGGGCCGATGGCAACACGGGTGCTGGCCAAGGGCACGGCGGCCGACCTGTCGCTGACCGCCTTCCCCATCGACCACGCCACGACGACGCTGATCGGCCACATCGCCGCGCATCTGACACGGATCGCGGAAGACCGTTTCGAACTCATCGTCCTGCGCGGCTTTGCCGAAAGCCAGTGGGAGGATCTCGACCGTATGAGCGCGGAATTCGGCTAACGTGTTTTCGGCGCCGACAATTCCACACGCTGTCTCCAGACGTTCAAAGGTCTCGTGCCACACGAATTCAACCGCAACGATGGACGTCCAAGCCGGATTGAACAACCGGATAAGAGGTCGCGGCGCTAACGGGCAGACTCGCGGCCGGCCGCAGGGACCGGTCGGGATCGGCGCATTACGTCCCGGTAAAATTGGGGGCGCGGCGTTCCATCGTGGCGGCGAGGCCTTCGGCATGGTCGTTGGTCGTGGCGCAGATTTCGCCGGCGGCAACCTCCGCTTTCTGCTGGTCGGCGAGGCTGCGGTCGGCGGAGGCGTTGAGCAGCGTCTTGGTGAGGCCGATGGCGACGGTCGGGCCCGCGGCCAGCTTTTCGGCAAAGGCCATGGTGTCGGCCAGCAGCGCTTCCGCATCGGCGCTGACATGCGAGATCAGCCGGTGTGCCAGCGCAACCTCCGCCACCCAAAGGTCACCGGTAAAGGCGAAACGCTTGGAAGCCTCAAGGCCCATGACCCGCGGCATCAGCCAGGAGCCGCCGCAATCCGGCGAATAGCCGACATGGGTATAGGAGCAGATGAATTTCGAGCGCGCCGAGGCGTAACGGAAATCGCAGGCCAGCGCCATGTCGAGACCGCCACCCACGGCAGCGCCGTCGATCATGGCGATCGTCGGCTTCGGCAGGTCGTGGATTTCGCGCACCAGCGCAAGCGCCTCGTCGATCCAGGTCGTGCCGGCGGCGGCCACGCTTTCCGGCGTCGTTTCCGACCATTCCTTGACATCGGCGCCGGCGCAGAAGGCGCCGCCGCGACCGGTCAGCACCACGGCGCGCACGGTCTTGTCGGCGGCCATTTCGGCGATGGCGCCGCGCAATTCCTGCAACAGGCCGACGTTCAGCGCATTGCGCGCGTCCGGCCGGTTGAGGGCAACGATGCCGACCGCACCTCGGCGTTCGATCTCGCTATAGATGCTCATGTCTTTCTTCTCCTCCCGACCACGGCTGCGGCCGCTTGCCTCAAGTCTCGGTGCGCTGCCTTTGCGGCGCCTGTTTATTCGATCCTTCCGGCCCGCCGGCGAGGACCGCAGCGCGAGCGGCAGGTGATGCCCCATCTTGCGTCGATCAAGTTGGGCGTGTTCCAGCAGCCGTCCCCCATGGTAATGATGCAGCGCCGTCCATACCCATCCTGCCTGCGCAGTTGCGCGCACGGCTAGCATAGTTTTGCTGGACGGCCAACATTTTTCAAAAAGCTAGGCGATGCCGAACATGTGATCGGCAAATGCTTGCGGCAGGCAGCGGATCGGATAGGTATCCGCTATCCCGAATGCCCGAATAAAGACCTGTCGACGATGTCTCTTCCCGATCTTTCCCGCCGCAGTTTCGTGTTCGCAACGCTGGGCGCTGCCGCCGCGCTTGGCGGCTGCTCCGCCACGGTCGAATCCGCCGAGCGCCTGCCGAAACCAGCGCCGACCCCGGCCGTCGCGCCGCGCCCGACCGGCGCGCCTGCAGCGGAAGAGATGGCGCTGCGTTATGCCGCCGTCGAGGATGGCGGCTTCACCTTGCCGGCTATCCCTTATGAGAAAATGGATCCGAAGTATTTCCGCCAGCGCGTCACCGACCCCACCGGCGAGCCGCCGGGCACCGTCGTCGTCGATACGCCCGGACGTTTCCTCTATCTCGTCGAGCCGGCCGGCACGGCGATGCGCTACGGCGTCGGCATCGGGCGCGAGGGTTTTGCCTGGCAGGGCGAAGGCGTCATCCACTGGCGCCAACCCTGGCCGCGCTGGAAGCCGCCGGCCGACATGATTGCCCGCCAGCCGGAACTGCGGCGCTTTTCCGTCGAAAACGGCGGCATGGAGCCGGGGATCAGGAATCCGCTCGGCGCCCGCGCCCTTTATATCTTCCAGAACGGCAAGGACACACTCTATCGCCTTCACGGCTCGCCCGACTGGCGCTCGATCGGCAAGGCGACGTCTTCGGGTTGCGTGCGGCTGATCAACCAGGACGTCCTCGATCTCTACAAGCGCGTGCCCTATCACGCCCGCATCGTCGTGCATCAGGGCGCGATGACGGCCGGCGTGATCTGACATGACGGCCTTTGCCGGCCGGGTTTGCCCCGGCCGGAGCAAAATATTCGCGTTTGCCTGTTTTCTTTGCAGTTTTCTTCCCTGCCACGCGCCCTAATTTCTGCGATCTATCCGCCAACACATTCGTTTACCGAAGGGAAAACACAATGAACTGGTTGAAAACGTTCGCAGCAGCGGCACTTCTTCAGGCGGCCGCGCTCACGCCTGCGCTTGCCGGCGACGATCTCGCCGCCATCAAGTCGGCCGGCGCCATCAAGATCGGCACCGAAGGCACCTATGCGCCCTTCACCTATCACGACACCAGCGGCAAACTGGTCGGTTTCGACGTCGAGATCGGCGAGGCGATCGCCGCAAAGCTCGGGGTCAAGGCCGAGTTCATCGAGGGCAAATGGGACGGCCTGATTGCCGGTCTCGACGCCAAGCGCTACGATACGGTCATCAATCAGGTCGGCATCGCTGACGCGCGCAAGCAGAAATATGATTTCTCCGAGCCCTACATCGCCTCCAAGGCGGTGCTGATCGTGCGCGCCGACGATAACGACATCAAGAACTTCGAGGATCTAAAAGGCAAGAAGTCGGCCCAGTCGCTGACCAGCAATTTCGGCAAGCTCGCCGAAGCCGCCGGCGCCGAACTGGTCGGCACCGACGGTTTCGACCAATCGATCCAGCTGGTGCTGACCGGCCGTGCCGATGCCACCATCAACGACAGCCTCTCCTTCCTCGATTTCAAGAAGCAGAAGCCGGATGCACCGGTGAAGATCGCCGCCGAGAAGGGCGATGCCGATTATTCCGGCATCATCATCCGCAAGGGCGAGCCGGAGCTGCTGGAGGCGATCAACAAGGCGCTGGCCGACATCAAGGCCGACGGCACCTACCAGAAAATCTCCGACACGTATTTCGGGCAGGACGTGTCCAAGTAACCGGATGAGGATGGCTTTGCCGAAGCCGATTGTGTCTATAAGCTTGCAGGCGTCCGGCGATACCGCCGGACGCCTTTTTTGACGGGGATCTTTCCAAGTGCCGCACTGGCTTCAACTGATGGCGGACTCGCTGCCCACGCTGTTGTGGGCGGGCGTGAAATTCACGATTCCGCTGACCCTGCTTTCCTTCGTGCTCGGCCTGGCGCTCGGCCTGCTCACTGCCGTCACCAGATTGTTTGCGCCCCTGCCGTTCGCACTTCTGGCACGCGGCTATGTCTGGATCATCCGCGGCACGCCGCTTCTCGTGCAGCTCTTCGTCGTCTTCTACGGCCTGCCGAGCGTCGGCATCCTGCTCGATGCCTTTCCCGCGGCCCTGATCGGCTTCACCCTCAATATCGGCGCCTATTCCTCGGAAATCATCCGCGCCGTCATCTCCTCGGTACCGAAGGGGCAATGGGAGGCGGCCTATTCCATCGGCATGAGCTGGAGCCAGGCGATGCGCCGCACCATCCTGCCACAGGCGGCGCGCGTTGCCGTGCCGCCGCTGTCCAACACCTTCATCTCGCTGGTCAAGGATACGTCGCTGGCCGCAGCCATCACCGTGCCGGAGATGTTCCAGGCCGCGCAGCGCATCGTCGCCACCACCTATGAGCCGCTCATCCTTTATATCGAGGCGGCGCTGATCTATCTGGCGCTGAGCTCGGTGCTGTCGAACCTGCAGGTGCGGCTGGAGCGGCGCTTCGCGCGCTATGGCGGCATGCTGGAGACCAACACATGATCGAGTTGCAGCATATCGAAAAACGGTTCGGCGACGCTGTCATCCTCAAGGACATCAGCCTGAACCTGCCGGAAGGCAGCGTCACGGCGCTGGTCGGACCCTCCGGCGGCGGCAAGAGCACCCTGCTGCGCTGCATCAACCTGCTGGAGATCCCGACCGCCGGGACGATCCGCCTCGGAGACCAGCAACTGACGTTTACGCCGGGCGGCAAGCCGAGTTGGGCTTCGATCCAGAAAATCCGCCGCCAGACCGGCATGGTTTTCCAGAACTTCCAGCTCTTTCCGCACCAGAACGCCCTCGATAACGTCATGGAAGGCCTGGTTACCGTGCTGAAATGGCCGAGGGACAAGGCCCGCGCCCGCGCCATGGAGCTGCTGACCAAGGTCGGCATGGCCCACAAGGCCGATGCCTGGCCGGCGACGCTTTCCGGCGGCCAGCAGCAGCGCGTGGCGATTGCGCGTGCGCTTGCCCCTTCTCCGCGCGTCCTGCTCTGCGACGAGCCGACCTCGGCGCTCGACCCGGAACTGTCGGCGGAAGTGGTCGAGGTGCTCGGGCGTCTCGCCAGCGAAGGCACGACCATGGTGATCGCCACCCACGACCTGCGCCTCGCCTCGCGCATTGCCAACGAGGTGGTTTTTCTCGAGGCTGGAAACGTGGTGGAGTCAGGCCCGGCCCGACAGGTGTTCACCGAGCCGAAGCAGGACCGCACCCGCCGCTTCATCTCGACCATCAATGCCGCGAATACGGTGTGAGCGGCCAACGGTCCGTTGACCTCAAGGCGTGCCGTTGACTCACCTCCCCTTCGCCCCAGTGGTGAGAAGGGGTTTTGAGGGCGCTTCCATTCCATAGGCAGCTTACCGATCCTGGCCATGGAGCGGCGGAGGGACAGTCCCGCTTGCCGCAATCAGACGACTGAGCGGCGGCGCATCGCGATAGGCTGCGGAAAACCTCCTGCTTCGAGGCCGCCATGCATGCTCCACCCGCCCCTTCCCCGGATTTCGCTGCCGAATTGCTGCGCGGGCATCTGGCGAATGACGAACAGGGGCTGGTCCAGATCGAAATCGCCGCCGACCGGGTTCTCGCCGAAACCGGCCTGCGTTTCGAGAGCGATCCCGAGACGCTGGATCTCTGGCGGGAAAACGGTGCGACCATCCGCGACGAGCGTGTAACTCTCGATGGCGCATGGCTGCGGCAGGTGATCCGGGCGACGGCGCCACGCCGCATTACCCTGCGCGGGCGCAATCCGGCGCGCGATACCATCCTCGGAGACGGCCATGCGCCGGTGTTCACGCCGATCTATGGCGCGCCGAATGTTCTCGATCATGCCGGTCGGCGCAGCCTCGGCTCGCGGGCGCATTATCGACGGGCGATGGAAATTGTCCATGCCTCGTCGGCGATCTCCAATACCGGCCAGATGATCTGCGTCATGGACGACGTGCCGGAGGCGCGCCGGCCACTGGAAATCGCGCTGATGCATCTGTCGCTGTCGGACAAGCCGTTCATGGGCAGCATCGCCTCGCCTGACGATGTGGAAGCGGTGATCGACGCGGCGGTTGCCGCCGTCGACCGGCCGCCCTGCCCCGGCGAGGCGGAATTGCTGCATCTGGTCAATGCCACGCCGCCGCTCGTCTACAAGGAAAACCCGTTAAAATGCCTGCGGACCATCGCCCGGCGCGGGCAGGCCTCGCTGGTGACCTCCTATATGATGATGGGCGCCACCAGCCCGGTGACCATCGCCGGCAGCCTGATCCAGGGGTATGCGGAAGTCCTGGCCGGGATGGCGCTGGCCCAGCTTTGGCGGCCCGGCGCGCCCGTCGTCATGGGGCTTTACGCCATTCCCTTCGGCATGCGCTCGATGGTGCCGTGTTACGGCGATCCGGCCTCGCATCTGCTGCAGCATTATGCGACGCAGCTTGCCCGCCGCCTCGGCGTGCCGGTGCGCGGCGAGGGTGGCGTCACCTCCTCCAAGCTGGATGACGGGCAGGCGGGGCTGGAATCGGCGCTGACGCTGTCCGCCTCGATCTCGTCGGGCGCGGATTTCATCCTGCATGGGGCTGGCTGGCTGGAGCAGGGGCGCTGCCTGTCTCTGGGAAAATTGCGACGCGAGGCGGCGCGGATCGCCGAGACTTGCAGTTTCGATATGCAAGACTGTTCGCCGCCCCTGCCCCTCGATCCGGCATTCGAGCAGGATCTCAGGGCGCGGATCGCGGCGATTTAATTCTTGTAGGGATCGGCGAGTGCGGCATCCGGCCGGCTGACCGGATATTTGATGCTCGACGTCGCCGCCGCCATGCTTTTCGCACCCTTGCTTTCCAGCATGGCGCGGAAACTCGGATGCATGCCGCCATCGACATAGGAGGAGATCGGCACGGTGGAACCGGTCGAGAGCGCGGTATCGACGTGCTTGCGTTCGGCATCGATCTTCGCGCTCAGCGCCATATCCGGCGTGCTCATCGCCGGCGGGCAGGCGGCCAGCGGATCGGTGGGCTCGCCGCCCTGGAATTCGGTGTTGAACACGTACCGTCCGCCGCAGACGGAGACTTTCGGCTGGCGGCGGGAGAAGGCGAAGGCATCGTAGCCTTCCTTCAGGACGCGCCAGAAGGGCATGTTGGCGTCGCCGCGATGTTTCGCCATGTTGTCGGCGCTCATGCGGAAGGGATAGGCTTGCACCTGAAACTGCCCCTGCCCGCCCTCCAGCGCCTTCTGCACGATGGCATAGATTTCGCCGACACCCTGGTCGGTCATGGCATAGCAGCCGGAGGACGAGCAGGCACCATGCACCATCAGCGCCTCGCCGCTATAGCCGAGCGCCTTTTCCAATTTGTTCGGATAACCGAGGTTGAACGAGACGTAATATTGCGAATTCGGGTTCAGCATGCCGGCGGAGACATGGTAAAAACCCTCCGGCGCCTGGCGGTCGCCGCTTTTCGTCTTCGGCCCGAGCTTTCCGGACCAGCGGCACATCGGATAGGTCTTCAGCAGCGCATATTGCCCCGTCTTGTCGACTTTCCAGACCTCCAACTCGCTCTCCTGCTTGAAGATGCGCACCAGAACCGGGCTTTCCGGCCGCATGCCCTTGGCGGACATCTGGGCCAGCATTTTCGACGTCAGTTTCGGCGGCGCCTTGGCGAGATCGTCGAGGCCGCCGATGCAGCCCGACAGGAGAGAACCGGCCAGCGCCAGCGCCGCAAGGCGCGCACCGAACGAAAACGGCGCCGTCAACCGTGTGAAGGAGCGGAATGCAATCATCTGCTGTCTCGACTGTTTCAATCTGAAGCCGTGAACCCTTGCCCCGGATTCACGGCGATTGTTTGGCATTGCGCCATATTTACGGCCGAGCCTGTGCCAACATGGTTAAAGAATGGTTTCTTTCAGGCGGTCTTGAGCAACCGCAAGGCGTTCAGCGTCACCAGCACCGTGGCTCCGGTATCGGCCAGGATCGCCGGCCATAAACCGGTGATGCCGATCACGGTCGTCACCAGAAACACCGCCTTCAACCCCAGCGCGATGGTGATATTCTGGCCGATATTGCCCATGGTGCGCTTCGAGAGCGCAATCATGTCGGCGACATCGCCGACGCGGCCATGCAGCACGGCGGCATCCGCCGTTTCCAGCGCCACATCCGTGCCGCCGCCCATGGCGATGCCGATATCGGCCGCAGCCAGCGCCGGAGCGTCGTTGATGCCGTCGCCGACCTTGCCGACCACAAGTCCCTCCGAGCGCAACTCGCCGACGATCCTCTGCTTGTCCTGCGGCAGCAGCTCGGCGCGCACCTCGATATCGAGCGCCCTGCCGACGGCCTCGGCCGTGCGGCGGTTGTCGCCGGTCAGCATGATCGTGCGGATGCCTGCGTCGCGCAGGCGTTTCAGGCCGGTGAGCGCATCGGCGCGCGGCTCGTCGCGCATGGCGAGCGCGCCGGCCACCTTGCCATCGACCAGCAGCAGCGACACGGTCTTGCCGGCATCGTTCAGCGCCGCAATCGCCGCTTGGCTGCCAGCGTCTATCTCGACCGCATCGGCCGCCGCGCGCGGCGAGCAGAGCAGCAGGTTCTGGCCCTCGACGGTGCCGGCGACGCCCTTTCCACCCAGCGCCTTGTTGTTACCGGCGGCGGGAATGGCGATGCCTTCCGCCTTGGCGCGGTCGAGAATGGCGAGCGCCAGCGGATGGCTGGAGCCAGTTTCGAGGGCTGCGGCAAGCCGCAGGATTTCAGCCTGAGGCAGCGAGGTGGAGACGATATCGGTCACCTTCGGCTTGCCTTCGGTCAGCGTTCCGGTCTTGTCGAAGGCGACGGCCGTCAGTTTGCCAAGCCCTTCCAGCACCGCCCCGCCCTTCATCAGCAGCCCGCGCCGCGCCCCCGACGACAAGGAGGCGGCAATCGCCGCCGGCGTCGAAATCACCAGCGCGCAGGGGCAGCCGATCAAGAGTACGGCAAGGCCCTTGTAGACCCATTCGCTCCAGATGCCGCCCGCCAGCAACGGCGGCAGGATGGCGATGAGGGCCGCGACCACGACGACGCCGGGCGTATAATAGCGCGAGAAGCGGTCGATGAAACGCTCGGTGGGCGCCTTGGATTCCTGGGCTTCCTCGACCAGTTTGATCACGCGGGCGATGGTGTTGTCCGCCGCCGCCGCGGTGACGCGCAGGCGAAGCGCGCCATCCCCGTTCACCGTCCCGGCGAAGACGGGCTCATTCACGCCCTTGCGCTTCGGCGTGCTTTCGCCGGTGACCGGCGCCTCGTCGATGGCGCTGTCGCCGGAGAGGATGACGCCATCGGCGGGAATGCGGTCGCCGGGGCGCACCAGAATGGTGGCGCCGACGGCCAGCGTTTCGGCCTCGACTTCGCGGGTGACGCCATTTTCCTCCAGCAGCGCGGTTTTCGGCACCAGCGTGCCGAGCGACTGGATGCTGGCCCGCGCCCTGCCGGCGGCAACACCTTCCAGCAATTCGCCGACCAGGAACAGGAAGACGACGGCGGCCGCTTCTTCCGTCGCATTGATGATGACCGCGCCGATAGCGGCGATGGTCATCAGCATTTCGATGGAAAACGGCGTGCCGGCCAGCGCCGCCATGACGGCGCGACGCGCGATCGGCACGAGACCGACCGCCATGGCGAGCAGGAAGGCATAAGGCGCGATGGCCGGCACGAGATGGCCGAGGCCATAGGCAAGCGCCAGCGCCACGCCGGAGGCAATGGTCAGCCGGCCCTTTTTGCTCTTCCACCATGGGCCGTCCATCGGGCCGTGGTCGTGGCCGTGAAGTCCGAGATCGGCTTCGCTTTTGCCATGCCCATGCCCATGAGCATGAGCATGATCGTGTTGGTCGTGCCCGCCGTGATCGTGCTTGTGGTCATGGTCATGCGCGCAGCAACTCGTCTTCGGCGCGGTCCTGGCCGCCTCGCCGGCCGGCGCAACGGCATAGCCGAGCCCTTCGACCTTGCCGGCAATGGCCGTGGCATCGCCGCTGCCGTCATGGCTGACCAGCAGCGTGCCGGCTGTCACCGAAACCGAGACGTCCTCGACGCCCGGCATGCGGCGCACCGCCGTCTCGATCTTGCCGGCGCAGGAGGCGCAATCCATACCGCCCACGCGAAACCGCATCTGGTTGCCTTCGCTCATCGTCCTATCCTTCCTTCAGTCATGACGACTGTAGGATCTCTAGTCACTAGAGCTGCAAGCGGGTTTTTTCAGAAAAACGAGGCGGCGCGTTCCGGCGAACCTTCCAGCGCATGCGCCATGAAATCCAGCGCATTGCCGAGCTCCTCGCGCGACAGAGGCCCGCCGAGGCAGACGCGCACCGCCTCGGGTGCTGCGCCCTCCACCGTGAAGGCATCGCTGGCGACGATGCCGATGCCGGCGCCTCGCATATGGCTGACGAAGGTCGAACGTGTCCAACCTTTCCCGAGCGGCAGCCAGATATGAAAGCTTAGGGGATCGGCGCGGTAGCTGCCGGCGAGCAGCAGGCCGGCGACGAGATTTTGACGCGCAGCCGCTTCCGCGCGGAGGAAGGCGAGGATCGCATCGGCGGTGTCATCCTCGATCCAGCGCGTCGCCAGCGCCATGCCGAGCGGCGAGGCCATGACGGTGTTGGCGCGCATGGCGCTTGCATAGGGCCATGCGGCCTTGTTGTCCGGGGCGACGACATAGGCGAGGCGCAGGCCGGCGCCGAGACATTTCGACAATCCGCCGATGTGCCAGGTCAGATCCGGCAGCAGCGCCGCGAAGGGCGGCGGCGCTTCCGCCGGCAGAAAACCGTAGGCGTCGTCCTCGATGACCGCCACGCGATGGGTTCTTACGATGGCGGCGATCTCGCGCCGGCGCGTTTCCGGCATGGTCAGCGTCAACGGATTTTGCAGCGTCGGATTGAGGTAGAGCGCTTTCGGCTTCACGCGCCGGCAGGCTTCGTCGAAGGCATCGGGCAGGATGCCGTGTTCGTCCATGGCGACGCCGGAGAGCGACAGGCCGAGTTGCGCCGCGAGCGAACGGATGCCGGGATAGGTGATGGTTTCGGAAAGAATGCTCTCGCCCGGCCGTGCCAGCAATCCGAGAATTGCATGCAGGGCGGGATGGGCGCCGGGGGACACGAAGATGCGCTCCAGAGGCGGCATCAGCCCGCGCCGCGCCAGCCACGCCGCCGCCGCCTGCCGATCCATGGCCGCGCCGCCGAAAGGCTGGTAACGCAACAGCGCCGGCAGGTCGGCGGAGACCGCGACAAGCCCTTCCCGCATCCGCGCCAGAAGCGCCGGATCGTCCGGCTCCGGCGGCATGTTCATCGAAAAATCGGCCGTCCCCGCCCGGCGCGGGTCCGGGTCCGGCATCGAAAAACCCTTTGCACCCGGGTTGTGACGGCCGGTGACGAAGGTGCCGCGTCCGACATGGGATTCGATCAGGCCACGTTTCTGCGCCTCGACATAGCCACGGGCGACAGTGGTGAAATCGATCTCCAGCCGCCGGGCAAGCTCCCGCTGCGGTGGCAGACGATCGCCGGCGGAAAGCACGCCATTGCGCAAATCGATCTCGATCAGGTCGGCGATCGCGAGGTAACGCGGGCTGGAGGAGCGGGTGAGATCGGGAAGCCAGTCTTTCATGCCGTGATCCGTGGGGAACGTTTGACCGGATGTGGCCGGCGGACATTGACTGTATATTGTCGGGGCTCCCCGCTGTCACGGACAAACCGCCCGCATCACCCTTCTTGCGACAATTGGTATTCCGCAAACAGCGCTTCCAGCCGTTCGCGCACGAAGGCATCGAAGCCGGGGGCGGCTTTGCGGTCGAAGATCAAGGAGGCGCGGTGGGTGGTTTCGGAGAAGCGGACGGGCAGGCCGGCGGCGATCTCCGTTGCCTTGTCGTCGGGTTCCCGCGCGCCGTTGGCGGAGTCGAGCGCGGCCTGGAAACGCTGGTCGCTGGGGATGCGGCGGGCGGCGTCGCTGCGCAGCCATGTCAGCAGCGCCGGCAGGTCGATGTCGGCGATTTTT
>NZ_JARRIR010000007.1:123943-208880 GCF_029601685.1 Rhizobium sp. YJ-22 | reverse complement strand
GGAAGGCTGGAAGGAGCGGATGGTCTTTTGCGCCGTCGGGGCGAAAATCTTGGTCTGGTGGATCTGAAGCTGCCGCGCCAGTTCATGGGCGTCGGCCGCCAGCATCGAGGGCAGATGCTCTTGTACCTCTTCCAGGATCGAACTCGGCTGTAGCATGTCTTTCACCCCGAACTGCGCAAATTTTGATAAATCGCTCTGAACTGCGCAGTTAGACTATGTCGGATTCGTTACCGTTTGACAAACGATTAACCGTAACGGCATCCGTTGTCCGCGGACAACCCGGGAGAAGAACAAGTTTCGTTGTCCGCGGACAACGGTCCTACTGACGACTGCGGGAAAGGAGCGCGTTCCATCGGCCGGGCGTCAGGCCATAGGCTTTCTTGAAATGGCGGGAGAAATGCGCCTGGTCGGCGAAGCCAGTTTCGGCGGCGGCTTCGGCGAGCGGCGTGCCGTCGCGAAGCAGCAACCGGGCACGATCCAGCCGCCGCATCAGGAAATAGCGGTGCGGCGAGGTATGCAGCACGGCCCGGAACGCCCGCGACAGGGCGAAACGGTCGATGCCGGTGATGGCTTCCAGTTCCGTCGAATGGATGTTGCGGGCGAGATGCGCCTCCATGAAGGCGCAGGCGGCCCTCACGTGTCGCAGCGGCTGGCTGCGCGGCGGCGGGAGGAGCCCCCCGGCATGCAACGCCAGGCCTTCGGCGACATCGACCAGCAGGTCGTCGAGAAGCAATCCGTCCGCATCCGGGCTCTCGATCTCTGAAAAGCAGGCACGGATTTTGCCGCGTAACGCCGGATCGTGGAAGACGGGATCGCGGACGAAGGGCAGGGCGCGGCCGCGGCCGGTCAATGCCGGGGCCAGCAGGTCGGGCGGGACATAGAGCATGCAGTAATGCAGCGCCGCCTCGTTGCCGGCGCCGCCGTCATGCTCCTCGTCGGGATGCAAAACGAGGATATCTCCGGGCAGGCTTTGCCGCTCTTCACCGCGATAACGAAAACGCTGGACGCCGCCGAGCGTCAGGCCGATGGCATAGGTGTCGTGGCGATGCGGCTCGAAGACATCGCCGAAGAAACGCGCCTCCATGAATTCGAAGCCCGGCCGGCCGGCGGCATGGATGCTGCGCACCCGCTCCTCGCCCTTGCACGAACGTTCAAGCCCTTCCGTCACCTGCTGTCCTATAGCTGCCTCCATGACACACGTCTTCGCGTCACAGATAGGAGCATTCATGTTCGATACCAAATTTGCAATCGTCGTGCGTGACGATCTCGCCGCCTGGCAGAAACTGAACGTTACCGCCTTCCTCGCCGGCGGCACCGTCGCCGCCAGTCCGAATCTCGTCGGCGAGCCCTATCGCGACGGGGCTGGCAATCTCTATCATCCCTTGCCGATCCAGCCCATCGTCGTGCTCGCCGCCGATCAGGACATGCTGCGCACCATCCACCGCCGCGCCCTGGAGCGCGGCGTCGAGACGGCGCTCTACATCGAGGAGATGTTTTCCACCGGCCATGACGCGGCCAACCGGGCGGTGTTTGCGCAGGTTTCGCCGGAAGCGGCGCGCGTCGTCGGCCTTGCCATGCGCGCCGAGAAGAAACTCGTGGACAAGGTGATGAAGGGCGCCAAGATGCATCCATGACATGAAGCTAATACATGAGACGGCATAATTGGTTATGGAAGGAAGACTTGCCGCGTCCATGTGCTGTGCGGCAAATTCGCCCGCAATTGCATGAGCCGGAAATAAGGGAATGTTAACCTTCTTTTTCTATGTGTTGGACGAAGCCCAATCGGCATTTCTCATCTGCTTGTAGGTCTCATGCGTATTTCGAGAAACAATTTCCATCCCGCGGATCATGCCGAGGGACACGACGTCGCTCGCCAGGAAAACCACTATCCATCGCCGGAAGAGGTTCCGTATGAAGAGTGGTATACGGTGGACGGCGGTATTTCGCGCCGTCCGCTGACGGAGGAGGCGGAAAACCCCGTCGTGCGCCAGGTTTTCGAGCAGCAGATACAGGCCAGCCGCGAATTGTCGCCGGCGCCGCCCGGAAGCTGGGAAAGCCATTTCTTCCTGGCGCCCAACGTGCGCTTCACTCGCACGCCGGACCGGCATGTTCCCGATCGCCAGCAGCAGATGATCGAGGCACGCGCAGCGCTCGCCGCCGTGCTGGGCGAGGAGGAGGGCCTGACCGCCGTCGAGGCCGAAGTCGAGGCGCTGATCCAGAACGCGCCGGTGGAAACACTTGCCGAGCCGGTCGCCGACCAGACGGTCGTTGCCGAGACGGCGGCCGCCGCTCAGGTCGAAGCCGTTGCCGAAGTGCCGGTCGAGGCGACCTCGCCGGCGCCGTTCCCGGTCGCCTTCCCGCTCGCGCCGACACCCGAGGCCGCCGCCTGGAAATCCTACCGCGAACAGTTCGATTCGAGCATCGCGCTGACCATGGGCCGGCTGACGATGGATGCGGTGGTGCGCACCATGCCGCCGGAACCTGCCGACGAGGCGGAAGCACGAGAGCCTGTGCTCATCGATCTGCTGCCGCTGGTGGCGCCGCTGCCGCCGATGGCGCATCTGTCCGACTTCGCCTTCTGGGAAACCATCTCGCTCGATCTCGACCTCGCCAACGACAACGTGCCGGCCATGGTCCAGGCCGTTGCCGCCGCCGGGCCCGCCTCGACGCCGACCGCGCCGCTGGCCGTCATGAGGGCCGAGGTCGTCCGGTTCACGCCGCCGGCGCCGCTGCCGGAGCCCGTGCCGCAGGTGGATACGGTCGCCAGCCTGTATCGCATCCATGAATGGACGCGCGCCGCCCATGTTCCCGCCGAAATCGCGGCCCCGGCCGTGGTGGTCGAGACGCCGGAAACCGTCGCCGCCGTCGAGCCAGAAGTCCCCGTCGTTGCCGAGGCGGCGCCCGTCGTCGAGCCGGCTCCTGTCGTGATCGAGCAACCCGCGCCGGCCGCCGAGCCGGTCGTGGCCGTCGAAATCACGCCCGTGCCCGTGGCCGCGCGCGAACCCTTTGCCCTGTCGCGCGCCCGGCCGTTCGAGGTCGACGAGCGGCCGAACGCCGCCCTGTTCGATTCCGACTACGAATTCCCGCCGCGCACGCTGTTGCAGCAGCCGCCGGCATCCGCCGGCTATGTGCTGGCGCAGGAAGTGCTGGAGCAGAATGCCGGCCTCCTCGAAAGCGTGCTTGAAGATTTTGGCGTGCGCGGCGAGATCATCCATGTGCGTCCCGGTCCGGTCGTCACGCTTTATGAATTCGAGCCGGCGCCGGGGGTCAAATCCTCGCGGGTCATCGGGCTTGCCGATGACATCGCCCGCTCGATGTCGGCGCTGTCGGCGCGTGTCGCGGTCGTGCCCGGCCGCAACGTCATCGGCATCGAACTGCCGAACGCCACCCGCGAAACCGTCTATTTCCGCGAGATGATCGATTCGCAGGATTTCGCCCGCACCAGCTTCAAGCTGCCGCTTTGCCTGGGCAAGACCATCGGCGGCGAGCCTGTCATCGCCGAACTCGCCAAGATGCCGCATCTTCTCGTCGCCGGCACCACCGGCTCGGGCAAGTCGGTCGCCATCAACACCATGATCCTGTCGCTGCTCTATCGCTTCCGTCCGGAAGAATGCCGCCTGATCATGGTCGATCCGAAGATGCTGGAGCTGTCGATCTATGACGGCATTCCGCACCTGCTGACCCCCGTCGTCACCGATCCCAAGAAGGCCGTGATGGCGCTGAAATGGGCGGTGCGCGAGATGGAGGAGCGCTACAAGAAGATGTCGCGCCTCGGCGTGCGCAACATCGACGGCTACAATGCCCGCGCGGCATCCGCCCGCGAGCGCGGCGAGGTGGTCAACGTCACCGTCCAGACCGGCTTCGACAAGAATACCGGCGAGCTTCTGCACGAGACGCAGGAGATGGAACTCGACGCCATGCCCTATATCGTCGTCATCGTCGACGAGATGGCCGACCTGATGATGGTCGCCGGCAAGGAGATCGAAGGCGCCATCCAGCGTCTCGCCCAGATGGCGCGCGCCGCCGGCATCCACCTGATCATGGCGACGCAACGTCCCTCGGTGGATGTTATCACCGGCACGATCAAGGCCAACTTCCCGACGCGCATCTCCTTCCAGGTGACCTCGAAGATCGACAGCCGCACCATTCTGGGCGAGCAGGGGGCCGAGCAGCTCCTCGGCCAGGGCGACATGCTGCACATGGCCGGCGGCGGGCGCATCATGCGTGTCCACGGGCCCTTCGTCTCCGACGAGGAAGTCGAGAAGGTGGTCCTGCACCTGAAGGCACAGGGGCGGCCGGAATATCTGGATACGGTCACCGCCGACGAGACCGAAGAAGAGGAGCCGGAAGAGGCGCCCGCCGTCTTCGACAAGACGGACATGGCCTCCGAGGACGGCAACGACCTCTACGACAAGGCGATCAAGATCGTCTTCCGCGACAAGAAATGCTCGACCTCCTACATCCAGCGCCGCCTCGCCATCGGCTACAACCGCGCCGCCTCACTGGTGGAACGGATGGAAAAGGAAGGTCTGGTCGGCCCCGCCAACCATGTCGGCAAGCGCGAACTGCTCTCGCAAACCGGCAGCGCCCCGGCGGCCGAAGCGGAATAGCGGGGCACCTGCTCATGGAATGACGGTTACCTCGGCACCCGTTCACCCTCGCCGTTCTGTCTCAAGACAGTAGAACGGCGAGGGTGAAACTGGTCGTAGCGGCCAGACCAACAAGCGCTGCGAAACGTCCCGCTGTAAGACGTGCAAGCCATGAAGACCGTGGTAAGTCTTCCACCAAGACCTTTAGCTTTCCCGGTGCCGCGTGCTTGACGCCGCGGAATTTCAGAATCTTCGCCATGGCCGCATCCTGCCGGCAATGTATTGACGGAAGTTTCCGAGATTATCTCCATTTTTCCTGATCTTCAGGATTCGAGAGCGCCGACGCGCCGGAAGCCTGACTGCCTTACCGCCGCCGACCCATCGAGCGCAGAATGCTGATCTGGATGGCTTCGTCCTGGTCGCCAAGCGCCCGGCGTAGATCGGAAAGCGTGCCGCGCAGCCCGTGGATCTGGTCGATCAGGTCCATGACCACGTCGACGCCAGCCTCGTTGACGCCCATACCGTCGATGAGATCGCCGATCAGTTCGGCGCGGGCAACGTCCATGTCGGTGAATTCGGCGCGGCCTTCCGCCTGGCGCGGCACCAGCCAGCCCTGCTCGATCCAGATTTTCACCACCGAAACATCGACGCGAAGGCGGCCGTAAAATTCCTGTTCGTCCATGGCTCAGGCTCCCAGGGTTTCGCGGGGGCTGTGGGCCTCGCCCGCCGTCCAGTCGCGCACGAAATCGGTCAGCGCCGCATCCGGCTTGTCCGGCAGCACGATCTTCAGAGTCACATAGGCGTCGCCATGGCCGCCGAAGCGGTTTGGCGCGCCCTTGCCCTTGAGGCGCAAAACCTTGCCGGTGTTGGAATTCGGCGCCAGCGTCACGCTTAGCGCCCCGCCGGGAACGGGCACGCGGATCTTTCCGCCGAGCACTGCCTCGCGCAGCGAGATCGGCACGTCGAAACGAATGTCATCGCCGTCGCGGGTATAGAGCGGGTGCGGCTTGACCTTGATATCGATCAGCGCGTCGCCGGCCGGGCCGCCATTGAGGCCGGGCTCGCCCTTGCCCTTCAGGCGCAGGGTCTGACCGTCCTTGCTGCCGGCGGGAATTTTGACCTCCAGCGTCGCGCCGTCGGGCAGCGAAACGGTGCGCGTCGCGCCGTTCAGCGCGTCGAGGAACTCGACATCCATGTTGAAATGCCGGTCGTGGCCCTGCATCTGCATGCCGCTGCCGCCACCCCGGGCGCGGCGCGAGAAGAAGCTGGAGAACAGGTCGTCGCCCTCGCCGAAATCGGCAAAGCCGCCGCCATTGTGATAGGCGCTGCCCTGGGCGCCGGCGCCGGCATAATCGCGATAGAAATTGCGCGGCGCCTGCTCGGCGCCGGTGGCGTCGATCTCGCCGCGATCGAAGCGGCCGCGCTTGTCCTCGTCGCCGACGATGCCATAGGCGGCGGAAATATCCTTGAACTTGCGCTCGGCATCCTTGTCTCCGGGATTAAGGTCCGGATGCAGTTTCTTGGCCAGCTTGCGATAGGCGCTCTGGATCTCTTTCTGGGTCGCATCCCGCTTGACGCCCAGCAGCTCGTATGGGTCTCGGCTCATATGGTCTCCGTTTGCGGACGGGACACGCGGGGACGTGCTTCGGATCGAAAGAGAATATCGGCTGCCGGCGTGTTCCGTCTGTTGGTTTTCCGCCTTTATGTAGGAAGTCGTTTGCCGATGTCATCCTCCGGTCACGGTGTTTGTGGCAGGAAATCGACAACCAAAGCGCGCCTCGGCCGTTTTCTGGGGGCGCGAATGCATTTCTCAAAGCGCGGCGGTCGCCGCAGACAGATGGAAACATGCCGATGGCCCAGATCGATCTCGACCGTTTTATCGTCGCCCAAGATGGCGGCGTCTATCGTCGCGCGTTGAAGGAACTGCAGGCGGGCGCCAAGGAAACCCATTGGATGTGGTTCATCTTTCCGCAGATGGACGGGCTTGGCTCCTCGCCGACGGCCAGGCGTTATGCGCTGCGCTCCCGTGCGGAGGCCGAAGCCTATCTGCGCCATGATATCCTCGGCCATCGCTTGCGCGAGGTGACGCAGGCGATGCTGTCGCATCGGCAGGGCAGCGCGCTCGATATTCTTGGCGCGCCTGACGACCTGAAGTTCCGCTCATCGATGACACTGTTTGCGGCAGTGAGCCCGCCGGGCTCGCTGTTCGAAAAGGCGCTGCAGCGTTTTTGCGGCGGCGAGACCGACCCGCGCACGCTGGCGCTGATCGGCCCGGAAAGGGCCTGATCGTCAGGCAGCAGCGCGGCGGCGCGGCGCTTCGCTCTGACGGCTGACCCTGAAGCGCATCACCATGTCGCGCAACGTATTGGCCTCGTCGTTCAACAGGTTGGCGGCGGCAGTGGTTTCCTCGACCATAGCGGCGTTCTGCTGTGTCACCTGGTCCATGTTGTTGACGGCGACGTTGATTTCCTGAAGGCCCGCCGACTGCTCGCGCGAGGAGGCGGAAATGTCCTGGATCAGTTTGTTGATCGACAGAACCTGCTCGGAAATGCGCGTCAGCGCGCTGCCGGTCTCGGCGACGAGGCTGACGCCTTCCTGAACCTGGGTGCTGGAGGCGGAAATCAGCGCCTTGATCTCCTTGGCCGCCTGCGCGGAGCGCTGCGCCAGTTCGCGCACTTCCTGCGCCACGACGGCAAACCCCTTGCCGGCTTCCCCGGCGCGCGCGGCCTCGACGCCGGCATTCAGCGCCAAGAGGTTGGTCTGGAAGGCGATTTCGTCGATGACTCCGATGATCTGTGTGACCTTTTCGGAGGAGTCTTCGATGCCTTCCATGGCGGCGATCGCCTTGCGCACCACCGTGTTGGAGCGGTCGGCATCGGTGCAGGCCTCGGTGACCTTGGCGGCGGCATTGCCGGCGTTTCGGGTGCTGGTGTGCATCTGCTCGGCGATCTCGTTCATCGCGGCGGCGGTTTCTTCCAGGCTTGCGGCCTGCTGCTCGGTGCGGCGCGACAGGTTGTCGGAACTGCGGCTGATCTCGCCGATGCCGGCATTCAGCGAATGGACGGTGTGGTTGAGCTGCATGATGGTGCCTTCGAGGCTGTCCATCGTCGCGTTGAAATTGTCGCGCAGCGCCAGATAGGAGGCCGGGAAGGCCTCGGTGATGCGACAGGTGAGGTCGCCCTTGGCCAGGTTGGCAAGCCCGTGGCCCAGCGCCTCGACCACCTTGCGCTGCTCTTCGGCGGCAAGGGCGCGCTCGGCCTCGGTCTGGCGGCGTTCGCTTTCGGAAAGCTGGCGCTGCTCGGCGCTGGCGGCCTCCAGCGCCCGGCCATCGGCGAGGCGATGGCGGAAGGCTTCGAGCGCCACCGCGACCTTGCCGATCTCGTCGCCACGCTCACGGCCGGCTACCGGCTGTTCCAGATGGCCGCCGGAAATGCGGTCGACATCGGACAGCAGCGAGGCCATGGGCCGCTGCACGAAGGTGCGCACCGCCAGCAGCAGCGAGCCGATCACCGCGGCAAGAATGAAGATGCCGCCGATCACCAGAATTTTCGTCTGCGCGTTGACGGCGGACGAAACCACCGCGGCGGGAACGTCGACCGCGACCGCCCAGCGGGCATTGAGGCCGGGCAGGTCGAAGGGATAGACGACGCGGTAGACCGTGCCGCCATCGACGCCGACGACGTTATCAAGGGTGACGGTCTGGCCATTGGCCAGCGCGGACTTCACCTCGTCGGCGCCTTCCGCCGCATACGCAGTCATCACCTGGTCCTTGGCCGGCGCCGCCAGCCATTTTCCCATTCCGGAAAGCAGATAGACGCGGCCTTCGCCGAACGGCCGTTCGGACTTCAGCGCATCCGCAAGCGCATTGAGGCCGATGTCGAGCCCGGCAACGCCCTTGAGCCGGCCGTCCACCACGATCGGCTGGGAAATGCTCATCATCAGTGCATTTTCGGCAGTTTCCTCGCCGTAAGGCTCGGTGCCCGCGCCCTTCAGCGTCGTCGCCGGCAGGCGGTAATAATCTTCGTTGCGATTGATCTCCGGCGGACGGAGCAATTGCAGGCCGTTTGCGCCCCTGATCCAGTAGGGCGTGAAGTCGCCTTTCACGTTCGTGCCTTCGGCGACACTGTCCAACGGGGCCTTGGAGTCGTCGATACCGGCCTCGACCCCGATCACCCAGGCGCCGAAGACGAGATCGAACTTTTCGACCATAGCCGGCAACATGGTGGTGATCGCGGCCCGGTCCAGCCGTTTTTCCCGCAATCCGTTCTCGATCGTGCCGGCAAAGCTCGCCGTCGCGCCCGAGAGGTTGTCGATCTTGCCGCTGATCGTACCGGCGGTCGCCTGAGCTTCCGCTTCGGCGCGCTTGAGGGTCAGCGCAACCGTGCTGTCGCGCACTTCGAAGATGACCACGACGAAGGTCAGCGCCAGAAAGCAGGCGATGGCAAGCGCGCTGACGGAGAGCAGCTTGACGGCCAGGGATATCGACGATTTTGGGCGCGCGGCGGACGTGGTGGCCATGGTTCGGTCCTGTTTCGCCGGGGCAGCGGCGACGGTTTCTGACGTGCGGAATGGAAATCCGGCACAACCGAGGCTGCGGCATTTGAATTAATATTTGATAAAATCCGCTGAAAGGCGGGGTCCCGGCGTCGGAACGAGCGGATTTCGGGCGCAAAATCGCGTTCTCGAAGCCTGGATCGCCAAAGCTTGCGCGGTGCCTGCGGTTGTCATCCGTGCAGCGGAAAAACCTGTCGCGGGATCATGCCGCGGGGGGAGGGGCCGCCGGCCTATCGCCGAAGAGATCGAGCAGCCAGTCGCGCAGGATGCCTTCGGCCTCGTCGAGCGTATAGGCCTCGGGGTCGAGCAGCCAGCCGATCCACAAGCCGTCGCCCATATGGACATAGGTGATCGCTGCCTTGCGGGCGTCGATGTCGAGATTGCGCTCAGTGGCGGCGGCGGCGATCATCTTTTCGATCCAGCCGCGATATTTGCGCCAGAGGGTGCGGGTCAGCTCGCCCATCGGCGCGTTCCACGGGGCGACGCCGAGGCAGGCCAGCGTCACCAGCGATTCCTCATGCTCCTCCTTGATGCGGCGGAAATACATGTGGGTGGCGGCCAGCAGCCGCTGCATCGGGTCCGATCCCGCGCCTTCGACGGAGCGGCGCGCATCCTCGTTCGCCTGGGCGACGAGATAGCGATAGGCCTCGATCAGCAGTTCGTCCTTGCCCTTGAAATAATAGCCGATCAGGCCGCGCGACAGGCCGGCGGCCTCGCAGATGGTGTTGATGGTGGCGTCGCTGTAGCCGATGGCCGCGATCGAGCGGATCGTGCCCTGGATCAGATCCTCGCGCCGCTCCATCTTGATGCGCGATTTCTTTTCAGGATTGCGCATGGGTCACCCTCGGTTTCGTCGCATTTGCGGGCCGCAGCCGAACGGCGTCACACCTCGAAGGCGGCGAGCCCCAGACGCATCGCCTCGCGGCATTCCGTAACGATGCGCTCGATGAGTTCGGCGCAGGTGGGAATGTCGTCGATCAAGCCGACCACCTGGCTTGCCCAGACGAGGCCGCCGTCGATATTGCCGTCCGTCAGCGTCGTGCGGCCGCGCGCGCCGGCGACCAGCGGGCGGATATCCTCGAATTCGCAGCCGCCCGGGCGGCGCTCGGTGGCGATCACCTCGTCGGAAATCGCGTTCTTCAGCACGCGGCCGGTGTTGCGCAGGGTGCGGAAGATCAGGTTGGTGTCGGTTTCCTTGGCCGCGACCAGCGCCTGCTTGATATTGTCGTGGATCGGCGCTTCCTGCGTGGCGCAGAAACGCGTGCCCATGTTGATGCCTTCGGCGCCGAGCATCATGGCGGCCGCCATGGCGCGGCCGCTGCCGATGCCGCCGGAGGCGATCAGCGGCACTTTCACGGCGCGGGCGGCGGCGGCGAACAGCACCAGGCCGCCGACATCGTCCTCGCCGGGATGGCCGGCCGCCTCGAAGCCGTCGATCGAGATTGCATCGACGCCGGCGCGTTCGGCCGACAGCGCATGGCGCACGGCGGTGCATTTATGCACGATCTTCGCGTCATGAGCTTTGGCCTTGGCGATGAATTCCTTGGGGCTGCGGCCCGCCGTCTCGATGATGCGGATGCCCGACTCCAGCGCCGCGTCGAGATATTCCTCGTAAGGCGGCGGCGCGGTGGAGGGCAGAATGGTCAGGTTGACGCCGAACGGCTTGTCGGTCATCCCCCGGCAGCGGCGGATTTCGTCGGCGAGCGCCTGCGGATCGGGCTGGGTCAGCGCCGTCAGGATGCCGAAGCCGCCGGCATTGGAAACCGCCGAGGCAAGCTCCGCCCGGCCCACCCATTGCATTCCCCCCTGGATGATGGGGTAGCGGGTGCCCAAGAGTTCGGTGATCCGGGTGTGCATTGTCTCTCCCTCAACATCGCAGACCGATAGCCTTTCCGCATGGAAAACGGCTTGCGCCTTCCTGGAAGGGCGCTGGCTCAGGAGTAGGAACAAGCGGGGCTTCTGTCAAGGTTTTTGCTGGACGTCCAACAAAATGGCATCAGCTTGCAACGGCGCTGGCCACGGCGGCCAGCGAAAAGCCGGTGAGCACGAGCGCCGCGCCTCTGTAGGAATGCCGTTGCAGCCGCCCGGGCAGCAGCGAGCCGAGAAACACCCAGCCGATACCGGCGAGAATGGAGAGGCCGGCATAGGCGCCGATCCAGGCGAGCGCGCCGGAAAACGGCTGTTGCGGGATGAAGACGACGCCGACCAGCAGCGCCTTGGGATTGACCAGCGTCGTCGCCAGCACCCGGCCGAAGGCGAGGCGAGGCGGATGCCCGCCGGCGTCCAGCCGCGTGCGCCACAATGTCACGGCGGCATAAACCAGCCAGGCCGCCGCCGCCAGCTTGACGGCGACAAAGGCTTCCGGCCGATCCTGCAATCCTCGCGCCATCAGGAAGAAACCGCTGACGGCGAGCCCATAGCCGAGCGCCTCGGCGAGCGGCAGCAGAAACGCCTTGCGCAGCGGCAACGTCGCGCCGCCGGCGGCCAGCAGCGTGTTGGTCGGACCGGGGGTCAGGAGAATGGCGGCGCTGGCGGCGATGAAGGCGAGCATGAATGTCCTCTCGGAAGGCGTATACGGTAAACCGTCTAGCATTCCACCCGGCGACAGGAATTGACTTCGATCATATTTCCCACCGGCAGCCGAAGCGGGTGCATCAGCGCGTCATTCCCGCCCGTATTTTAGGCATATGCATTATTTTGTTGCGCCGCCAGGCGCCATTTCGTAATCCGTCCTATGCCTGTCGGCCGCTTGCGCACGAAAGTGATCGAGCCCGGCGGGAGGAACCGATCGGGCCGCCCCGCTTCCGGCGACGGTCTTTGGATGGCGGTTCGCGATACGCTCATTTCAGGAGAACACCATGAAGAAGCAGATTTTCGCAGGCGCAACGCTTGCCGCCTCGCTCGTCTTCGCGCCGCTCGCCCATGCGGATATCGTCATCGGCCTCGTGGCGCCGCTGACCGGCCCGGTCGCCGCCTATGGCGACCAGGTCAAGAACGGCGCCCAGGCCGCCGTCGACGAGATCAACAAGAACGGCGGCATCAAGGGCGAGAAGATCGTGCTGAAGCTGGCCGACGATGCCGGCGAGCCGAAGCAGGGCGTCTCCGCCGCCAACCAGATCGTCGGTGAAGGCATCCATTTCGTCGTCGGCCCGGTGACCTCCGGCGTCGCCATCCCGGCGTCGGAAGTGTTTGCCGAAAATGGCGTGCTGATGGTCACCCCGACCGCCACCGCCCCGGAACTGACCGCGCGCGGCCTTGCCAACATCCTGCGCACCTGCGGCCGTGACGACCAGCAGGCCGAAGTCGCCGCCGCCTACGTGCTGTCGAAGGCGAAGGACAAGAAGGTCGCCGTCATCCATGACAAGGGCGCCTATGGCAAGGGCCTCGCCGATGCCTTCAAGGCGGCGCTGAACGCCGGCGGCGTCAACGAAGTGCTCTATGACACCGTCAATCCCGGCGACAAGGACTTCTCGGCGCTGATCACCCGCCTGAAGTCGCAAGGCGTCGAAGTCATCTATTTCGGCGGTTATCATCCGGAAGGCGGCCTGCTGGCCCGTCAGCTGAAGGATCTCTCGGTCAACGCCCAGATCATCGGCGGCGAAGGCCTGTCCAACACCGAATTCTGGGCGATCGGCAACGAAGCCGCTGCCGGCACGCTGTTCACCAACGCCTCCGACGCGCTGAAGAGCCCGGACTCCCAGGCCGCCGTCAAGGTCCTGGCCGAAAAGGGCATCCCGCCGGAAGCCTTCACGCTCAACGCCTATGCCGCCGTCGAAGTTCTCAAGGCCGGCATCGAAAAGGCGGGCGCGGAAGATTCGGCCGCCGTCGCCACGGCGCTGAAGTCCGGCGACGCCATCCCGACCGCTATCGGTAAGCTGACCTATGGCGAAAACGGCGACCTGACCTCGCAGAGCTTCTCGCTGTTCAAGTGGGAAAACGGCAAGATCGTCTCCGCCGAATAAGCGGATAGAGCATGTCGCATAAAAGTGCGCCGCGGTTTTGCGGCAACGACATGCGAAAAATCAACGATCAAAGAGCAAAAGCGAATCTGAAAGATCGCGACGCGCTTTAGAGCCAGTCGAAAGAAAACGCCGGAGCCAAAAGCTCCGGCGTTTTCGTTTCCGGACCTGTTACTTGGCCGCCCGCGCCCGCACGGCTTCCGTAGCTTCAGGACGCATGGCCGCGGTCAGCGCCTCGACTGTGTGCAGGTAATGCGCTTCCAGCAGTGCGGCAGCCTTGTCGGCGTCGCGGTCGAGCGTGGCGTCAGCCAGCGCACTGTGTTCGGCCTGCACGTCGCGTCCGGCCGCAAGACCGGCGTCCAGCAGCACCGGAATGCGGTAACGCTCGGTGGCGGCGTAGAGACGCTCGACGAATTCCAGTGTCCAGGGCGAATTGCAAGCCGCAAGCAGCGACAGGTGGAAGGCGTGATGGCGCGCCTCCAGCGCCCAGATATCCGCATCCGGCCCGCTTCGCCCCGCCTGCAGTTTCAAGGCATAGAGCGCCGAGACGATGCCGGCGGCCCAGGCGTCGTCGCCCTCGGCGATGGCGGCGCGCAGCGCCCTGGTCTCGATCAGGATGCGCAACGACACCGTGTCGTGCAGTTCGTCGAGCGACAGCGGCGCCACGCGAAAGCCGCGCAGCGATTCCGCCGTCACCAGCCGTTCCGCCTGCAGCCGGTTCAGCGCCTCGCGCAGCGGTGAGAAGCCCATGCCGTAACGCTCGCTGAGATCGGCGAGCCGCAGCGGCCGGCCGGGCGCCAGCACGCCGCGAATGATGTCATGGCGCAGGTCCACATAGGCTTTTTCCGCAAGTGTCATGAATGATCCCTTTCACGCGACCATTATCGCACGGAGATATCTTTCGGCAAATGCAAAAATTTTCGAAAATCCATATTGCTTTCGAAAGAAGGCTGCTCCATTCTGCCGCCACTCAAACGATGGACAGGGAGAGACCCATGGCAATTCAGCGTGAGAACCACCGCGAGGACGTCGCCGGGCGAGCCAATGTCGAGGATACGCCCGAGCTTCTGGCCTATTATGAAGATCTGGATCGCTACAAGGCCGGCGCCCTCTGGACGGTCGCCAACAAGATCGAGCCATGGCAGCCGAAATCGCAATCCGTGCCGGTGGTCTGGCGCTACAAGGAGCTGCGCGAGCATGTGCTGCGCTCCGTCGAGCTGGTGACGCCGGAAAAGGCGGGCCGCCGGGTGATCTATCTCAACAATCCCGGCCGCAGCGACGTCGCCGCCGCCGTCGGCTGGCTCTATGCCGGCCTGCAGGTGATGAACCCCGGCGAAGTGGCGGGGGCGCATCGCCATTCGGCCTCCGCCATCCGCTTCATCATGGAAGGCTCGGGCGCCTATACCGTGGTCGACGGCCACAAGATGACGCTCGGCGCCAACGACTTCGTGCTGACCCCGAACGGCACCTGGCACGAGCACGGCGTCGAGGCGAGCGGCGCCCCCTGCATCTGGCAGGACGGCCTCGACATTCCCTTCGTCAACGCGATGGAGGCGAATTTCTACGAGGTGCATCCGGACATGAGCCAGGCCGTCGGCTACGAAGTCGACGACATGACCAAGACCTGGGGCAACCCCGGCCTGAAGCCGATGGGCCAGAGCTGGAGCAAGGCCTACAGCCCGATGTTCAAATACGAATGGCTGCCGACCTACGAGTCGCTTCTCAAATATGCCAGTTGCACCGACGGCTCGCCCTATGACGGCGTGCTGATGGAATACGTCAATCCGGTGACCCAGGGCCCCGTGATGCAGACCATGGGCGCCAGCATGCAGATGCTGCGCCCCGGCGAGCACACCAAGGCGCATCGCCACACCGGCAGCGGCCTTTATCACGTCGCCAAGGGCAGCGGCTATTCGATCATCGACGGCAAGCGTTACGACTGGGCCGAGCACGATATCTTCTGCGTGCCCTCCTGGGCCTGGCACGAGCATGTCAACGGTTCCGACCGCGACGACGCGTGCCTGTTCTGCCTGTCGGATCTGCCGGTCATGCGGGCGCTCGGCCTGTATCGCGAACAGGCTTTCGGCGAAAACGACGGCCACCAGCCGATCTTGTAAAGGGAAATCTATATGAAACTGGTCACTTATCGGGAGTCGATCGAGGCTCCCGCCCGCCTCGGCGTTATCGTCGACGATCTGGTTGTCGACGTCGCGGCGCTCGGCGAAATCTATGGCGAGGAACTGCCCGATACCATGCTCGGCCTCATCGATGCCGGGCGTCCGGGGCTGGAGGCGCTGGCGGACTGTCTGGAAGAGGCCGAGGGACGCTTCCCCGCGGGCACGGCGATCGCCCTCGCCAATGCCAAGCTCCTGGCGCCGATCCCGCGCCCGCGCAAGAACATCTTCGGCATCGGGCTGAACTATGTCGAGCATGTCGCCGAAAGCGCCAAGTCGCTGGACACGTCGAAGGAACTGCCGAAGCAGCCGGTGATCTTCTCCAAGCCGCCGACCACGGTCATCGGCCCGGGCGAAGCCATCGAGCATAACCGCAAGATCACCCAGCAACTCGACTGGGAAGTGGAACTGGCGGTGATCATCGGCACGACGGCGCGCCGGGTGCGAAAGGAAGACGCGCTGAAGCACGTCTTCGGCTATTCGGTGATGATCGACGTCTCGGCCCGCGACAATCGCCGCGCCGGGCAATGGATCTTCTCCAAGGGCCAGGACACCTACGCGCCCTTCGGTCCCTGCATCGTCACCGCCGACGAGATCCCCGATCCGCAGGGGCTGGATCTGTGGCTGACGGTCAACGGCAAGGAAAAGCAGCGTTCGAATACGCGTCACATGCTGTTCAAGGTCGACGATCTCATCGCCGACATCTCCTCCGGCATCACGCTGGAGCCTGGCGACATCATCGCCAGCGGCACGCCGGAAGGCGTGGGCGCCGGCCGCACGCCGCAGGAATGGATGTGGCCGGGCGATGTCGTCGTCGCCTGCGTGGAGGGCATCGGCACGATCCGCCATCCCGTGGTCGACGCCACGCCCGAATAAGGTCTATGACCTCTTTGTAAATTCGTTCAACGAACCGTTGGCCCCGCGCTTATTGGCGCGGGCGTCGGCGGTTGAGCTACAGGTGCTTGCAATGCGTTTCGATCTGGAAGAGGTCGGCCCCCAGAATGCCTATAAGCTGCTGGCGGCGACCGTCATGCCGCGTCCCATCGCCTGGGTGGTGACGCAGGACAGGGAGGGCGGGCTGAACGCCGCGCCCTACAGCTTTTTTAACGTCATGGGCTCGGCCCCGCCGACCGTGGCGCTCGGCCTGCTCGCCGATCCCGTGCGCGGATTCAAGGATACGGCGAAAAACATTCTCGACACTGGCGAATTCGTCGTCAATCTCGTGCCGGAGCGGCTGGTGGCGGCGATGAACGTCACCGCCATCGATGCGCCGCGCGGTGTCGACGAACTGGCGCTGGCAGGGCTGGAGACGTTGCCATCGGCGCGCGTGAAGCCACCGCGCATCGCCGCAAGCCCCGTGTCGTTCGAATGCGTGTCGCTGTCTTCAGTCGTCACAGGGCCGAACCAGACGGTGGTGATCGGCCGGGTGCTGACCGTGCATGTCGCCGACGACTGCGTGCTGAACGCCGAGCGCGCCCATATCGACACGCCGAAACTCGATCTCGTCGCCCGCTCCTACGGCAGCGACTACGTGCGCAGCCACGATACTTTCAGCCTGGCGCGACCCGTCTGGGCGGAGTGGAACGCTCGAAAATCGGAAAAATAATCGAACGAGATATAATTTTCGAAAATCCTGTTGACAGCCGAAATGAAAACGCGCAAACCTTAACTCATCAGTTAAGAAATTGACCAGAGAAAAATCTGGCAAGGGAACGCATCGGTCACGGCATCGCCGGAACGGTATTCTTGAATTGAGTCTTTGTCGGCTGCCGCGAACGCATGTTGGCGGCGAAAGTCTGATCGGATCGCCTGCGCGGTCCGTCGAGGGAGGCGTTTGCAATGCTGCAGGAACGAATCGAGGGGAAATGGCTGGATTGCTTTCGGCGCGTTTTCGCGCTGAACGGCATTTCCAGGGGCACGAAGGTGGCGATCCTCTCGGAAACCCAGTCGCGTCCGGTGCTCGTCCAGCTTTCCGATCTGGCGCTGCATGATCTCGGCGCCGACTATTGCATGATCCAGATGCCGACGCCGCGCCAGACCGCGCCGGTGCCGGTCAAGTCCACCGGCACCTCCTGGGCGATCCAGGGCAACCGCGCCGTCATCGAGGCGCTGAAGGGCGTCGAGGTCATCGTCGATTGCACCGTCGAGGGCCTGATCCACGCGCCGGAATGGCCCGAAATCGAAGATGCCGGCATCGCCCGCCTGCTGGTGGTCTGCAACGAGCATCCCGAAATTCTCGAACGCACCGAGCCGACGGCGGACATCGCCGCCAAGGTCGAGCTCGGCATCCAGATGCTGCGCGACGCCAGGGAGATGCGTGTCACCTCGCCGGCCGGCACCGATCTGGTGATCAATATCGACGGCGCGCCCTGCGGCGGCACCCCGGGTTTCGGCACCCGTCCGGGCGCGGTCGCCCATTGGCCGGGCGGGCTCTGCCTTGCCTTTCCCGGCAAGAACAGCGTCAACGGCCGCATCGTCATGGACGTCGGCGACATGAACCTGACCTTCAAGACGGTGCTGACCAGCCGCATCGACTTCACCGTCGAGAACGATTTCGTCACCGCCATCAAGGGCGACGGCATCGATGCCCTGCATTTCCGTGAATATATGGAAGCCTGGGAAGACCGCAACGCCTTCGGCATGAGCCATGTCGGCTGGGGCATGCACCCGCGCGCCAAATGGGTTTCGGCTGTTATGTACGACAAGCGCGACATGCAGGCGGTGGAATTCAGGGCACTTGCCGGCTCCTTCCTGTGGTCCACGGGGGCGAACCAGTATGCCGGCCGCTACACGCTCGGCCATTTCGACCTGCCGATGCGCAACTGCACCATCACATTGGACGGAAGAACCGTCGTCAAGGACGGCGTTCTGCAAGGGGAACTGGCAGTTTAATTTCACTGCCTCTGGAGAACAAGCATGAGCGATATTGCCGATTACTACGACCTCTCGCGCATCCGGCCTGAGGTCCAGGCGGTGCTGCGCCGCGTCAACGAGCTGGGCCGCGAAAAATTCGCCCCCCGCGCCAAGGGCATCGACGACGACGCCTCCTTCCCGGTCGAGAATTACCGGGATCTGGCCGAGGAAGGCTTTTTGGGCCTCTGCATTCCCGAAGAGTTCGGCGGCTGGGGCTTTTCGATGTTCGAATATGCCATGGTCGGGGCCGAGATAGGCAAATATTGCGGCGCCACCGCGCTGACCTTCAACATGCACAATTCCTCCATGGCCTGGTCGCGTTTCATGTTCGAGATGCCGAACCTGACGCCGGAGGAAAAGGCCGAATTCGCCCCCTTGCGCGAACGCCAGTTCCGCCGCGCCATCGCCGAGAAGGCGATCTACTCGCAGCCGATCTCGGAAGGCGGCCAGAACTGGACCTCCAAGCCGAACCAGACCCAGTGCCGCAAGGTCGACGGCGGCTGGGTGATCAACGGCTTCAAGAAATTCGCCTCGCTGGCCGGCTATTGCGATTACTACACCATCGTCTGCACCGAGGTGTTCGAGGGCCAGGAGCCGCGCCATGAGGACACGATGCTGTTCGTGGTCCACAAGGACACGCCCGGCCTGTCGGTCAAGGGCGACTGGGATCCGCTCGGCATGCGCGGCACCAATTCGCGCGACCTGATCCTCAAGGACGTCTTCGTCGCCCATGACGATCTCCTGATGCCGCGCGGCATCTTCGGCAAGACCCTGCCGAACTTCCCGCACATGATGGCGACGCTGTCGCCGACCTATATGGGCGTGGCGCAAGGGGCCTTCGACTTCATGGTCGATTACCTCAAGGGCAAGGTGCCCGGCCAGCCGCCGATCGACCGGCGCATGTACGCCACCAAGCGCGTCGCCGTCGGCAAGATGTACGCCCGTCTCGCCAATATGCGCGCCTTGTGGTGGCAGGCTTTCAGCGAGGCCAAGGGTTTCCCGACCAAGGGCGAGGTGCTGCGCATGTATGCTGCGCAATACAACGTCATGGAGGGTGCCGCCGAAATGACCTCGATGGCGATCCGCACCTGCGGCGGCCAGTCGATGCTGAAGACGCTGCCCTTGGAGCGCATGTACCGCGACAGCCGCTGCGGCGCGCTGATGCTGCCCTTCACCTCCGAGATCATGGAGGATTACCTCGCCGTTCTCGCCCTCTACGACATGGACGAGATCGACAACGCCCCCGGCGACGAGGGCGGAGCCCGCAACTCCCTGTGGCGCGGTGAACACGCCACCGGCCGCGCGGTGCGCTGATCCGATGGCGCGCGACCGGGTCGAGGTTCTGGGAGTGAGCACCGCCTCTCCGGAGGCGGTCTGGGCGATCGCCCGCGATTTCTGCGGCGCCTGGCATCCCGCCATCGCTACGATCCGGGCCGAGCGCGATGCGGCCGGCCATCTTGTGCGCGCCTTCACCGTCCATGGCGAGGGCACCCTCTATCGCGAGCGCCGCACCTTCTTCAGCGACAGCGAAAGAACGCTCGCCTATACCCATCTGCAGGGCATCGCCGGTGTCGATGCCTATGATGGCCGTGTGACGGTCACGGCAGGCGAGGGCGGCGGCAGCACGATCCTCTGGACCGCGCAGGCCGAAGCGTCGGACCCCGTCCGGCTGGCGGCGATCTGCGAAGGCACCAAATATATCTTCGAAATGGGCATCGCCGCGCTTTCCGAAGCGGCGATACGCAGCGGGGAGGCCCCTGCCGGGCAGGCCCTTCCCGCGCCCGTCGCCCTGAACTCCATGACGGTCGGCGAGACGCCGCGTCTGGCCCTGACGCTATCGCCGCCCATGGACGGCCCGCTCTGCCTGTTCCTGCACGGCATCGGCGGGGCGCGCTGGAATTGGGAGGCGCAGGTCTCCGTCGTTGGCTCGACGATGCGCGCGGCAGCGCTCGACCTGCGCGGCTACGGCGATAGCCAACTCGGGCCCGAGCAATCCACCGTCGAGGATTACTGCGACGACATTCTATCGGTCATGACTGCGCTCGGAGCCGAAAAGCTGGTGCTGGTGGGCCTGTCCTATGGCTCATGGATCGCCACCTCCTTCGCCATGCGCCATCCCGGCCGCCTTGCCGGCCTCGTGCTTTCGGGCGGTTGCACCGGCATGTCGGAAGCCGGCGTCGAGGAACGTGAGGCGTTCCGTACGAGCCGCCAGGTGCCGCTGGATGCAGGCCAGACGCCAGCCGATTTCGCGCCGGCCGTGGTCAAGGTTCTCGCCGGGCCGGAGGCATCCGAGGCAGTCAAGGACCAGCTTTTCAGGTCGATGGCGGCGATCCCCTCCGCCACCTATCGCGATGCGCTGACCTGCTTCACCAACCCGCCGGAGCGTTTCGATTTTTCACGGCTCACCATGCCGGTGCTGATGATGACGGGCGAATTCGACCGGCTGGCCTCGCCGAAGGAAATCCGCGGCGTTGCCGGGCTTATCCATGCCGAGGCGTCCGCCGCGGATGTGCGCTACGAAACCATCGCGAATGCCGGGCATGTCTGTAACGTGGAGCAGCCTTCGGTCTATAATCGCATCCTTCTCGAATTCCTGGAGGGATTGCCGCGATGACCGCCCTTTCACGCCGCCAGCAGAACCGGATCGAACGCGAGCGCCGCGTGCTCGACGCCGCCCTGAAAGTCTTTGCCGAGGCCGGTTATTCCGGCACGACCATGGATGCGGTCGCCATCGAATCCGGGCTGTCCAAACCGACGCTCTACCAGTATTTCGAATCCAAGGAGGCGTTGTTTTCGGCCATGCTGCATGGCGAGCGCGACCAGATGCTGGAATTCTTCCAGCATCCCTCCGGCAAGGGCATGGTCGCCGATCTCCACGGCTTCGCCTGGGATTACGCCGATGCCGTGCTGCGCCCCGATCTCCTGTCGCTGGCGCGACTGATCATCGGCGAAGTGCAGCGCTTTCCCGAAATCGGCCGCGCCTACCAGCAATCCGGCCCCGATCGGCTGCTTTCCGGCATCATGGATTACCTCTCCGGCCGGCGCGCCGCCGGCGAGCTGGACTTCGACGATGCCGAACTCGCCGCCCAGGATCTGTGGGGCCTCATCCTTTCGGCGCCGCGCACGCAGGCGCTCTACATGCCCGACGCGCCGCCCTCGCGGGCCGAGATCGCGCGTTACGTGAACAACGGTTTGCGGGTTTTCCTCAAGGCTTATTCGACAAGGCCGAAGGACGATCTCGCCACACTAGAAGCGCTCATAAGCGCCCAACCCCTTCAACGGGCCCTTCAGCAGGTGGAACCATGACAGTTGATGAATATCTGGCCGATCCGGAAAGCCGCTTCGCCACGGTGGCGATGACGGATACCAACGGCCTTTTGCGCGGGCAGATGGTCTCGGCCCGCAGCCTCAAGGGCATCGCCAAAAACGGCATGGGCATGTCGCCGGTAACGCTGGCGCTCGACCCGACCGACGTCGTCCTGACCATTCCCGGCGTCTCCGACGGCAGCTCGGATTTCCACGACGATCCGCTGGTGATCGATCCCGCGACGGCGCGCCGCCTGCCCTGGTCGAAGCCGGGCCACGACATGCTGGTTCTCGCCAATTATTCCGGCGCGACCGCCGAATTCTGCCCGCGCTCGCTGCTGAAACGCGTGCTGTCGCGCGTCAACGAGGCCGGATTCAATCTCTGCTACGGGATGGAGCTGGAATATACCCTGTTCGACGAAACGCCGGAAAGCGCGCGCGAAAAGGGCTATCGCAACCTCAAGACCGCGACCCAGCACGGCAGCCACGATCTCGTGCTCTATCAGGTGCAGCAGACCGAATGGTACGAGGCGGTCGCCGCCATGTGCGAGCCGCTGGGCATCGAGCTTGCCAAGATGCATGAGGAGATCGGCGGCGGCTTCCTCGAAGCCTGCATCGCCGCAGGCGAAGGCCTGGAGCCTGCCGACCAACTCGTCCTGCTCAAGAATTTTTTGCGCGCTCTGGCGCAGCGGCAGGGGAAATGCGTGACCTTCATGCCGCGCTGGACGGAACATGCCGACAGCCAGTCAATCCATGTGCATGTGTCGCTGAAGGACCATGAGGGCCGTTCGGTTTTCCACGATCCCTCGCAGAAGAACGGCGTGTCGCAGACCTTCCGCCATTTCATCGGCGGGTTGCAGAAATATATCGGCGACATGACGCTGATCTTCCAGCCGACGGTCAATTCCTACCGCCGCTTTGCGCCGGGCACGTTTGCGCCGCCCGGCCTCACCTGGGGCTACGAGAACCGCACGACCTGCTTCCGCATCGTCGGCCACGATGCCGGCTCGCTGCGCGTTGAAAACCGCCTGCCCGGCGCCGATACCAATCCCTACCTGACGGTCGCAGCGACAGTCGCGGCCGGCGTCGCCGGCATCCTTGAAAAGATCGAGCCGGATGCGGAGACCATCGGCAACGGCTACAGCCAGGAAACGCCACGCGATTTCGCCCGCTCCATGCCGGAAGCGATCGAGCGCCTGCGCGGCTCGGCCTTTGCCGCCGACTGGCTGTCGCCGCGCTTCGTCGAGGCGTTCACCGCCACGCGCGAAAGCCAGCACAATGAATTCCGCCGCAAGATTCCCGATGTGGAGCTGGAACGCTTCTTCGACCTGGGGTGAAGACCATGATCATCGATACCGATCTGCGCAGTCGATTTCTGGAAGGCATGAGCCGCGCCGCGACCTTCGTCGCGGTCGCCACCACCGATGGCGAGGCGGGGCGTTACGGGGTGACGATCAGTTCGCTCACTTCCGTCTCGGCCGATGGCGATCATCCCTCGCTGCTCGCCTGCATCCATCACCTGAGCCCGGTGGCCCCGGCGATCCTCAGGAATCGCGCCTTCTGCGCCAACCTGTTGCAGGAAGACCAGCAGCAGCTCTCCGACCTCTTCGCCGGCCGGGCGGGCGCGGGCGAACATGCCGCCCGTTTCGAGCGCGCCGACTGGATCGCCGGCGAGCTCGGCCAGCCGATGCTGACAGGGGCGACGGCCGCCTTCGAATGCCGCGTGGCCACCTCCGTGTTGTGGGAAACGCATCACATCATCGTCGGGCGGGTGATGGGAGTGAAACTCTCGGAAAGCCCGGCGGCGCTGCTCTACGGCCAGCGCGCCTATCGCCGCGCCGTGCATCTTCCGGCGCCTGAATGACGAATTCCCCGGCGGTTTTCCCGCCGGATCTGGAATGGAAAGCCGGCGGAAAGACCGGCGCCTGACATAAACCCGTTTTCAGGGGAGGCGCGCCGCGTCTCTCCCGAACGTGCGAACACCGACAAAAAGATCGAGAGGAACAATGGCTGAGATATCGGGAGTCGGAGCGAACCAGCTTCGGAAAAATTCTCTGGGCCTGCTTGCCGTCACCTTCATGGTGATTTCGGCGGCAGCGCCTTTGACAGGGGTGGCCGGCGCCATGCCGATCGCCTTCCTGCTCGGAAACGGCGCGGGCATCCCCGCCACCTTCGTGTTCGTGACGCTGGTGATGCTGGCCTTCGCCGTCGGCTATGTCGCCATGTCGCGCCACGTCACCAATGCGGGGGCCTTCTACGCCTATGCGGCGCGCGGGCTCGGCGGGCGCACGGCCGGCGCCATCGCCATCGTGGCGCTGGTCGCCTATAACGCCATGCAGTTCGGCCTGATCGGCCTGCTCGGCGGCATCGCCGCCGGCGTCTTCGGTGAGCATGGGCTGGTCCTGCCCTGGTGGGGCTGGAGCCTGATCGCCATCGCGCTGGTCGGCATCCTCGGCTATCGCCAGGTGGATCTGTCGGCCAAGGTGCTGGTCTTCGTCGTGGCGCTCGAATATCTCGTCGTGCTGGTCGTCGATTTCGCCATCATCGGCAAGGGCGGCGAAAGCGGTCTTGCCCTCAATATCTTCGACACGAATGTGATGTTTTCCGGCTCGCTGACGGCGGCGGTGCTGTTCTGCATGGGCTGCTTCATCGGCTTCGAGGCGACGACCATCTATGCCGAAGAGGCCCGCGACCCGGAAAAGACCATTCCGCGCGCCACCTATCTCTCGGTGCTGATGATCGGCGTCTTCTTCGTCTTCACCACCTGGCTGATGATCGTCGGCGTCGGCGCCGACAAGCTGATGCCGACGCTGCAGGGACTTTCGGACCCCTCCGCCTTCTTCTTCATCCTCGCCGACCAGTATGTCGGCGGCCCGGTTCCGGCGATTGCCGGCCTGCTGCTGGTGTCGAGCCTGTTTGCGGCGCTGTCGGCCTTCCACAACTACATCGCCCGCTACAGCTATGTCGCCGGGCGCGAGGGCCTGCTGCCGGCCGCCTTCGGCCGCACCCATGACGCACACCAGAGCCCGCATGTCGGCTCGGTCACGCAGACGGCCGGCGCGCTGATCGTGCTGGCGCTGTTCGCCGGCCTCGGCCTCGATCCGGTGCTCAACATGTTCACCTGGATCAGCCAGATCGGCACGCTCGGCGTGCTCGCGATGATGACCGTGACGTCGCTGTCGGTGATCGTCTTCTTCCGCCGGCAGGGGATCAGTGGCCAGCCGCTGGCGACTTTCGTGCTGCCGCTGGTCTCCGGCCTCGTCATGGCTGGCCTGTTCGTCTACATCTTCCTGCATTTCGGCGATCTCACCGGCACCACCGGCGGCATCCTCGGCATCATCCTGCCGGCGCTGATCCCGCTCGCCGCCGTCATCGGCTACCTGCTGGCGGTAAGGCTGGAAAAGACCGAGCCGGCGCGCTTTGCCCGCATGGGCCACAACGCAGGCTGATCGTCGCACGGAAAAGCCCGGCGGGATGACCGCCGGGCTCCATTTTCCGCGAAAAACGGATCGATCAGAAGGTACGCTGGAAACGGATCATGCCGTTCCACTGGTCTTCGTCGATCGTTTTCCACTTGGTGTAGGTGATTTCCGGCTGGATCAGCAGGCCCGAAACCGGGTTCCACTTCAGGTTTGCAGCGGCAGCGAGGGTCTCGTTGTCGGTGTAGGCAACCTGCAGGTTGGCGGCCAGCGTGTCGGAAAGCTTGGCGCCGACGCCGGTCCACAAGGCCCAGTCACCCCAGCTCTGGCCGATGGAATCGCCCGGCGCGAAGACGTGGACGACGTCGCCGTCGGAATTCCATGCGCCCATGATGAAGGCGTTGATCTTGCCGAAGGTGCCGTCGAGGCGGGCTTTGACGGCGCCTTCCTCGGCGCTTTCGTCATAACCGCCGACGATGCGGAACTGGAAGGCGTCGGTCTTGAAGCCGAGGCCGGCCACGACGTCGACGGCGTAGTCGTCGCCGCTGGCATAGAGCGTGTTGCCGAAGGCATCCTTGCCGACGATCGCGCCGCGGTCGTCCTGGACCGAGATCATGGCGCTGAAGCCGTTGTCGCCCTTGTAGACGTAGCTGATCTGGTTGACTTCGTACTGGCCGTAGGCAACGACGTCGTCGTTGATGACGTCGCCGGCGCTGCCGGTGAAGCTGGTGAACTGCGAATCGGCCAGACCGACGAGGAAGCCGGCGAGCTGGATGTTGGCCGCCATCAGCTTGGTGGTGGTGTGCGTGCCGTCGTTATAGGTGCCGTCGAAGTCGAAGCGGGTGACGATCTTGGTCTTCAGCGGGCCGTATTCGGTGTCGCTGGCCGAGTCGAGGTAGATTTCGGCGCGCGACTTGGTGGACCAGCCGAGATCGCTGTGCGGACGATACGAGCTTGCAGCCTGGACGTCGAAGCGGACGCGGCCGCCGACCTTCAGGCAGGTCTCGGTGCCGGGAATGTAGAAGTAGCCGGTGCCGTAGGCGTCGCAGACGCGGACATATTCCATGGGTTCCGGTTCAGCGGCGACGATCGCGTCTGCAGCCTGGGCGCCGGAAACGAAAGCAAGCGCCGCCGCGGAGCCGATGAGAAGGCTCTTGATGTTCATGTCTATCTCCAATGTAAGACGGAAAGCAGGAACTGCTTTCCGCGGCGGGCAAATAAATGGCCCCACCCCCAAATCGATGGTCACGTTTCCCTTGAGGTCCGTGTCCGCGGGGAAAATTGGCGATCGGCTTCGCAAATGCAAAAGACAATTCTGTCACAATTCCCGCAAGCGATGTTGCGGCCGAAACAGCGTTGCCAAGTTGCAACGCTTTTGCCCTTTCATGACAGTTTCATGACAGTCATGTAACAAAAACAAAGGGTTGAGTCTCGGTGCGGTTGTTTTTTCATAAAACTTCTCCGCCATTTGCGTGCAGGAGATTCGCCTGTTCAGGCAAGTCCCAGCCTATAGCCCAGCAGCCGCAGGCCGCGCAGCAGCACGCGGCTCGTTTCGAGATAGATGCGATAGGGCAGCACGGTGACATAGCGCCAGCGCGGCAGGCGGTAGCGGCGCAGGTCGTTCTGGATCTGGCTTTCATAGCCGGTATCCTGGTCGGCGGGCAACGGATCGACGAAGGTCGCCTTCAGCCCGGACAGGAATTCGAGATCGAAGGCGATGTCGTAGGCGAGCCGCATCGGCACCAGCTTTTTCGTGATCCACGACGCGGCCTTGCGGTTGATCAGGTAGGCGCCCGAGCCCTTTTCGCGCGTCAGGGCGACAGCCAGGGCGCGCTCGCCGTTCAGGGGGCGGAAACGAAATTTCCGGCCGTTGCTCACCGTGGTCAGGCGCAGCAGATCCCAGTCGCCGGGATGGCTGGCGGCGGCATCCAGCGTCTGCATGAAATCATCCTTGAAGGCGACGTCGTCTTCGAGGATGAGGGCGAAATCGGCGCCGCTCTCCAGGAATTTGCGCGCACACACCACATGGCTGAGGTAACAGCCGATTTCCGGCGGCGTGCGGCGGCGGCCATGCAGCAGCTTGTAGGAGAGTTCGCTGAATTCGGCGATCGGATAATCGAGCTTGCGGCCGTCGACGCCGGCGACACGCTCGACGGAGGTCAGGCCGACCGCGGACGTCTTTTCCATCATCGCCGCCAGGCGATCGGTCGCGCCGTCCATATTGATCAGATAGACAGCCAGGATACGCTTGCTGTCCGGTAGCAGCTGCAACTTTCTCTCCCGCTCTGAACGCCAAGCCTCTCTGTAGTTGTCGTTCCTGCGCTTGGCAAGGGCCGGACGCAACCTCCGTCAGGACGCCTTGACGCGGTCGCGCTCGTCGGCCAGCGTATGCAGCCGGCCGTAGCGGCTGCCCTTGCGGGCAATGAGATCGCCATGGCTGCCCTGCTCGACCACGCGGCCGTTCTCGACGACGACGATGCGATCGGCATTGGCGATGGTGGCGAGGCGATGGGCGATGACCAGCGTCGTGCGGCCTTTCGATAGTTCGGCCAAAGATTGCTGGATCGCCCGTTCCGTTTCGGTGTCGAGCGCCGAGGTCGCCTCGTCGAGGATGAGGATCGGCGGATTGCGCAGGAACATGCGGGCGATCGCCAGCCGCTGCTTCTGGCCGCCGGAGAGCTTGACCCCGCGCTCGCCGATGATGGTGTCGAAGCCGTCCGGCAGGGCGGCGATGACGCCGTCGAGCCGGGCGCGCCGCGCCGCCTCGACGATCTCGGCCTCGCCCGCCTCCAGCCGTCCATAGGCGATGTTCTCGCGGATCGTGCCGGCGAACAGGAAAACATCCTGCTGCACGATGCCGATGTTGGAGCGCAGCGATTTCAGCGTCATGTCCCTGATATCGATGCCATCGATGGTGATCGCGCCATCGGCGACGTCGTAGAAGCGCGGCAGCAGCGAGCAGATCGTCGTCTTGCCGGCACCGGACGAGCCGACGAAGGCAACCGTCTCGCCCGCCTTGATCGAAATGTTGAAGCCGTCAAGCAGCGGGCTCTCCGGCCGATAGCCGAAACGCACGTCGCGATAGGCGATGTCGCCGTCAAGCCGCGCGACTTCGCGCGCGCCGTCTCGGTCGACGATATCGGGCCGCGTGTCGAGGAAGGCGACGTAGCGCTGGAAGCCCGCCACGCCCTTGGGATAGGTCTCGATCACCGAATTGATCTTGTCGAGCGGCCGGAAGAAGACGTTGACCAGCAGCAGGAAACCGACGAAACCGCCGGCGGTGAGATTGCCGTGGACCACATACCAGGCGCCCGCCAGCATCACCACCACCTGCACGAAGCGCATCGACAGGTAGGAGAGCGAGGTCGAGGCGGCCATCACCTTGTAGGCGGCGAGCTTGGTGCGCAGGTAGTTCTGGTTGCTTTCGGCAAACAGTTTTCGCTCGTGGTCCTCGTTGGTAAAGGCCTGCACGACGCGGATGCCGCCGACATTTTCCTCGATGCGGGCGTTGAATTCGGCCACACGGCCGTAAAGCGCCCGCCAGGTGCCGGTCATGCGCGCGCCGTAGCGGCCGGTAACCCAGGCCGTCAGCGGCACGATCAGCGCTGTCAGCAGAGCCAAGGGAACATGCACCTGCAGCATCAGCAGGAAGGCGCCGACCAGGGTCATCAGGGCGATGAACAGATCCTCGGGGCCATGATGGGCGACCTCGCCGATCTCCTCCAGATCCTTGGTCAGCCGCGCGACGAGATGGCCGGTCTTCTGGTTGTCGAAGAAGCCGAAGGAGAGTTTCTGCAGATGGTCGAAGGCCTTGCGGCGCATCTCGGTCTCGATGCGGATGCCGAGCATGTGGCCCCAATAGGTGACGATCACCTGCAGCCCGGCATTGACGAGATAGATGGCGAGCAGGCCGGCCGCGGCGAGCCCGATGAGCCCGAGTTGGCCGGTCGGCAGCAGCCGGTCGATGAACAGCGTCACCGCTACCGGAAAGGCCAGTTCCAGCACGCCGGCCGCGACGGCGCTGGTGAAATCGAGCACGAACAGGCCCCGATAGGGGCGATAATAGCGCGCAAAACGCTTGAGAAGGGCAAGAGTATTCATTCGCAGCCGTACTTTCGCATCGATCGTCGCCGGCCCTGTCACCGGCTACACAGGCATTTCCGGGAAAAGGCAGAGGCCGATTTTCCGTTCGGAAATGCGATAAAACAAGAGATCGAAGCGGTGCATAGCAAAGTTTCTTCTTTTTCCCAAGTTTTTGCCGCTGGCTTCGCGTCAAAGTGATGGGGGCTTTCAAGTCTCCAGGCGCGCGGCGACCAGCGCCGGGATTTCCTTGACCGCGAAGGCGCGGAAGGCGGCGGCGACCGGGGAGGGGGGAACGTCGCGGCGCTCGACGAGCCCGACCTGCCGGCTGGCCGCCGCATCGGCCAATTCCAGCACCGCCACGCCCTCATGTGGGCCGTGCATGGTCAGCGACGGCAGGATGGTGAGGCCGAGCCCGGCCTTGACCATCGCCACCAGCGAGGTGACGTTGTAGACGGTGATGAGCGATTGGCTCGCAAGCTGCCGGTAGGCCTCGGCCTCGATCCGGTCGGAGGCGCCGTTGCGGATCAGCGTCGCGCCCTGCAGGTCGCTCCACGCGACCGGACGGTCGAGGCGGCAGAGGTCGTGGTCCTGGCGGCAGAGCAGCTTGAAGCGGTCGCTGAACAGCGGCGTGAATTCCACCCCGCCGCCGCCGCGGCTTTCGCCGGCAATCCCGATATCGGCGACGCCGCTTTCCACCATGCGCCGCACCTGCGCCGTGTCGATGTCGAACAGCTCCACCTGCACCTGCGGCCGTGTCTCGAGGAAGCGTTGCAGGATCGGCGGCAGCAGGTTGGTGGCGACCGACGGCACCGAGGCGATCGACAGGCTGCCGATGCGGCTATGCGCGAAGGCGCGCATGATGCTGACCGACTTGTCGAAACTCCTGATCTGCTCGCGGCCGAGATCGAGCATCAGATTGCCGAGCGCCGTCAGGCTGTTCTTGCGGTCGGTCTGGAACAGCGGCCCGCCGATCTCGTCTTCGAGCTGTTTCAAGGTCATCGACACGGCCGACGCCGTGCGGCCCACCGCATCGGCCGCATCCTTGATGTTCCCGCTCTCCGCCACGGTGACGAAGACCCGCAATGCTTCCAGCTTGATCATGGCGCTCACTTCAATTCTTCTGAAATTTATAACAGAAATATCTGCTTGATTGAAGCGGCCCGCTGGCGGATTTTTCATCCGAACAGAATGGAGACCGCACATGGCAGAACGCTACGCCAACCTGATCGGCGGCCAATGGAGGCAGGGTGAACGCTTCCACGAAAACCGCAATCCCTCCGATGTCGGCGACCTGATCGGCCTCTATGCGCAGGCGAATGCCGCCGATGTCGAGGAGGCGGTCGCCGCCGGCCGCGCCGCCATGCCCGCCTGGCGGGCGACCGGGCTGGAGCAGCGCCAGGCGATCCTGCACCGCATCGGCACCGAGCTGATGGAGCGCTCCGCCGAGCTTGGCGAACTCCTGTCGCGCGAAGAGGGCAAGCCGCTGGCGGAAGGCCGTGGCGAGGTGTTTCGCGCCGGGCAGTTCTTCACCTATTATGCGGCGGAAGTGCTGCGCCAGCTCGGCGAAAACGCCGACTCGGTGCGTCCCGGCATCGAGATCGACATGCGCCGCGAGCCGATGGGGCTCGTCGCCGTCGTCTCGCCGTGGAATTTCCCGACCGCGACGGCAAGTTGGAAGACCGCGCCGGCGCTGGCCTATGGCAATGCCGTCATCTGGAAGCCGGCCAACGAGACCCCGGCCTCCGCCTGGGCGCTGGCCGAGATCATCCACCGCGCCGGCCTGCCGGAAGGCACGTTCCAGCTCTTGATGGGGCCGGGCGCCGTCGTCGGCAACGGGCTGGCCGGCCATCGCGGCGTCGATGCCATCACCTTCACCGGCTCCTATGAGGTCGGCCGCGAGGTGGCGATGGCGGCGGCTGCCAATCTCACCAAGTTCCAGCTCGAACTTGGCTCCAAGAACGCGCTGCTGGTGATGGACGACGCCGATCTCGACCTCGCCGTCGCGGCCGCCATCGGCGGCGGCTATTCCGGAACGGGGCAGAAATGCACCGCCTCCTCGCGCCTCGTAGTGCATGACAAGATCCATGACGCCTTCGTCGACAAGCTCGCCAAGGCGGTCGGTGCCCTCAAGGTCGGCCATGCGCTGGCCGAGGGCACGCAGGTCGGCCCCGTGGTCAGCGCCCGCCAGCTCGATGCCAACCTCGGCTGGATGGAGCGGGCACGCGCCGCTGGCGCGGAGGTCGCGGTCGGCGGCGAGCGCCTGACGCTGGCGCAGGACGGTTTTTACATGCGCCCGGCGCTGTTGACCGGCACCACCAACGCCATGGATTTTAACCGCGAGGAAATGTTCGCGCCCATCGCGGCCGTGCAGAAGGTCGGTTCGTATGAAGAGGGGTTGAAGGTCGTCAACGACACCCGCTTCGGGCTGGTCGCCGGCATCTTCACCCGCTCCCTTGCCCGCGCCACGCATTTCAGGCGACATGTCGAGACCGGCTGTGTCACGATCAACCTGCCGACGGCCGGCACCGACTATCATGTGCCCTTTGGCGGGCGCAAGGATTCAAGCTTCGGCTCGCGCGAGCAGGGCCGTTCGGCCGCCGAATTCTACACCCAGGTCAAGACCGCCTATATCCGGGCGGGAGAGCCGGAGTAAGACCCATGGATGCGCAGTTTCCAACTCCCCTCGTCGACTGCCTGCAATATGCCAACTGGAGCCGCAGCGTCTTCGAGGAGATGCGCGCCGGCGGCGTCCATGCCGTGCATGCGACCATCGCCTATCACGAGAATTTCCGCGAGACGGTCGCCAATATCATTGCCTGGAACCGCCATTTCGAGCGTCATCCCGAGCTGGTCTTCGCCGGCCGCACCGGCGGCGATATCGAGCGGGCGATGCGCGAGGGCCGCACGGCGATCTTCTTCGGCCTGCAGAACCCGTCGCCCATCGAGGACGATATCGGCCTGGTCGAGGTGTTGCAGACGCTCGGCGTCCGCTTCATGCAGCTCAGCTACAACAACCAGTCGCTGCTGGCGACCGGCTGCTATGAGGGCGAGGATCCCGGTATCACCCGCTTCGGCCGCCAGGTCATCGCCGAGATGAACCGCGTCGGCATGGTCGTCGACATGAGCCATTCCGCCGAGCGCTCGACGCTGGAAGCCATCGACATTTCAACGCGGCCCATCGCCATCACCCATGCCAATCCGCACTGGTGGCACAAGGCGCTGCGCAACAAGTCCGACACCGTCCTGAGGGCGCTGACCCGATCGGGCGGCATGCTCGGCCTGTCGCTCTATCCGCACCACCTTAAGGATGGCTCGAACTGCACGCTGCAAAGCTTTTGCGAGATGGTGGCGGAGACCGCCTCGCGTTACGGCGTCGAAAATATCGGCATCGGCAGCGATCTCTGCCAGGACCAGCCGGATTCGGTGGTTACCTGGATGCGCAACGGCCGCTGGTCGAAGGTGACGGATTACGGCGAGGGCACGGCATCCGCCGCCGGTTTCCCCAGCCAGCCGCAGTGGTTCACCAACAATGCCGATCTTCCCAACCTGCGCGAGGGCCTGCGCCGCGCCGGCTTCTCCTCGGAAGACGTCGCCGCCGTCATGGGCGGCAACTGGCTGCGCTTCTACACGCAATCCTTCGAGCCGAAGCCATGACCGCCGCCGCTGTTAACCGCACCGACGAGCGGAACCCGGCGCTGCGCGCGCCCGACACCGTCATGCGCCTTGCCCGCATGGGCGCCTCCTTTCCGACGCGGATCAGCTTTTTGCGCACGCTGCTCCGCCGGCTCGCAGAAAGCGGCACGGATGTGCGCCGGCCCGTGTGGGATATGGATATCAAAGGCTTTGGCGATGCCGTCTATACCGTGCGGCTCGGCGGGCATGATTACAGCCTCGTCGCCTTTTCCTGCCCGTTGGCGGACGAGCAGCGTTCCGACCGGGTGATCGCCGAGGCCTGGGATACCAGCTATGTGCTTTATGACGGCGTTCCCGATGCAGCCGAAATCGACCGGCTGCGCGCCAATGCGCCGCGGCAGGAGGCGGGACGTTTCGGCCCGCGCGACCTGGTGCTCAGCCGCGCCAACAAGTCGGTGCGTTTCTTCGAGCATGTCGCCGAAAGCCTGAGCCAGGGCCGCCAGCCCGACCGGGAGCGCCTCGGCGAGGTGGGTTACCTGCTGCGCACCACGGCGGTCTATGGCAACGGCAAGTTCGGCATCGCCGACCGTTTCGTGCTGGCGGAGCGCGCGGGGCTGGACGGGCCGTTCCAGGCGGAAATGCTGACCGTCTGGCTGATCCGCGAATTCTCCCACGATCTGGTCGAACACGTCGCCCGCCACCGCGCGCCGGAAACATTCGTGCCGCTGTCGCCGGAATTGCGCCGCCATATCGGCGTCGGCAATTCCACCGGCCTTGGCATGGCGCCCTTCCTCGTCAACCATCCGGTGCTGCTCAACAATTGGGCGCTGGCCCGCGAGACCGCGCTGGCGCGTGTTCGCGCCAAGCCGCGCCTCGATGCGGAGCAGGTGCAACGCCTCGCCGCTCTTTGGCAACAGGCGGCGCGGCATCTCGACCAGTGGTCGGTCGAGGACCAGACGCTGATGCCGCGCATCCTGCGCCTGCGCGGCGAATGGGCCGAGGCGGAAGGCTGGATCGAGCCGGCGCGGCTTGGCCTGCCGTTCCCGGTCGCCAGCCTTCTCGACCGGTCGTTGTCCCTGTCGGTCGATTTCCAGGAATTGCTGGCCGCGACGCTCATCGAGATGGCGGGTGCTGAAAACGACGATCTCGCCGCCGGCATGGCGGCGGCGCGGGAAGGGGCGCTGCAGCCGGCCATGCGGCTTGCGGCGCTCGGGCAATTGATCCGCGAGCACTACGGCTGGGCCTTATCCATCCCCTTTGCCGAAGCGGCGGAGACCGCGCAGTTCTGGTATGTGTCGGAGGAGAAGCTGGAGCCGCGCCTCGGCCGCCGCTTAACCGAGCCCGGCGAGGAGCTGGAACTGCCGCTGGATATCGCCCGGCAGGTGCAGCGGCTCGCCGCCGATCTGGAGGGAGAGCCGGAGACGCTGTCCGTCGCCGCCTTCCTCGCCCGTTTCCCGCAGCACCGTCATGTCGTGCGCCGCATCCAGACGACGGCGGGCGCGCCTTACGCGGAAATCCGCGACAATCTCCTGTCGGAGCGCTGCCTGCCCATCGACATGCTGCGCTGCAAGCTCGCCTTTTTCGGCGCGTCTAAATTCGATCCGCGCTCGGATCGCTGGACCCGGATCACCCTGTTCCAGGGCGCGCCTGTCGCGGGCGAGATCGCGGCCGGCGAAACTGATAATTGCTGGCTTCCGGTGCTGCCATGACCGATATCCTTCTGTCCTACAACGAAGTGTCCTCGACGGCCCGCAAGGCGGCCAGCGGCGCCGGCCTACCGCAAGGGGTCGCCGAGGAGATCGGCCAGGCTGCCGCCTGGCTGTCGGCGCGCGGCCTCGATGCGATCGCTGTCGTCGTCCGGGCGCTGTCCGGAAATGGACCGCAAGTAATCCTCGCTGGCCTCCCCGCCATCGACACCCTGTGCTGCGGCGAGGAGCCGGAAGAGGCGGCTTTGGAGAGCATGGATTGTTCCTTGCTGCTGCTGGCGCTGGCCGGTGTTGCCGCTGGCAATGCGGGCCTGTCGCTTGCGGCCCAGCGTGAGGATAAAACCCTCCTGCCGCTCGATGCCGCCTGCCGGGAGCCGGCGACCGATCGCTTGCGCCTCGTCCGGCACGGACAAGGCAATGCGTCCGAAGCGACACTCTCGTCGAGGCCGGCGGCGACATCGGAGGCGGCATATACCGCCGCCCTCCAGCTTGCCGCAAAAACCTATGTGCCGGCCTCGGACCTGTCGCGGGCAATGGGGGCGGGCGCCGGAACCACCGACAACGATTGAGGACATCATGACCGAACCGACGACGATGCCGCTTGCAGCGGTCGAGCACCTGTGCCTGCGCGCCCTGATGGCAGCGGGAGCCCTGGAGGAAAATGCCGCCGCCGTCGCCCGCTCGACCATGCTGGCCGAGCGTGACGGCATCCGCAGCCACGGCCTGCTTTACGTGCCGATCTATGCCGAGCATGTCCGCTGCGGCAAGGTCGACGGCCAGGCGCAACCGGTCGTGTCGCAGCCGCGCCCCGGCGCGGTCACCGTCGATGCCGCCACCGGCTTTGCCCATCCGGCCATCGATGCCGGCTGGGAGCGTTTCATCGCGGCGGCGCGTCAAAACGGCGTTGCGGCAATGACGGTGTTCAACTCCTATAATTGCGGCGTGCTCGGCCATCATGCCGAACGCATCGCGGAAGCCGGCCTGCTCGGGCTCTGCACCACCCATGCGCCGGCCTCCATCGCCCCGCCCGGCGGCGCCCGCGCGGTCATCGGCACCAATCCCTTCGCGCTCGGCGTGCCGGATGGCGCGGGCGGGGCCGCACTCGTGCTCGACCAGTCGGCCAGCGTCGTGGCGAAATCGGAAATCCTGCTGCGCGCCCGCGAAAACCGGCCGATCGAACCCGGCTGGGCCATCGATGCCGAGGGCCGGCCGACGCTCGATGCGGCGGAGGCGCTGAAGGGCGCGATGCTGCCCGCCGCCAGCCACAAGGGTTTTGGCGCAGGACTTTTGGTGGAAATCCTTGCCTCCTGCCTGTCGGGCGCGGCGCTCAGCAAGGATGCCAGCCCGTTTTCCGGCACGGCCGGCGGGCCGCCGAGGACGGGGCAATGCTTCATCGCCTTCGATCCCTCGGCCTTTTCGGACGGTTTTGGACAGCAGGTTGAAAACCTCATCGCCGCCATTGCCGGGCAGGAGGGCACGCATGTGCCCGGCACCCGCCGCAAGGCGGCGCGCGCCCGCACCGAACGCGACGGCGTTGCCGTCGATCCGGCGCTGGTCGAGCGGATCGAGGCGCTCTGCCGCTAAAGTTTTTCTGAAATGCGGATCAGTTATTTCGGTTTGATAAAAGTGACCGCTTTCGACATCGTAAATGCCACGCGCATCACAATCACAAAAAGGGAACTGACATGAAGACCAAGGCGTCGATTCTGGCAGGGGTCTGCCTCTCCACCTCGTTTCTGTTCGGCGGCTCCGCCGCGCAGGCGACGGAATGCGGAACCAAGGATCCGATCACCGTTGCCGAGATGACCTGGCTTTCGGCCGGCACGTTGGCCTACGTCACCAAGACCATCCTCGGCGAAGGCTATGGCTGCAACGTCCAGATCGTTCCCGGCGACACCGTGCCGACCGCGACCTCGATGCTGACCAAGGGCGAGCCGGATATCGCGCCGGAACTCTGGGTCTCGACCGTCAAGTCGACCTGGGACCAGATGCTGGCCAAGGGCACGATCTACAAGGCCGGCGACATTTTTGCCAGCGGCGGCCAGGAAGGCTGGTGGATCCCCGATTACGTTGCCGAGGCGCATCCGGAAATCCGCTCCGTCAGCGATCTCAAGGATCACTGGCAGGTGTTCGAGGATGCCTCCGCCCCCGGCAAGGGCCGCTTCTATGCCTGCCCGCCCGGCTGGGGCTGCGAGATCATCACCAACAACCTCATCAAGGCGCTCGGCCTCGACGCCACCTATGAAATCTACCCGACCGGCTCCGGCGCCAATCTGAAGGCGACCATCGCCCGCCAGGTGTCGCGCAAGAAGCCGTTCATCGGCTGGTACTGGGGCCCGACCGAAGTCATCAGCAAATACAAGCTGAAGGTTCTGGACATGCCGGCTTACGACGCCGCCAAATTCACCTGCCTGACCGACGCCAAATGCGAGAAGCCGGAACTAACCGGCTGGGCCGTCGGCGAAGTCGCCGTCGCAGCCACCACCAAGCTCAAGGACAAGTCTCCGGCCGTCGCCGAGTTCCTGGCGAAGATGCAGGTGCCGAATGCCGAGATCAGCGACGTGCTGGCCTGGGGCGACGACAACAAGGCCTCGCCGGAAGAAGTCGCCAAGCATTTCCTGAAAGATTACGAGGCGATCTGGACCAAGTGGGTTCCGGCCGATGTCGCCGAGAAGGTGAAGGCCTCGCTCTAAACCAGAGCCCGTCGGCGGGGCGATCCCGTGCCGCCGGCTTTCCATCGTGCCGATATCGAAGAGGGCCGCGTCATGGCAGACAATTTTCCCGAGCTTGTCGATACGCGCGGCCTGCGCTTCGCCATCGACGACGGTTTCAGCTGGATCGTCGCCAATTACGGCGATGCCTTCGAGCGCTTGCTGATGCCGCTTTTGAAACTGCTGAGCGGCATGGAAACCTTCCTGCAATGGCTGCCCTGGTACGTGACCATCGCCGTCATCGCCGCGCTCACCTGGTCGGCGGCGCGCAGCGTCAAGGCGACGGCCGGCGCGGTGGTCATGCTGCTGCTCATCGGCTCGCTCGGCCTCTGGAACGACGCCATGGCGACCGTCGCGCTGATGCTGGCCGCGACCGTGGTCGCCGTCGTCATCGGCATTCCGCTCGGCATTCTCATGGCCCGTTCCGACGGCCTTCGCGCCCTGGCGCTGCCGCTGCTCGACATCATGCAGACGTTGCCGATCTTCGTCTATCTCATCCCCTTCGTCATGCTGTTCGGCCCCGGAAAAATCCCGGCGATCCTCGCCACCGTGTTCTTCGCTATTCCGCCGGTCATCCGCCTCACCGATCTCGGCATCCGCCAGGTCGATGGCGAGGTGGTCGAGGCCATCGTCGCCTTCGGCGCGACGCCGGGGCAGAAGCTGGTGAAGGTGCAGATCCCGCTGGCTTTGCCGACGATCATGGCCGGCATCAACCAGACGACGATGATGGCGCTGTCGATGGTGGTCATCGCCTCGATGATCGGCGCCGGCGGCCTCGGCTATCAGGTGCTGCAGGGCATCCAGCGGCTGGAGGTCAGCCGCGGCCTGCTCTCCGGCATCGCCATCGTCTTCCTGGCGGTGATCTTCGACCGCATCGCCCAGTCCTACGGACGGCGCGCCCAGAAACATCTTGCGACCGGGGAGTGAGACGGTGACCGCTTCAAACGTGAAAATCCAGGTCGACAAGGTCTACAAGATCTTCGGACCGCGTGCCGATGCCGCCCTGATCGCGCTCAGCGAAGGCGCCGGCAAGGCCGAGGTGCTGCAGAAGACCGGCTGCGTCGTCGGCCTCAACAATATCGATTTCTCGATCCGCAACGGCGAGACCTTCGTCATCATGGGCCTGTCCGGCTCCGGCAAATCGACGCTGATCCGCCATTTCAACCGGCTGATCGAGCCGACTGCCGGCCGCATCCTCGTCGACGGACGCAACATCATGGAGATGGATGCGAAGGCGCTGCTCGCCTTCCGCCGCAACGGCATGTCCATGGTGTTCCAGCGCTTCGGCCTGCTGCCGCACCAGACGGTGCTGGAAAACACCATTTGCGGGCCGATCCTGCAGGGCGTGAACCGCCGCGAGGCGGTGGCGCGCGGCATGGAGCAGCTGGAACTCGTCGGCCTCAAGGGTTTTGAAAACCGCTTTCCGCGCCAGCTTTCGGGCGGGATGCAGCAGCGCGTAGGCTTGGCCCGAGCCTTGGCGACGCAGGCCGATGTGCTCCTCATGGACGAGGCTTTCAGCGCCCTCGATCCGCTGATCAAGAGCGACATGCAGGAACAGCTGAAGGACATTCAGGCGCGGCTGAAGAAGACGATCATCTTCATCACCCACGATCTCGACGAGGCGCTGCATCTCGGCGACCGCATCGCCATCCTCAAGGACGGCGAGTTGCGCCAGGTCGGCACCGGCGAGGAAATCCTCTTCCGCCCGGCCGACGATTATGTCGAGCGGTTCGTGCGCAAGGTCGATCTGTCGCGGGCGCTCTATGCCCATGAGGCGGTGACCAAGGTGCCGGTGCTGTCGCGGGCCGAGGCGACGCCGGAACGCTTCGCCGTGCTGCTCAAGGAGCATCCGGGCGTCGTGGTCGTCGATGGCGAGGCCTCGCATGTGCTGACGCGCGGGCGCGGCGGCGATGCGGTGCCGGCCGCCTCCATCGATGCCGGCTCGGCCATCGGCCAGTGCTTCCCGCTGCTCGCCGCCCATGATGCGCTTGTTGTCACCCAGGGCGGCGCGGTCGCCGGCATCCTGACGCGCGAAATGGCCTTCAAGGCGCTGGCCCGCTCGGCGCGCGCCGCCTGATCGTCTTCCTCCCTCCCGAGGCTTTTTCCATGACCACCTATATCCTCACCGTCTCCTGCAAATCGACGCGCGGCATCGTCGCGGCGATATCAGGATATCTGGCCGAGCAGGGCTGCTACATCTCCGACTCGTCGCAGTTCGACGACCTGGAAACCGGCCTGTTCTTCATGCGCCTGACCTTCGAAAGCCAGGAAGGCGTGTCGCTGGCAGCGCTCAAGGATGGTTTCGAGCCGGTGAAGACGCGCTTCGACATGAATGCCGAGATCCATGACGGCGCCCATCGCATGAAGGTGCTCTTGATGGTGTCGCGCTTCGGCCATTGCCTCAACGACCTGCTCTATCGCTGGAAGATCGGCGCGCTGCCGATCGACATCGTCGGCGTCGTCTCCAACCATTTCGATTACCAGAAGGTCATCGTCAACCACGACATCCCCTTCCACCACATCAAGGTGACCAAGGAGAACAAGCCGCAGGCCGAGGCGCGGCTGATGGACGTGGTCGAGCAATCGGGTGCCGAACTCATCGTTCTCGCCCGCTACATGCAGGTACTGTCCGATGCCGTCTGCCAGAAGATGTCGGGCCGGGTCATCAACATCCACCATTCCTTCCTGCCGAGCTTCAAGGGCGCCAATCCCTACAAGCAGGCGTTCGAGCGTGGCGTGAAGCTGATCGGGGCGACGGCGCATTACGTCACCGCCGATCTCGACGAAGGCCCGATCATCGAGCAGGACGTGGCGCGCATCACCCATGCGCAAAGCCCGGAGGATTACGTGTCGATCGGCCGCGATGTCGAAAGCCAGGTTCTGGCGCGCGCTGTGCATGCGCATATCCATTACCGCACCTTCATCAACGGCAACCGCACCGTCGTCTTCCCGGCCAGCCCCGGCTCCTATGCCTCGGAGCGCATGGGCTGAGGAACCCTTCCGAGCACCTGCCGGCAAGAGACCGTCAGCGATCCCTCAGCATATCCTGCAGCACCAGCGCGTGGTTATGCGTCTGGTCCTTCGCCGCGTATAGCAGAGTCACCATGCCCTGCTGCGCCATTGCCCGCAATTCCTCCAGGGCCGGATTCTGGCGCAGCTCGGCGCGGTAGCGTTTCTGGAATTCTTCCCAACGCTCCGGCTTGTGGCCGAACCAGTTGCGCAGTTCGGCGCTGGGCGCGATTTCCTTCATCCAGCGATCCACCCCGGCCGAGGCCTTCGACATGCCGCGCGGCCACAGACGGTCGACGAGGATACGCTGGCCGTCCGACAGGCTTTTCTCGTCGTAAATCCGCTTCAGCTGTACCGGCATGGCCCCCTCCCTCCGGCCGGATATGACCCGGCGCTGTCGGAAATATCCTAGCGTGAAGCGGCCTCAGGCGTCCATGATCCGGCGCGGGCAATCGCTGGAAAAGACGGGGCGGGAAGGATTTGACTTTTGTCACAGCGCATGAATAATGTCAAAGCCTGCCCATCGAGACCCCTTCCATGCCTCTTCGCGCCGCTGACCAGATCATGCACAAAGCCGCCTGGCTCTACTACAGCCACGGCCTGCGGCAGGACGAAGTGGCGCAGAAACTGGAGATATCGCGCGCCTCCGTCGCCATGTATCTGCGCCGGGCGCGCGAGACGGGCATCGTCAACATTACCACGTCGACGGAGCTTTTCACCGATGACGTTCTTGCCCGTGAGCTGGAGGATGCGACCGGGCTGAAGGCGGTGTGGATCGTGCCGGAGGACCGGCAGGCGATGGATCCGGCCGCCGAAATGCCGGTCGTCGCCGCCTCCGTCTTTCTGGAGCTGATCAACAAGGGCGACCGCGTCGGCGTCGCCTGGGGCCGCACGGTCTATCACATCGCCGACGTCATGCCGTTTGCCGATCTGCGCGGCGTAACCGTCGTGCAGCTCTGCGGCAATCTCGGCGCACCCTATTCCTATCGCCCCGACCAGTGCACCACCGAAATCGCCCGCCGGCTGAATGCCGAGGGCATCAATTTCTATGCGCCGCTGGTCCTGTCCTCCGAGCGCCTTGCCGAGGAACTGCGCGGCGAGCCGGTCATCCGCGAGCAGCTCGACACCATCGCCGACTGTCATCTGGCGCTCTATTCGGTCGGCGGCATCGAGGACGACAGCCATCTGGTGAAGTGCGGTGCGCTGAGCGCGGCCGAGATGCATCGCCTCGGCGAGGAGGGCGCCGCCGGCGTCATCGCCGGGCAACTCATCGATCATGACGGGCAATGGCTGAATTGCGCCCATAACCGCCGCTGCATTTCCGCCGACCTGGAGTCCATGCGCGCCATTCGCAAGCGCATGATGGTCGTGCAGGAGGAGGCGAAGTTCGAGCCGCTGGTCGCGGCATTGAAGGGGGGATTCGCCTCGCATCTGATCGTCACCACCTCGATGGCGCGCCGCGTCCTCGAACGCTGGGGCCGGGAAGGACTGGGCAGGATTCCGTCGACGGATTGAAACAGCATCATACGCCCTGCCGCAGCCGGCCGGGCCGGTTTTTCGGGAGGATGAGACGGCAATGGACAATCTCTGGCGCGACGAAGACGCCGAACATGTGGTCGAGGCCTATGCGCTAAAGGGCGTGAACCGCGATCTTGCGCTACGCACCTACACCACCCGCCTGCTTGGCGGCGAGCCGCGCCTGGTTCTGCATGGCGGCGGCAATACCTCCGTGAAGACCCAGATGCAGGATCTGCTCGGCGATACCTACGAGGTACTCTGCGTCAAGGGCAGCGGCTGGGATATGGGCACCATCGAGCCCGCCGGCCTGCCGGCGGTCAAGATCGCGCCGCTTCTCAAAAGCCGCAAATTCGAAAAACTCTCCGACGAGGACATGGTGACGCTGCTGCGCGCCAATCTCATCGACATTTCCGCGCCCAACCCTTCCGTCGAGGCGCTGCTGCACGCCTTCCTGCCGCATAAATTCGTCGACCACACCCATTCGACCGCCATCCTCGCCATCGCCGACCAGGCGGAGAGCCGGGCGATGAGCGAAAAACTCTTCGGCAAAAAGATGGGTTTCGTGCCCTATATCATGCCCGGCTTCGCGCTCGCCAAGGCGGCGGCGGAGGTTTTCGAGCAGGATCCGAGCGTGGAAGGCCTGATCCTCGACAAGCACGGCATCTTCACTTTTGGCGAAACGGCGAAGCAAGCCTATGACCGCATGATCCATTACGTCACGCTGGCGGAGGATCATGTGCGGCGCAACGGCCGCCCTCCCTTCACACCGGCAGCACTTCCGAAAACGCTGGCAACACCGGCCGAGATCGCGCCGATGCTGCGCGGCGCCGTCGCCTTCGACCGGGGGGAGGGGCGTTACGACCGTATGGTCAGCGTCTTCCGCACCTCGCCCGCGATCCTCGATTTCGTCAATGCGGCTGAGGTGGAAGACATGGCGGCGCGCGGCGTGTCGACGCCGGATCTGTCGATCCGCATCAAGACCGGGCCGATGGTGCTGCCGGCCCCGGCGGCGGACGATCTCGCTTCCTACCGCGCCGTGATCGACGCCCGAGTCGCCGCCTTCGTCAATGACTACACCCGCTATTTCCAGGAGAACGACGCCCGCGACGACCTCAAGCGCATCATGCTCGATCCGATGCCGCGCCTGACGCTGGTGCCGGGGCTCGGCATGTTCGGCCATGGCCGGACGCTGAAGGATGCCGACATCGCCGCCGATGTCGGCGAGATGTGGATCGAGGCGGCGCGCGATGCCGAATCCGTCGGCCGCTTCCAGCCGGTCAGCCGGCCCGATCTCTTCGATCTCGAATACTGGTCGCTGGAACAGGCCAAGCTCGCCGGCGCCAGGCCGAAACCGTTTACCGGCCAGGTGGCGCTGGTCACCGGCGGGGCAGGGGCCATCGGCGCCGCCGTCGCAAAAGCCTTCGCGGCGGAGGGGGCGCATGTGGTGGTGCTCGATCTCGACGGCGAGAGGGCTGCCGCTGTGGCGAAAACGGTCGGCAACCAATCCATCGGCCTGGCTTGCGATGTCACCGATCCGATGAGCGTCCGCGCCGCCTTCGAGAAGACGGTCGAGACCTATGGCGGCGTCGATATCGTCGTCTCCAATGCCGGTGCGGCCTGGGAAAGCCCCATCGCCACCATGGACGACGCCCTGCTGCGAAAGAGCTTCGAATTGAACTTCTTCGCCCACCAGAGCGTGGCGCAGAATGCCGTGCGCATCATGAAAGAGCAGAAGACCGGCGGGGTGCTGCTGTTCAACGCCTCCAAGCAGGCGGTCAATCCCGGCGCGAAATTCGGCGCCTACGGCCTGCCGAAGGCGGCCACCCTGTTCCTGTCGCGCCAATACGCGCTGGAACACGGCGCCGACCATATCCGCGTCAACGCCGTCAATGCCGACCGCATCCGCTCCGGCCTGCTCAACGACGCCATGATCGAAAACCGCGCCGCCGCGCGCGGCCTGTCGGTCAAGGACTACATGGGCGGCAACCTGCTCGGCCTCGAAGTCACCGCAGACGACGTCGCCCGGGCCTTCGTGCATCAGGCATTGGCCGAACGCACCACCGCCGACGTGACGACGGTGGATGGCGGCAATATCGCGGCGGCGATGCGCTGAGTTTGGTGCGGGGCGGCCGGGAGCAAGGAAGCCTCGCACGCAAAGCAAGGCCGAATATAAGGCGCGGCGGTGCCACAAAACCCCTTCGCCCCCACGGGGAGAAGGTGGCCCGAAGGGCCGGATGAGGGGGACGGCGCAGCCGAACTCTTGCGTCGATGATGTGCCTTCGACATCCCCCTCATCCGGCTGCCGCCACCTTCTCCCCCGAGGGGAGAAGGTGTTTTGGGGTAATCGTTTCATTTCAAAAGTAGGGATTTGCCCGTGACGGCGGGAGCAGGCGTCTGCGAATCTCAGCGAATGCCTCGGCAGCGGGCCGAACCTTGCCAGCGGCAACCTGCCGGTCGGTCAGCGCCAGCACCTTGAGAAGCAGCGACACTTCCTCATCAGAGACAGCATCCTGCGGATCGCCGGCGGATGCGCTCTGCTCGGGAAGTTTCATCGCAGCAACTCCTTTTGAGCCAGCATAATCCACCGAACAATCTTCGACAACGCCGCCATCCCACTCAAACGAAAAGGGCGGCCCTCACAGGCCGCCCCTCATCAATCAAACACTCAAACCCCCATCAGGGCTTCGGCATCCAAGCCGGCATCGCCACGTCCGCATGGGCGAATTGCGGCAGCTTGGTGCCGAGTTCTTCCATGTTCTTGATGTCCTGGTCGTTCAGATCCTTCTGGGTGATCAGGGTCGGGGGGACGATGACGTTGTGGCCGGGGTCTTCGCCGGCGAGCAGCATGGCGAGCGTGCGCACCGAGACCTGACCGACGACGGCCGGGTTGGTGGCGGCGGTGGCAGCCCAGGCGGAGCCGGATTCGCGCATGGCGGCGATATCAGAGGTCGAGATGTCGGCCGAGTAGATCTTGACGGAGGAAGACAAGCCGGCCTCGTCGACGGCGATCTTTACGCCCTTGGCGAATTCGTCGTAGGGGGCAAACATCACGGTGATGTCGGGGTTGGCCGAAATCACCGAGCGCGCCTGGTTGGCGACGGAATTGGCGATGGGGTTGTCCATCGTGCCGAACTGGGCGGCCTCGTTGATGCCCGGATACTTCTTCTTGAATTCCTTCCAGGTCTCGTCGCGGCGGTCGAGGGGCGCGATGCCGGCGACATAGACATAGCCGGCCTTGAAGCTGTCGCCATTGTCCTTGATCGCCTGTTCCAGCGCCAGACGGGCGAGGTCGCGGTCGGACTGCTCGACCTGCGGGATCTTGTCGTTCTCGACATTGACGTCGAAGGCGACGACCTTGATGCCGGCGTCGACGGCGCGCTTGGCGGCTTCCTTCATCGATTCCGTCAAGCCGTGCTGGATGATGATGCCCTGCACGCCGAGCGCGATGGCCTGGTCGACCATGTCGGCCTGAAGGGCGGCGTCCTGGCGGCTGTCGAGCACCTGAAGCTGGACGCCGAGCGCCTTCGCCTGGGCTTCGACGCCGGCGAGATAGGACTGGAAGAAGTCGCCGGTTGAGAGATAGCGCACCAGCGCGATCTTGACGTCGCCCGGCTTGTCGAACGGTTTCGGCATGTCGGCGGCCAAAGCACCGGTGGCGAAGGCCACGGTGCTGGCGAGGCCGAGCGTCAGCGCACCGAATGCTCTGCGTGTAAAGTTCATGTCAGTCTCCTCCACTGGTGAACGGTAGTCTCTTGGCGGCAGCGGGATTTTCCCGTCAGCGTTTGCCTCTTTTCGAGAGCGCAAAGGTGAAGATCAGGGCGACGACGAGCACCGCGCCCTTGACGAAATCCTGGGTGTAATAGGGCGCGTTCATCATCGTCAGGCCCTGCAAAAGGATGCCGACGAACAGCGCGCCGATGGCGGTGCCGAAGGCATTCGGCTTGGCGGCGCCCAGCACGGCGAAGCCGATGAGCGCAGCAGCCACCGCATCGAGCAGCAGGTTGTTGCCCGAGGCGATATCGCCGCGCCCGAGACGGGCGGCGAGCAGGATGCCGCCGATCGAGGCGAAGACGCCGGAGATGACATAGGCCGAGATCTTGTAGGCATTGACCGGCGCGCCGGCAAGGCTCGCCGCACGCTCGTTGGAGCCGACCGCATACATCATCCGCCCGAAACGGGTATATTCGAGGAAAAACCAGATCAGGATCGCCAGCACGACCAGCACCACGACCGAGACCGGCACGAGGTTCGGCAGGATGAGATCGAAGCGATGGCGGCCGAGCGCCAGGAAGGCGGGGCTGAAGGCGCCGGTCGCCACCGAACCGTCCGGCATGGTCATGCCGGTGGCAATCGAGCGGCCCTCGGTCGGAATGCGTTGCAGGCCGAGCAGCAGGAACATCATGCCGAGCGTCGCCAGCAGATCGGGCACGCGCATATAGACGATGATGACGCCGTTGATCAGGCCGACGAGCACGCCGATGGCCAGGCATACCAGAGTGGCCGTCAGCGCATCGCCGCCCATGACCACCATGACGTAGGACGAGGCCATCATCGCCGTGGTCGCGACCGAGCCGATGGACAGGTCGAAGCCACCGACAACCAACGTCGCGGTAACACCGAGCGCCAGGATGCCGGTGATCGACACCGATTGCAGGATGAAGACAGCGCTCTGCGGCGACGAAAAGCCCGAGGTCACCAGCGAGAAATAGACCACGAGGCCGAGCAGCAGAACGATGAAGCCGTATTTGATCGCCAGTTCGCGAAGGCCCATCGGCGCACGGACCGATGTGGCCGGCAGGGAGGGAGAGGCGGGCTTGCTGTGTTGACTGCTCATGATGCGGATACCTGCTTGGAAGGATGACCGGCGATCTCCGACAGGAGCCGCTCGACATCGACAGCCGCATTGCGGTGCTCGCCGACGATGGTGTGCTCCGACATGACGAGGATGCGGTCGGCCACCTCGAAGGCTTCGTCGAGTTCGGTCAGGAAAACGATGGTGGCGCGGCCGGTGGCCGAAGCGCGCAGCTTGGCGCCGATATCGCGCCGGGCGGCGATATCCACGCCCTGGAAAGGTTCGTCGAGGATCAGCAGCCGCGACGGTTCGGAAAGCCAGCGCCCGACCATGACCTTCTGCTGGTTGCCGCCCGACAGCGTCTGCATCTCGTCGCGCTCGCTGCGGCAGACGATGCCGAGCGCCTCGATCTGGCCGCGCGCCTTGGATTTTTCGCGGGCGCGGCTGGAAATGCCGAGCCGCGACAGGCGCTTGAGGAAGGGCAGGCCGATGTTTTCGGCGATGTTGAAATCCGGCACGATGCCGTTTTCAGCGCGATCCTTGGCGACCAGGAAGACGCCGCGCATGATCGCCTGCGCCGTGCTGGTCGGCCGGTAGGCCGTGCCGTCGAGCGTCATCGCCCCGCCGACCGGCGCCCGGGCGCCAAACAGGGTTTCGGCCAGCGCCGTCTTGCCGACGCCGACAAGGCCAGTGACGGCGACGATTTCGCCGTCGCCGAGATCGAAATCGAAGGGGCGGGAGGACGGTTGCAGCGTCAGCCCGCGCACCGAAAACACCGGCGCGCCGGCCTCGCGCACGCTGACGCTGCCGGCCGACACCTTCTGGCCGAGCATGGCGTTAACAGCGCCTTCGTAATCCAGCTCCGGCCCTTCGAAACGGCCGGCGATGCGGCCGTCGCGCAGCGAGACGATGCTGTCTGCAAGGCGGCGGATATCCGACATGCGGTGCGAAATATAGAGAATGGCGACGCCGCGCGCCCGCAGCCGGTCGACGAGATCGAACAGCCGGTCGGCCTCAGCGCTGGAGAGAGACGAGGTCGGCTCATCGAGGATCAGCACCTGCGGCTCATGCGCCATGGCCCGCGCAATGGCGACCATCTGCCGGTCGGCCAGCGTCAGGTCGTTGATATTGGCGGCGAGGTCGATGGCGAGACCCATGCGGGCCGCAACGGCGGCAGCCTCGCGCCGCACCCGGCGCGGATTGAAGAACAGGCGCGCGCCGCGGCCGTTCAAGCGGTCGAGTGTCAGATTGGTGGCGACGTCGAGATCGGCGACCACGCCGTCATTGATGTTCTGGTGAACGGTGACCACGCCAGCGCGGATCGCCTCGGCGGGCGTTGCCGGCTCGAAGCTTTCGCCGGATAGCGTCATCGCCCCGGCATCGCGGCCGTAGACGCCGCTAAGGATGCGCACCAGCGTCGATTTGCCCGCGCCATTGGCGCCCATCAGCACCGTGACGGCGCCGGGACGCAGATCGAGGTCAACACCCTTCAGAACCGGGATGGTCCCAAAGGATTTGCGCACGCCTTCGATGCGGAACACTGCCGGTTCGCTCATGATCTCCTCCCCATGGCCGGCACGTTAGGCCGGGCTCCCATCAAATGTCAAGGCCATTGACAATTGACAGAATGACGCCTTACCTGTGCGCCAAGGAGGCCGGGACGGCGCGTGGCGAAGCGCCAGGCGACGGCAATCGGGAGGAGTTTATGAACGAGCAAGTTTTCGAAGCGCTGGGCATCGAAACGCTGCCGGCGCGGCTGGGCGGCAACGCGGCCTTGCAGGCGCGCATCGGCGCGGATTCGAGCCGCTGGAGCGTGCGCGAGGTCGGCGACGGCAACCTCAACCTCGTCTTCATTGTCACCGGGGAGACGGGCAGCGCCATCGTCAAGCAGGCGCTGCCCTATGTACGCCTTGTCGGCGAAAGCTGGCCGCTGCCGCTGAAACGCTCCTTCTTCGAATATCATGCGCTGAAGCGCCAGGCGGCGCGCGATCCGGGCATGGTGCCGGAGATCGATTTCTTCGACGAGGCCCAGGCGATTATTGTCATGGAGTACCTGACGCCGCACGTCATCCTGCGCCGCGCCCTGATCGAGGGACGGCAATTGCCCAGGATCGGCCGCGACCTCGGCTTGTTTTGCGCCCGCACCCTGTTTCGCGGCTCCGATCTTGCGATGCCGACGCGCGAGAAGAAGGCGGATGTGGCGCTGTTCGCCGACAATGTCGAACTCTGCGACATCACCGAAAACCTCGTCTTTTCCGATCCCTATTTCGAGGCGACGCTCAACCGCCACACCACGCCGCAGCTCGACGGGCTGGTCGAGGAGCTGCGCCGCGACCGCGACCTGAAGGTCGAGGCGCAGCGGCTGAAACACCTGTTTTCCGCCAAGGCCGAAACCCTCTGCCATGGCGACCTGCACACCGGCTCGGTGATGGTCACCGACGAGGACACCCGCGTCATCGATCCCGAATTCGCCTTTTACGGCCCTGTCGGCTTCGATGTCGGCATGCTGCTCGCCAATTTCTGGATGAGCTATTTTTCGCAGGAAGGCCATGAGGCCGAAGCCGGCAGGCGCGATGCGATGCGCGCCTATCTGATGGACACCGTCGAGACGATCTGGGACACCTTCCGCGCGGAATTTTCGGCGCTGTGGCGCAGCGAGCGCAAGGGCATCCTCTATCAGGCGAGCCTGTTCGAAAATCGCGGCGATCCGCTGGGCGCCGAGCAGGCGCTGACCATCGTTCTTGACGATATCTGGCGCGAGATGCTCGGCTTTGCCGGCGTCGAGATGCATCGCCGCATCCTCGGCCTTGCCCACAATGCCGATTTCGAAACCATCGCCGATCCGGATCGCCGCGCCGTTTGCGAAAGCAAGGCGCTGAAGCTCGGGCGTCATCTTGCCGTCAACCGGGAGCGCATTTCGAGCCTTGCCGATATCCGCGCCACCGCCGAACGGCTCTACAGGGAGACATTGTCGTGAAAGTCGCAGACCGTCATTACCACACGATCTGGCTCAATGCGGACGGCCGCGCGGTCGACATCATCGACCAGCGCTGGCTGCCGCATGAATTCCGTGTGGTCACCCTGAAGACGGTGGCCGATGTCGCCACCGCCATCCGCGACATGTGGGTGCGCGGCGCGCCGCTGATCGGCGTCACCGCCGCCTATGGCGTCGCAATCGCCATGGCCGACGACCCATCGGACGCCCATCTCGATGCCGTCTGGGAAGAGCTGCACGAAACGCGGCCGACCGCCATCAACCTGCGCTGGGCGCTGGAGGCGATGCGCACGTTCCTGCGCCCGCTTCCCCCCCACGAGCGTGCCGAAGCCGCCTATCGCAAGGCCGGCGAGATCGCCGAGGAGGACGTGCAGCTCAACCGCGCCATCGGCGCCAACGGCCTCGCCGTCATCCGCGAGATCGCCAGGCAGAAAAAGCCGGGCGAGCCGGTCAATATCCTCACCCATTGCAATGCCGGCTGGCTTGCCACCGTCGATTACGGCACGGCGACCGCGCCGATCTACATGGCGGCCGAGGAAGGCATTCCGGTGCATGTCTATGTCGACGAGACCCGGCCGCGCAACCAGGGCGCCCAGCTCACCGCCTGGGAGCTGAACGGCCACGGCGTGCCGCACACGCTGATCGTCGACAATGCCGGCGGCCATCTTATGCAACACGGCGACATCGACATGGTGATCGTCGGCACCGACCGCACCACCGCCAATGGCGACGTCTGCAACAAGATCGGCACCTATCTGAAGGCGCTGGCCGCCCGCGACAACGACGTGCCTTTCTACGTGGCGCTGCCTTCCCCGACCATCGACTGGACGGTGCATGACGGCGTCAAGGAGATCCCGATCGAGGAGCGGGCCGGCGACGAGGTCAGTTTCGTGCAGGGCCGTGGCGCCGATGGCGCCATCACCACCGTGCGCGTCTCCCCCGAAGGCAGCCCCACCGCCAATCCGGCCTTCGACGTGACGCCGGCGCGCCTCATCACCGGCCTGATCACCGAACGCGGCATCGCCACGCCCTCGCCGGAGGGGCTGAAGGCGATGTTCCCCGAACGGAGCTGAGAGCGATGAACTTGCAGAACCAGAAGACCACGGAAGACATCGCGCTCGGCATCCGCCGCCGCGTCTTCTTCCACACGATGAAGAACAATGGCGGCTATCTGAGCCAAGCCTGCTCGGCCGCCGAAAGCCTGGCGCTTCTCTACAACGAATTGCTGACGCTCGGCGAACCCACCCTTCCCAAGGTGCCGCTGCCCTTTGCCGGCGTGCCCTCGGCGCACAATCCGGATGCCTTCACCGGCGCCGGCTATCACGGACCGGCCGGCCCGGAATACGATCGCTTCATCATCTCGCCGGCCCATTATGCCCTGGTGATCTATTCGGCGCTGATCGAGACCGGCCGCATGGACGAGCAGGCGCTCGATCTGTTCAACAAGGACGGCGGTTCGGTCGAAATGATCGGCGCCGAGCACAGCCCCGGCATGGAAGTGACCACCGGCTCGCTGGCGCAGGGCCTGTCCATGGCCTCCGGCATCGCCTGGGCACGGGCGCGGAACAAGGAGCCCGGCAAGGTCTGGGTCTATATGTCGGACGGCGAATTCCAGGAGGGCCAAACCTGGGAATGCCTGGCGGCGATGAGCTACCACAAGATCGACAACATCCGCGTTATCGTCGACGTCAACCGCCAGCAATGCGATGGCGCCATGTCCTCGGTGCTCGATCTCGGCGATCTCGCCGCGCGCGTCTCCGCCTTCGGCGTTACCTGCCGCTCGGTCGACGGTCATGATCTGAACGTGCTGCGCGATGCCGCCGCCAGTGCGGAAGCCGGAAAACCGCTCGTCATCCTCGCCAATACCTCGCCCTATCAGGGCATGGATTTTCTCAAGAAACGTTTCCCCCGGCTGCACTACGTCCGTTTCAAGAGCGCCGACGAACGGCTGGAGATGCAGGCAGCGCTTGCGGCCGAACTCGGCATCGACGCCGCAGACTTGCAGGAAAGGGCCTGACCATGGTCGAAATCGTCAATCGCCCCTACGCCAAGGCCTTCGAAACCTTCGCTACCGCCCGTCCCGAGGTCCTCTGCCTCTCGGCGGATCTGACATCCTCGTGTGAGGTCGATGGTTTTCGCGACCGGCATCCGGACCAATTCCTGTCGCTCGGCATGGCCGAGCAGAACATGCTGTCCTTTGCCGGCGGGCTGGCCATGCAGGGCTACCGGCCGTTCATCCACACCTTCTCGGTGTTCCTCTACCGCCGGCCCTATGACCAGCTGATCAATTCCATCGCCTATTCCAACCGCAAGGTGCGGCTGATGGGGTTTTTGCCCGGCATCACCACGCCCGGCGGCATCACCCATCAGGCGATCGAGGATATCGCGGTGCTGCGCGCCGTGCCGAACATGACCATTCTGGAAACCGGCGATGCCACCGAAGTCGAGACCGTGCTGGAGGTCGCCGACGCCATCGATGGGCCGGTCTATGTGCGCATCCTGCGCGGCGAGGTGCCGCGGCTGTTTTCGACGCCGTTCGAATTCAACCGGCTGCGCACGCTTTCGGAAGGCGACGACATCCTCGTCGTCAGCTCCGGCGTCTGCACCGAGGAAGCCCTGCGCGCCACGCAGGCGCTCACCGCGCGTGGCATCGGCATCCACCACCTGCATGCCTCGACCCTCAAACCCTTCGACCGCGACACGCTGCTGAAGGCCGCGCGTGGCAAGAAGGGCATCGTCACGCTGGAAAACCACACCATCGTCGGCGGCCTCGGCTCGCTGGTGGCGGAGATCGTCGCGGAGGAAGGGCTCGGCATCCGCCTGAAGCGCCTCGGCCTCGACGACACTTTCGCCCATGGGGCGTCGAAACCTTACCTCATGAAGAAATACGGCCTCGATGCCGGGGCGCTGGTGCGTGCCATCGAGGCGCTGACCGGCAAGGCGCTCGGCATCGGCGAGGAGGAACTGGCCGAAGTGCGCCTCGACCATGTCCATTCGGCGCAGAAGGCGGAGGCGCTCTGATGGGCCGCTTCCACGTCGATTACTACATCCGCGCCGTCGATGAGGCCGAGGCAAAGGCCCGCGCACTCGACATCGCGCTGGAGCAGACGGTGGAGATACCCCGCGACGTCGTGCCCTCGGGTTATGTCGAGGACGAAATCCTCGGCCGGCTGGAGGCGCTTCGCCCGGACGCGCAAGGCCGCCCCGGCTTCGTCGCCACGATCTCCTACAGCGACGACGATGTCGGCGGCGATTTCCTGCAATTGCTCAATATCGTCTTCGGCAACAGCTCGATCAAGCCGGGCCTCAAGGTCGAGGATATCGATCTTTCGCCGGCTATCCTTTCGCTTTGCCCCGGCCCGCGCCACGGCATCGAAGGCCTGCGCGCCCGCGCCGGCATCGGCCGCCAGCCTTTGCTGATGTCGGCGATCAAGCCGGTCGGTCTGCCGGTTTCGGAACTTGCGCGCCGCGCCCATGATTTCGCGCTGGGCGGCATGCATTACGTCAAGGACGATCACGGGCTGGTCGACCAGCACACCTCGCCCTTCGCCGAGCGGCTGGCGGCTTGCGTCAACGCCGTCGGCGAGGCCAATGCCGAAAGTGGCGGCAAGGCGAGCTTCGTGCCGAACATCACGGCGTCCGCCGGCGAGATGGTCGAGCGCGCCCTGATGGCCGAGGAGGCGGGGGCAGGAGCGGTGATGATCGCCCCGGCGCTGACCGGCTATGACGCCGCCCGCAGCCTCGCCGCCCATCCGGATTTCTCGCTGCCCATCGTCTCGCATCCGGCCTTTTCCGGCGCCAATGTCGTCTCGCCGGAGTGCGGCTTCGCGCACCGGGTCTATTTCGGCACGCTGCAGCGGCTGATGGGCGTCGATGCCGTCGTCTATCCCAATTTCGGCGGCCGCTTCGGTTTTACCCGCGCGGAATGCCGCTCGATTGCCGATGCCTGCGCCAATGATCTCGGCGGGCCGAAAACAATCGTGCCCGCCCCCGGCGGCGGCATGACCTTTGCCCGCATCCCCGAGATGCGCGAGGCCTATGGCGCCGATGTCATGTATCTCGTCGGCGGGGCGCTGTTGCAGGAGGACGATCTGGTTTCGGCCTGCCGTCGGCTGGTTGAGGCCGTCAACGGCTGACGGACCCCTTGCAGGTCGGTCACGATTGGCGTACCGCTTCGCGGATACGTGTTTCGAAACCGATGCAAATCCGGTTGCAAATTGCTGCACGAGGCGGCAATTTGCGCGCCATCCGAGTTGAAAGATGATCCCCATGCAAGCCGAGCGCCTGACCTTCGACATCAAGCCCAATGCCAACCCCATGCCGGAAGCCGACCGCCTCAAGGCGTTCGAAAACCTCGGCTTCGGAACCCTGTTTTCCGACCATATGGCCGTGATCCGCTGGAGCGCGGACAAGGGCTGGCATTCGCCCGAAGTTTTGGCACGCGGTCCCTTTGCCATCGATCCGGCCAGCAGCGTGCTGCATTACGCCCAGGAAATCTTCGAGGGCATGAAGGCCTATCGCCGCGCCGATGGCCGCGCCGTTCTCTTCCGCCCGGAAGAAAACGCCCGCCGCTTCAACGAATCCGCCCGCCGCATGGCGATGCCGGAACTGCCGGAAGCCGATTTCCTCGATGCCGTCGAGCAGCTGGTGCGCATCGACGCCAAGTGGATCCCGCAGGGCGAGGGCAGCCTCTATCTGCGCCCCTTCATGTTCGCCAGCGAGACCTTTCTCGGCGTGCGCCCGTCGAAGGAATATATCTTCTGCGTCATCGCCTCGCCGGTCGGCCCTTATTTCAAGGGCGGCGCCAAGGCGGTCAAAATCTGGGTGTCCGAGAATTATACCCGCGCTGCTGCGGGTGGCACCGGTGCGGCCAAATGCGGCGGCAATTATGCCGCCAGCCTCATCGCCCAGGCCGAGGCTTCGGCGCAGGGCTGCGACCAGGTTGTCTTCCTCGATGCCGCCGAGCATCGCTGGGTCGAGGAACTCGGCGGCATGAACGTCTTCTTCGTCATGAATGACGGCTCGATCACCACCCCGCCGCTCGGCGGCACCATCCTGCCCGGCATCACCCGCAATTCGCTGATCGCGCTGGCGCGCGAAGAAGGCCTCACCGTCAACGAGCAGCCCTATTCCTTCGAGCAGTGGAAGGCGGATGCGACAAGCGGCAAGCTGGTGGAAGCCTTCGCCTGCGGCACGGCCGCCGTCGTCGCCGGCATCGGCACCGTCAAGTTCAACGGCGGCGAATTCAAGATCGGCAATGGCGAGACGGGTGCGGCGACGTCCAAGCTGCGCGAAGCCCTCGTCGGCATCCAGCGCGGCGTCAGCAACGACCGCCACGGCTGGGTCCGCGTCATCGACGGCGTCTGAGGCCAAGGTTTAACGCAAGGGCATTTCCGAACGGAAAATCGCCAAGCACTTTTCCTGGAAATGAACTATCCGGCGGCTCTTGCGCGCCGCCGGATAGCGCTGACACGGAAGCCAGGCCACGTCTTCGCAAAGGCCATTGCCGCCAGCCAGACAAGCGACGCAATCTCGTCGGCAAACACGTAATGCAGGGATTTTCGACCAAGGCGCGGCAGCGCGCCGGGATGTCCCGTTCCGGCCCGGCCTGCCGACAAATCGCGTTCCTCAAGACGTGTTTTTGTCGAGCGTAATATGCATGTCACATGCGGTTTCTATGGGAGTGGCGAACCCACGAGCAACGACGAGGCCTCCCGCATGCGCAAACTCCTTCTCGCCCTGGTATCCGCCACCATGCTGTCCGGCATGGCGCAGGCCGCCGCCATCTATCCGCTCGACCGCGCCACGGTCCTTGCCGGCTCGCCCTTCGACTTCAAGGTCGAGTTCGACGGCGTGGTCAAGCCGGAAGACGTCAAGGTCACCGTCAACGGCCAGGATTATGAAACCGTGTTCGGCAAAAAGGCCGAATTCGTCGCCGAGGAAAAGGGCAAGGAGGACAAGGTTCTCGGTTCCGCCCTCATCCTGCGCGGCCTGACGATTGCGCAAGCCGGCCATTACAAGATCGAAGCCACCGCCGGCGACCAGCACAAGCAGGTCGACTGGGAAGTCTATACCACCGCCGCGACGCCCAAGGCGAAGAACATCATCTTCCTGCTCGGCGACGGCCTGTCGGTCGCCCACCGCACCGGCGCGCGCATCATGTCCAAGGGCATGGCCGACGGCAAGGCCAACGGCCGCCTGAACATGGACGACGTGCCGCCGGTCGCCTTCATCGGCACCTCCTCGACGCATTCGATCGCCACCGACAGCGCCAACACCATGTCGGCCTACATGACCGGCCACAAGGCACGCGTCAACGCGCTCGGCGTCTATGCCGACCGCACCCCCGACAGCCTCGACGACCCCAAGGTCGAGACCATGGGCGAGGCGCTGCGCCGCCAAACCAAGAAGTCGATCGGTATCGTCACCACGGCCGAGGTCGAGGACGCCACGCCGGCCGCCGTCGTTTCGCACACCCGCAAGCGCGGCGACAAGGCCCAGATCGTCGGCATGCTCTATGACGTCAAGCCCGACGTGCTGCTCGGCGGCGGGTCGGCCTATTTCCTCGGCAAGGACGTTCCCGGCTCCAAGCGCAAGGATGACAAGGACTACATCGCCCTGTTCAAGGATGCCGGCTATGCGCTGGCCACCGACAAGGCTGAACTGGACGCCGCCGCCGGCTCCAACCAGGACAAGCTGCTCGGCCTGTTCCACACCGGCAACATGGACGTGACGCTCGACCGCGCGTTCCTCAAGAAGGGCACGGTCGACAAGTTCCCGAACCAGCCCGGCCTCGTCGACATGACCAGGACCGCCCTCGACAAGCTGTCGAAGAACCCGGAAGGCTTCTTCCTGGTGGTCGAAGGCGCCTCGATCGACAAGATGAGCCATCCGCTCGACTGGGATCGCGCCCTCGTCGAAACCATCGAATTCGACAAGGCCGTCGGCGTCGCCCGCGAATTCGCCGCCAGGAACCCCGACACGCTGATCGTCGTCACCGGCGACCATACGCATGGCGTCGCCATCATCGGCACCGTCGACGACGACAAGCCGGGCACCGAGATGCGCGAAAAGGTCGGCACCTATGACAATGCCGGTTTCCCGAACTACGAGGACAAGGACGGCGACGGCTATCCGGATCGCGTCGATGTCTCGCGCCGCCTGTTCATGGCCGCCAACAACGGCCCGGACCACTACGAAACCTTCCGTCCGAAGCTCGATGGCGTGTTCGTTCCGGCCATTCAGAACGAAAAGAAGGAATACGTCGCCAACGAAGCCTATAAGGATGTTCCCGGCGCCGTCTTCGTCGAAGGCAACATTCCGCGCGACGAGGATACGGGCGTCCATGCCGTCGACGACATCGTGCTGCAGGCCGCCGGCCCCGGCGTCGAAGGCCTGACCGGCTACATGGAACAGAGCGACGTCTATCGCGCCCTCGCCGATGCCTTCGCGCTCGGCGCGCCGAAGAAGTAAGCGTTCCCCACACCTCGCGAACAGGCGCTGAATCCGCCTGTTCGCAGCCGTTTGGAGGTTTTGCCATGATCGCAGGAAAGATCCCGCCTCTCTCACGCCGCCGCGCCCTGCAGGCGATGGCCGGGCTGCCGCTGCTGCTCGCCGCCGGCGGCACGCGCGCGAAAGAAACCCTTGGGTTCGACGAGCTCTATAAAAGCTTCGGCGTGCTCGGGCTGCAATTCTCCGACAAGGTGAAGCGGCTGAGCGGGCAAAGCGTTTCCATCGGCGGCTTCATGGCGCCGCCCCTGAAGGCCGAGGCGGCTTTCTTCGTGCTCACCGAAATCCCGATGTCGCTCTGCCCCTTCTGCTCCTCGGATGCGGACTGGCCGGACAATATCGTCGTCGTCTATCTCGGGGCCAAGCAGACCTTCGTGCAATACAACGCACCAATCGCCGCCCAGGGCACCCTCGAATTCGGCCCATGGACCGATCCCGAAACCGGTTTCGTCAGCCAGCTTCGCCTGCGTGACGCCTCTTTCGATACCGTCTGATGCTGTCGCTTTCGATCCGCGATCTCGAAATGCGCTTTCCCGGCCTGGAAACGCCGGCGCTGGCGATCGGCAATTTTGCGCTGGCGGCCGGCGGGCGGCTGGCGGTCACCGGCGCGTCCGGCTCCGGCAAGAGCACGCTGGTCAATGCCATCACCGGCCTCGAACGGGTGAAAAGCGGCGTCATCCGCTGGGACGAGACCGATATCGCCGGCCTGCCGTCAGGTCGCCGCGATGCCTTCCGCGCCCGGCATATCGGGCTGGTGATGCAGGATTTCCATCTGTTTCCCGGGCTGTCCGCCTTCGAGAACGTCGTTCTGCCGGTGCGCCTGGCGCGTCGCCTGGCGCGGCCGGAGGCGGAGCGCGCCGCCATGCTGCTCGACACCATCGGCATCCGCCGGCCGCAACAAGCCATCGAAACCCTGTCGCGCGGCGAAATGCAGCGCGTGGCGGTGGCTCGCGCCCTGCTGTCGCGCCCCGGCGTGCTCGTCGCCGACGAGCCGACCGCCAATCTCGACCGTCGCACCGGCGACGAGGTCGCCGACCTCATCATCCGCCTTGCCGCCGAGGAAAAGGCGACGCTGATCGTCGTCACCCACGATCCGCAGGTGATGGAACGGCTCGACCGCCGCATCCGCCTTTCGGGCGGCCGCATCGACGAGGACAGCGCCGGGACGCCACAGACATGATCCGATTCATCCTTGCCGATATCAGGCGTTTTCGCGCCGGCGCGCTCGCCGTCGTCGTGCTGATCGCGCTCTCCGTGGCGCTGTGCACCGTCGTGACCCTGCAGGAGCGCGCGGTGCGGCTCGGCAGCGCGCGGGCGGCGGAAAAATTCGATCTCGTGGTCGGCGCCGCCGGCAGCGAGACGCAGTTGACGCTTTCTGCCGTCTTCCTGCAGCCGGCGCCCCTGCCGCTGATGCCGGGTGCGGTGCTGGCGAAGCTCGCAGCCGATCCGCGCGTCGCCTTTGCCGCCCCGGTCGGCTTTGGCGATTCCGCCTCCGGTTTCCCGGTCGTCGGGACCACGACGACGCTGATCGCCAGTCTCTCGCCGCAGCTTGCCGAGGGCCGCGCCTTCGCCCGGCTTGGCGAGGCGGTGCTCGGCGCCGAAGTTCCGATGCCCGGGGGAGCCGAGATCAAGCCGATGCACGGCACGGCCGAGACCGGCGGCCACACCCATACCGAACTCGCCTATACCGTAACGGGACGCATGGCCCCCACCGGCACCGCCTGGGACCGGGCGATCCTCGTGCCGATCCGCGCCGTCTGGCAGTTGCACGGCATGGAAAGCGGCCATGACGAGCATGATGAGCACGATCACGGCGACCATGCTTCCGAAGCCGGCGAAAGCGAGGCGCATCACGAGCACGGCCATGTCGATCCCGCGGCGCCCATCGACGAACGTTTCGACGCCGACATGCCCGGCCTGCCGGCCGTTCTGGTCAAACCGAAGACCATCGCCGATGCCTACCGGCTGCGGCAGGAATATCGCGGCGAGACGACGCTGGCCGTCTTTCCCGGCGAAGTCCTGACCCGCCTCTATGCGACGCTCGGCGACATGCGCAGCCTGCTGCTGGCGATTGCGGTCGGCACGCAGGCCATCGTCGTCGCCGCCATCCTGCTGGTGACGATCATGCATGTCGGCGCGCGCCGGCGGCAGATCGGGGCGCTGCGGGCGCTCGGCATCCCCAAGCGCTCGATCGTGGTCATCGTCTGGGGCGAATTGTTCCTGCTGTTTGCCGCCGGTGCGGCGCTTGGCATATCCGGCGGTTATGCCGCCGCGCGGGTGATCTCGGCGCTGCTGACGGCGCGCACCGCCGTGCGCCTGCCGGTGGAGTTCTCCGGCGCCGACCTGCCATTGGCCCTCGGCATCGGGCTTGGCGCCGCCCTCGTCTCGCTGGTGCCGGCGCTGGTCGCCTTGCGCTCCAGCCCCTCCGAGGCCCTACGGGCCTAAATGTTCCGGCGCGCTCAGCCGCGCCGCGCCACCATGATGCCGGCGAGCACGATGATGCCGCCGATGGCCTGCAGCAGTCCGACCGGCTCGCTCAGCACCATCCAGGCGAGCAGGGCGGCGACGACCGGCTGCGACAGCAACGTCAGCGACGAGAAGGCGGGCGGCAGGAAGGCGAGCGCATAGGCGATCAGCCCCTGGCCGGCGGCATGGCTGAAGAAGGCGAGGCCGAGCAGGATCGCCCAGCCGAACAGCGTCACCGGGATAAAGCCCTGCTCGAAGACCAGGGCGATCGGCAACATGCAGACGGCGGCCGACGACGTGCTCCACAGCATGATCGTCATCGTCGAGAAACGGCTGCGCAGCCTTCCGATGGTGAGGATATAGCCGGCGTAGAAGATAGCGGCGAGGATCGCCAGAAGGTCGCCGCCGACATCGCCGTTGCCGAGCGCCATCGGCCCGCCTTTCAGCGTGACGATGCCGATAAAGGCAAGCCCCAGCCCGGCCAGGAAGAGGCGGCTGACATGCGCCCGGAACAGCACCCAGGAGCCCAGCGTCACGAAGATCGGCGCCATGTTGGCGATCAGGGTCGCATTGGCGACCGACGTCACATGCAAGGCGACGTGCCAGGCGGCGAGATCGCCGGCGAGGAAGACGCCGGGCAGCGCCAGCAGGAAACGGTCGCGGAACGTCTGTGGACGCACGGGATCGGCCGGCGGCGTCATCCGCGTCCATACGATAAGCGGCAGCAGCGCCAGCGCCACCCGCCAGAAAGCCGTGGTCATCGGGCCGACTTCCGACAGGCGCACGAAAATCGGCGAACCGCTGATGCAGACGCTGCCGAACAACAAGGCGGCAAGCGCCATGCGGCTGCGGCTGGCGACGGTCGAAGTATCGGTCATGGTCACGAAACGGTCTCGCTGGGCTGAACCGGCCGGAGGGGCGGCCGAATCCGGCTTAACAGAAAGCCGGAGGTGACTGAAATGACAATTGCTGAAGAACCGATCGCTTCGGCTGATGGCCGTGCGCGACTTTTCGACTGCAGCGAATCAGGACAGCACGTCCGGCACCGAAACGCGGTTAGCCGCGGCAAACACGACCGCAGGTAGCAGTTTTCGGTCCGGAAGTCGCGTCTCTGGCAATATCCACAAGCCGAACTTACCTAAGGGGAGGGCGAAGCGGTGATGAAAGTATCCCTTTGCGACGGCTCTTGATACAAAACGTTAATCATCATCTTTGTAAAAGTTGAGTCGTCGAAGGTGAGTGGAGAATGTATCGATGGCCTCTGAACGGATGAACATGTCTAGCGTATCTGCCGCGGGCCGTCTGGTTCCATTCCCGCTTGCCGGACGCACCGCTTTCGTTCGCCGATGCGCGGCCGAGCTGGAAAACACCCATGGCGACGACGCTGTTCAATATTGGCGCAGCAAATGCCGTTCGCTTGCCGACCAGCTACTGTCGCTCGGCTGTTCCGAGGACCAGATGCGCCAGCAGGTCGCCGAATTTCAGAACCAGGTTCAGGCCGAGTTGATGCGCCGCCACTGGCAGGACGACGTCGCCGGTTCGCACGCCTAAAAGATAAGGGCGGCCTCCGCCAACCGCTCGAGGCACGCGTCGTCGAGATCGGCGATGTCGAGCATGGCGCGATAGGCATCGCCCTCGATCCCGAGAACGGCCGCGAAGGCCGGCTCGGTCTTCAGCCCGCTTTCACGCGCGGCCATGACGCGTGCGCGAAACTGTTCGCCGCCGAGCCGCAAGAGGCGCCGTTCGACCTCGAAATGCCGCCAGCCCGCCTGTTCGTTCAGGCGGCGAGGCTCGCCGAAAATCTCGAACGGCCAGCCGGCATGGCGAAATCCGGCGATCACCGCCCGCGAGCCGCCGCTCCATTGCCGCAGCGAGAAACCCTCGAAACCGCGAAAGGCCCGCCACAGCCGCCCGGCGAACGCCGCGCCGTCGAAGGCGGCGCAGACGATGTCGATATCGCTGCCCTCAAGGTCGAGGCCGAGCGGCGGCGTGCCGGCAATCGCCCAATCGAGTCCGTCGAGCGCCGCTGCGATGCCGGCCGCTTCGACGGCCTGGCGATAGGTCATGCGTTTTCTCGACACAATCCGGCCTCCTCCCGGCCACCGCAGGAACAAACTTGCAAACAGAACGTTAGATTGCCAGCCCCACCACATCCGACACGAGGAGCAGGCCGATGACCGACGAATATCTCCAGCCCCTAATGATCATGATCGTCGCCATGGGTTGCTATTTCATGATCGTTCCAGTGTGAGGAAAGGGCCATGGTCCTTGTTGTCTCAGCCCTCGTTTACCTGGCCATCTCGATAGCCGCCGTGCTGGCGATCGATTTCGCCATCAGCCACAAATACCGGCCGCGGCGCGAGATGAAAAGCGGAGTCGCGCCCGCCTATGCACGCACCACTTCGAAGGCAGCCACGCGCATCCGCTTCTGATCCCGCGTCAGGCGGATTGCATGTCCTTCAAGGCTCGCTCGATCGCAGAAGCGTTGTAGGGCTTGTTGAGCACGACGGGCACGGCATTGCCGGGCACCGAGGGCGCGCAGGCCTTGCCGGTCGCGAAAATCACGCGCTTGCCCGGATCGGCGTCGCGCACCCGGCGCGCCAGTTCGTCGCCGGACATGCCCGGCAGTCCGATATCGGTGAACAACACGTCGAAATCCTGATCCTCGATGATCTTCAGCGCCTGCTCGGCGCTTTCCGCCTCCAGCACGCGGTGGCCGAGGCCGGAGAGAAGCTCGACGGTATCCAGCCGGATCAGCGTATCGTCCTCGACAAGCAGAATTGTCAATGCGTCCCCGCCGGGCTTGCTGCGGAGGCCGGCCGGCCGGCGGCATGCCAGCACATGGCGGATCTTGCGCGCCAGCTGATCGCGCGTATAGGGCTTCGACAGGAGCTCGACGCCGGCGTCCAGCCTTCCGTCATGCACGATCGAATTTTCCGTATAGCCGGAGGTGAACAGCACGGCGAGATCGGGCCGCAACCGGCGCGCCCGGCGCACCATCTCAGTGCTTTTCATCGCGCCGGGCATGACGACGTCGGTAAACAGCAGGTCGATTTCCGCCTCGCCTTCGATGATCTCCAAGGCGCCCGCCGCATCCTTCGCGGTCAGCACGCCATAGCCGAGATCGGCCAGCATTTCCACGACGATGGCGCGCACCGCCTCGTCGTCCTCGGCGACCAGAATGGTCTCGGTGCCGCCGGTCATCTCGATGCCGCCTTCGTCGGAAAGCCGGTCCTCGTCGGCCTCGGCGCGCGGCAGGGTGAGGCGCACCGTGGTGCCGCTGCCCATCTCGGTCTCGATGCGCACATGCCCGCCGGATTGGCGCACGAAACCATAGACCATCGACAGGCCGAGCCCGGTGCCCTTGCCGAGCGGCTTGGTGGAGAAGAACGGCTCGAACACCTGCGGCAATATCTCGGGCGGAATGCCACCGCCGGTATCGGCGACCGACAGCTCGACATAATCACCAGGGGCGAGTTCGGGAAAGCGCCGGTCGCCGCCCGGCGGGCAGGTGACGTTGGCGGCGGCGATCACCAGCCGCCCGCCGCCATTCATGGCGTCGCGGGCGTTGATCGCCAGGTTGAGGAGGGCGTTCTCGATCTGGGCCGGATCGACCAGCGTGTTCCACGATCCGTCCGGCGCGACCGTTTCGATCTCCATCGCCTCGCCCAGCGTCCGCCGCAGCATCTCGCCCGTGGAGGCGACGAGGCGGCCGACGTTCAGCACCTTCGGTTCCAGCGGCTGGCGGCGGCCGAAGGCAAGGAGCTGGCTGGCGAGCTTGGCGCCGCGCTCGACGCCGGTCGCGGCCTGCGCCACCCGGCGCTCGGCCCGGGCATTGCCGGCGACATCGCGGCGCAGCAGTTGCAGATTGCCGGAGATCACCTGCAGCAGATTGTTGAAGTCATGGGCGACACCGCCGGTCAATTGCCCCAGCGTCTCCATCTTCTGCGCCTGGCGCAGCTGCTCCTCGGCCTGGCGAAGCGCCTCCTTCTGCGCCTTCTCCTCGGTGACGTCGCGCCCATAGGCAAAGACGAGATCGCCTTCGGTGGAGGTGTGCCAGGAAATCCAGCGCGGCGTGCCGTCGGCATGGCAAAAGCGATTCTCGAAGCTGGAGACTTTCAGCCAGGATTGCGCCTGCTCCAACGCCGCGCGGGTGCGGTCGATGTCCTCGGACCAGACGAATTCGAGATAGTTGCGGCCGATCGCCGCCTCCGGTTCGAGGCCGAGGATCGCCGACCAGGCGGGATTGACGGCACGCAGCAGGCCATCGTTGCCGGCGACCAGCAGGATGTCGCGGGAATTGCGCCACACCCGGTCGCGCTCGGCGGTGCGGGCCTCGACCTTGTCCTCCAGCGCCGCCGCCAGCGCCAGCAGATCCTGCTCGGCCCGGCGGCGCTCGACCGCCATGCGCGTGCGCTCGGCCACCTCGCGCACGAAGGCCAGCTCTTCGGCCATCCATTCGCGCGCCGTGGCGTGATGGATAAACAGCAGCGCCGCCATGCGGCCGTTTTCCATGACGGGAACATTGACCAGCGAACGCACGCCGATCGCCTCCAGCGCCGCGCGCTTGAAGTTGGCGCGTGGATCCTCGGCGGCGTCGGAAAAATGCACCAGACGGCCTTGCTTCAGGTCGTCGATGAAGCTGCCGAAATCGCGGAACCGGTAGATGCCGGAAAGCGGCGTGCTACCGGCGGCGGTCCAGCCGGGATCGAGCTCGACCGTTTCGAGGTCGCTGTCGACGGCACCGTAACCGGCGCGGCTGGCGCCGAGGGCCTGTCCCAGGACCTCGACCGCCGCATAGGCGATGTCGCGCGGTTCACGCGCCTCGCGGAACCGGTCGGCAAGCGCCAGCAGCGCCTGGCGGCGCTCCTGCTCGGCGATCTGGTCGGTGACGTCGACATTGACGCCGATCATGCCGATGAAAGCGCCGAAACCGTCGAAGCGCGGCCGGGCATCGGTGCGCAGCACCCGGTAGCGCCCGTCATGGCGGCGGAAACGGGCCATGGTCGAAAAGCCGATCTCGGCTTCCAGCGACTCACCGGCCTCCGCAAACAGCCGCTCGCGATCCTCGGGATGGACGACCGGCACCCAGTCGAAGCCTTCGACCGCCTCCTGGCGCAGGCCGAGGAACAGCCGCTGCGCCTCGTTGAGATAGATGCAATTGCCCTGGCGGTCGGTCATCCACAGCATGACCGGCGCTGTCTCGGCCACAAGCCGGAAGCGCTGCTCGCTTTCGCGCAAGGAACGCTCTGCACGGTTCTGCTCGGTGACGTCCTGGCCCTGGACGAAGACGCCGGTGCAATTGCCGTCGTCGTCGAGGATCGGCTGGTAGACGAAATCGACGAAGCGCTCCTGCGGCTCGGCGCGCGACGCCGCCTGCAGCATGATCCGGACATTGCGGCCGACGAAAGGCCGTTTCGTCGCCACCACCGTATCGAGGAGCGCGACGAAGCCCTGCTCGACCACCTCGGGCAGCGCCTCGCGCAGCGGCTTGCCGACGATGTCGCGGTCGCCGATGAGCGCCTGATAGGCGAGGTTGGTCATCGAGAAGACGTGGTCGGGGCCGCTGAGAATGGCGACGAAGCCGGGGGCCTGCACGAACAGCGCCCGAAGACGCCGACCTTCCTCTTCCAGCCTTTCGTTGAGACGCTGCACGGCCTCGGCCCGGCGCAACACGCCGCTTTCGACCGCCGCGCCACGCTCGTAGAACAGCGCGCCATGGGCAAGCGAGCGCAGCCGCTGCAGTTCGGTCACGTCGACGGTATGCTGAAGGATATAGGCGACCGCGCCGTCGGCCCTGAGGATCGGCGTGTGGCTGGCGCTCCAATAGCGCTCCTCGAAGCCGCGCCCGTCCGGCAGCGGGATATTGTACTGGATGAGCGGGATATGGTCGGCAAGCCCGGTCTCCACCACCCGCTCCAGCGAGCCGCGCAACTGCCGGTACTCGGCCGAGCCGGGATCGCTGGGAAAGGCGGCGAACATATTGCGCCCGATGAGATCGGCGCGCTCGCGCAGGGTAACGCGCAGATAGGCGTCGTTCATGGCGACGAGATCGAAAGCGGGATCGAGAAGAACGTAAGGGTTGGGGGAGGCGGCGAACAAAGCTTCGAAATCGAGTTCAGTCATTGGTATCCGCCCGATGCCGGCGGTGCCTTTCCGTCCGGTTCCCTCATTGCCGAAATCGACGGCGCCCGCCCCGCTTTTTCGATCTTTCCCAGATATGAAGCGGCGCGCGCGAAAGGCAAGGGCGGTTGCGGACAGATTCGCGAGCCGCCGCCATGGAACCAAAGGGGGCATCCTGCCGTTAGACCCTGATGTAGGCCCGGCCGCCGCAAGGTCCGTCTTTGCGTGCGCAGGGTTCGAAACAATCGAAAGGTTGTCAAGATGAAAGGATTTTTCAGACGATTTCGCGACCGGCAGCGCCGGGCGGCACCCGCGCCGCCGCCGCGCAAGCGCAACAGCCGCGCAATACAGGTGATGTCGCCGCATACGGTGGATCTGCCGCATCCGGCCGATCGGGCCAGGGAAATTCGAGTGCCCGCCTCCATCAATGGCGTCGATCTGTCGAGCGGACGCCTTTGAGCGTGGCAAAGCTTTGGGAGAGTGAGGGATGAAGGTTCGCGATGTGATGACGAGGCAGGTGGTGACCGCCGCGCCCAACGATTCTGTGCAGGCGATCGCGCGGCTGATGGCCGATATCGATACCGGCGCCATTCCCATCGAGGTGCCGGGGGTCGGAAACCTGGTCGGCGTCATCACCGATCGCGATATCGTGCTGCGTGTCGTCGCCGAGGGGCTTGCCTCGACGACCGCGGTTTCCGAAATCATGACCGTCGGCATCGAGAACTGCCAGGAAGACGACGACATCGACGATGTCGCGCGGCGGATGACCGAACTCAGCATGCGCCGTCTCGTCGTCTACGACGCCAATCGCGAACTGTCCGGCATCGTCACCCTGCACGATATCGTCGCCGAACAGCAGCGCAACTCCCCGCACGGAGGAGAAACGACATGAACGATCGCTTGTGGAGCGAAGCCGTCATTCTCGAAGCCCCGGGCCGTCAATTGCGCGTCGAAAGCACCCGCGACGCCGACATCTGCCTGCGCCGCTACTGGCCGGTGGATGAGGGCCGCGCCTGGGAAGTCGCCCGCGACGCCTGCCAGAAGGCCCTCTCCGGCGTGACCTCGCCCGACAGCGCGCGGCGCGCCTTCATCGAGGCCGCCCGCGAGGCCGCCTTCGAGATCCGCTCCTGGTCCTGATCGGCCCCGGAACCATCGACGAAAAGGCCTGCCCTCACGGGCGGGCCTTTTTGCTGCCGGCGGCGGAGAGATAGGCAAGCAGCCGGTTCTCGTCGGCGCGCAGACCCCGCAACCGCGCGGCCGGCGGACGCGCAATGGCGTCGATGCCGGCGGGACTGTCCTCCAGCGCCAGATCCAGCACGTCCGGGTGGACATAGCTGGAGCGGCAGACGGCCGGCGTGTTGTGCAGCGCCGCCGCCGCCGCCTCGCACAGCGCCTTGACGCTCGGCCGCTGGCCGCGCCTGATGTGCTCGACGGCGGCGTTGAAGGCCGCCAGCGTGCCGCCCCAGGTGCGGAAGGTTTTTGCGGTGACGCCGGTGCCGGCGATACCGGCGAGATAGGCATTGAGCTGGCCGGAATCGATCGAATGGCAGGAGCCGTCGGTATCGCGCCAGGCAAACAGCGCCCGGCCCGGCAGGTCGGCGATTTCCTCCAGGATGCGCTGCAGGCGCGGATGACGCAGGCTGCGGCGCACGCGTTTTCCGCCTTTGGCGACGAAGCGCAGCTCGATGCCGTCCTCGCCGAAGCGGATATGGCGCTTGAGCAGCGTCGTCGCCCCATAGGTGCCGTTGTCGCGGGTATAGCTGCGGTTGCCGACACGCAGATGCGCCGCATCGAGGAGCACGACGAGGGCCGCGAGCACCGCCTCGGCATGTTCGGCGCCGGCGCCGAGATCGCGGTCGACGCGGCGGCGGATGCGCGGCAGGGCGCGCGCGAACTCGACGAGTTGGTGGAACTTGTCGCCGGACCGCAGCGCAGCCCAGGCGGCATGATAGCGATATTGCTTGCGCCCGCGCGCATCGTAACCGGTGGCCTGCAGATGGCCGTCGGGTTTCAGACAGATCCAGACGTCTTCATAAGCCGGCGGCAGGCCGAGCGAACGGATGCGCAGCCGCACCTCGTCGTCGGTCACCAGCGCCCCGTCCGGCTGGCGATACGCAAAACCCTTGCCGCGTCGCAGGCGGCGGATGCCGGGCTCGGCATCCGAGACATAGGTAAGCCCGATTGCCTTCAACACGTCCGCCTGTTCGTCCGTCATGCCCGCACCCATGTGTTTTCGATGCGACATCAACGGCGCGACGCCGCTTCCGGTTCCTGCGGTCGGGGGCAGGACAGGGCAAGGCTAGGTCAGGGAACAAGCGGCGCCGTCACGCGTTTATTCGACGCCATCGGCGTCGCCTGCGGGGCCGATGGCTGTGTTCTTTCGGGGCGAGAGAGAGTTTCCCGTGTTTCTTGCAGACCAACAACCGGACGGTCGCGTTTCCCAGAAGCGCGAAACCGTGATTCGTGTCGGGGTGAACGCCGCCGACGCCGCCACCGCCGACCGGGCGGCCTTCCTGATCGACGGCAAAAGCTATTTCGAGCGGCTGGAAGAGGTTCTGCCGCGCGCGAAAAGAACCATCTGGATCGTCGGCTGGGATTTCAATCCGGAGATACGCCTGCATCCGGGTTCGCCGCTGCAGCTTGGCGAATTGCTGCGCCGCTGCGTCGATGCCAATCCCGATCTCGACGTGCGCATCCTCGTCTGGGCGATGGGGCCGATCTATTCCGGCAAGACGCTGCGCTTCTTCCGCAGGATGCCGTGGAGCGACCATCCGCGCATCACCCTGAAATTCGACCTGCGCCATCCTTTGCGCGCCTGCCATCACCAGAAGCTGGTGGCCATCGACGACCGCATCGCCTTTCTCGGCGGCATGGACCTGACCGCCCGCCGCTGGGACGAACCGAGCCACGATCCCGTCAACGCCGAACGCGTCTCGCCAGAGGGCAAGCCCTACGGTCCGGTCCACGACATCCAGGCGATGGTCGAAGGGGAGGCGGCGCGCATGGTCGCCGACATCGCCCGACATCGCTGGAAGCGCGCCACCGGCGAGGCCCATTCCCCGACCGAAGACAGCGATCTCGCCTGGCCCGCCGATTTCGAGGCGCCGCTGACCGCCTGCCGCACCGCGGTCGCCCTGACCGAGCCCTGGACCTGGAGCCGTAAGGGCCGGCGCGAAGCCATCCGCCTCACCCATGACGCCCTGATGGCGGCCCGCAAGACCATCTATATCGAGACGCAATATCTCGCCTCCTTCGGCGTGGCCCGCACGCTGGCGCGGCGCCTGCGCGATCCGGAGGGCCCGGAGATCATCGCCATCGTCACCCGCAGCTCGCACGGCTTTCTCGAAAAGATCATGATGGGCAACAATCGCGACCGGCTGATCCGCCGCCTCAAGCGCGCCGACCGCTACGGCCGCCTGCGCGTGCTCTATCCGGCGATCCCGAGGGCGGACGGCGCGGACCAGGAAATCATCATCCATTCCAAGCTGATCATCGTCGACGACCGGTTCGTGCGCATCGGTTCCTCAAACCTCAATTACCGTTCGGAGGGGCTGGATACCGAATGCGATCTCGCCATCGAGGCGGGCGACGCCGCGCACGCCGCGGCGCTGACCCGGCTGCGCCACACACTGATGGCCGAGCATGTCGATGCCGATCCGGCCGAGGTCGCGCGCCTCGAAAGCGAGGGCGGTTCGATGGTCGGGACGCTCGACCGGCTGAACGTGCGCCCGCGGGGCCTGCGCCCCTTCGATATCGATGTCGCCAAGGGAGAGACGACCTCGATCCCCGGCACCGGCCTCATCGACCCCAAGGAGCCGTTCTGGCCGCTGCAGACCATGCCGCGTCAGCTCGGCATCGTCGCCTCGCGCCTGTTCGGCGCCTTGTCGCTCTCCGGCTCGCGCCCGCGAAAATAGATCTCGCTTCCGAGGAAGGTCGGCAGGCCGATGGCCAGCGGAATGAGGAAATAGATCACCCGGAAGGCGATCAGCGCTCCGATCGCCTTCTGCTCGCCGACGAGATGCATCACCGTCGCCTCGAGCACGCCGATGCCGCCCGGCACATGGGTGATCAGCGTCGCGACATTGCCGGTGACATAGGCGGTGGTGACGTCGAGAAAGCCGATGGCGCCATAGGCGCGCATCAATTGGTGCAGGCAGGCGGCCACACAGACGAAATTGATCGTGCCGACCAGCAATTGCCCGAGCGCCAGCCGGAAACCCGGCATTTCCACCCGCCAGCGCCATAGCTTGATCGAACCACGCAGGAAAACCGACGCGACGAGATAGGCGGCCGAACAGGCAAGGCAGGCAATCCCCAGCGCCAGCGCCGCGCCCTCGCCCATGCCGAGCGGCGCGGTGGCCTGCGGGCGCAGCACCAGCGCGATGCCGGCCAGCGCCGCCAGCCCCAGGCCCACCGTCACGCCGCAGAAACCGATGACCTTGGCGATCTCCTCGGTGGTCAGGCCCCAGCGGGAATAGAAGCGATAGCGCACCGCGCCGCTGCTCAGCGCCGCCAGCCCGATCGTATGGCCGATCGACAGGCCGCAGAAGGAGGCGAGTGCGGTGCGCCGCAACGCCAGCGGCTTGCCGGCATAGCGCACCGCCAGCGCATCGAACAGGCCGAGGCTGAGATAGGAGCCGGCGCAGAACAGGACAGCCAGCCCGAGATTGCTCCACGGCAGCGCCTGGAGAGATTCGACGATATCGTCGCGGCTATACTGGCGCAGGCTGCGATAGAGAAGGGCAAGGGCGCCGAGCGTGGCAAGGGCCGTCAGGGCATGGAGAAGGAGCTGCTTCTTTTTCATGATCGTCGCAAGAAAGGTTTCGATGGTTTGGAACGAAACCGGACGCCGAACTGTTCCAGCCCCATGATGAAAGCGGAGCGCCCGTCCTCTCCGAAAACGGTGAGAATCCTGACTTACAACGTCCATAGCTGTATCGGCACCGACCGCAGGCTGGACATCGACCGCATCGCCGCGGCCATCGCCGAAACCGGCGCCGATATCATCGGACTGCAGGAGCTGGATGTCGGGCGGGCGCGCACCGGCGGCGTCGACCAGGCCCATGCCATCGCCTCGAAGCTGCGCATGGACGCGCATTTCCACCCCGCTTTGCACGTGCGCGAGGAACGTTATGGCGACGCCGTGCTGACCGCCCTGCCGATGAAGCTCATCCGCGCCGCAGCCCTTCCCTCGATCGGCGAGCCGCGCGGCGCGCTCTGGGTGGAAATCGACGCGCATGGCACGCCGCTGCAACTCATCAACACGCATCTGGGCCTGCGCCGCGGCGAAAGGCTCGCCCAGGTCGAGGCGCTGCTCGGCCCGGACTGGCTCTCCCATCCCGACTACAGCAGCGCCCACCGGCTGCTGATCGGCGATTTCAATTCCATCCCGTCCTCGCCCGCCTATCGGCGGCTGGCGGCCGAGATTGCCGACGTGCAGCCACCGGTGCTGCGCCACCGCGCCACCTTTCCCTCGCGCTTTCCGGTCTTCCGCCTCGACCATATTTTTGCGTCGCGCGGCCTGGCCTGCACGCAGGCGCAGGTGATCGAGACACCGCTGGCGCGCCGCGCCTCCGACCATCTGCCGCTCGTCGCCAGCTTCGCCCTGCCGGATGCCCGGGCAGCGGAACAAAAAGAGGAGACGCGGGGTTAAGCCGGCATGTCTCAGGACGGAAGGAATGTCTCATGCATCTCGAACAGGCGGACGGCACAGGCACACTCGATATCGGCGGCAAGCGCTCCGACACCCCCTATCACCTGACCACCCGTCAGGACGGTGACGGCTTCCGCGTGGAAATCACGGTCAGCGCCCCGCGCGACTGGCTGCTGCAACGCGGGTTCTCGCAGCAGGCGACCCTGCACCGTGAGAACGGCGAGGCCGTGACGCTGCAGGCCGAGAAGCGGCTCGATACCGATGGCCCGATTTCGGTCGTCCTGACTTCAAGCGAGGCGATCTGCGGCTCGAAGGACGAGATGCTGGGCAAGTTCCCCGAACTGAAGAATTGAAACCTGTCGCGGCGGAGGGGCGGAGATTTCGCCCTTTTCGCTGCCCAACCCGTCTGCAGGGCCTGAACTGGAATGACCATTCCGACCGCCACCTACCGTCTGCAATTCCGCAACGGCATGACCTTTCGTCGTGCCATGACCCTCGTTCCTTATCTGAAGCGCCTCGGCATCAGCCATCTCTACGCCTCGCCGGTCTTCGCCGCCGCCGCCGGCTCGACGCATGGCTATGACATCACCGACGCCAACCGCTTCGACCCGGCGCTCGGAACGGCCGAGGATTTCGACGCGCTTGCGGCGACGCTGACGGAAAACGGCCTCGGCCTGATCCTCGACATCGTGCCGAACCATATGGCAGCCTCGCTCGACAATCCCTGGTGGCGCTCGGTGATCGAGCGCGGGCAGGCGAGCCCGCATGCGCATGCCTTCGACATCGACTGGAACCGCCGCCTGACCCTGCCATGGCTGGCCAAGCCCTTCGCCGAAGCGGTCGCCGATGGCGACATCGCGCTGTCGGCCGATGCGGAGGCCGGATGCCTGGCGCTTTCGCTGCCAGGGCTTGCGGTTCCGCTCGATCCGGAAAGCTATGATGCCGCCCTTGAGGGCGACGACGGCGTGAACGGCCGGCTACTTTCGCTTGCCGACATCGCGCGGCGCGAGGGCGAGGACAGGTTTCACACGCGCCTGCGCGCCCTGCTGGCCGACGAGGCCGACCGGGCGCGGCTGGAGGCCCGGCTTGCGGCGCTGTCGCAGGATGCCTCTCATCTCGAAGACGTGCACGAACGCCAGCATTTCGAGCTCATTCACTGGCGCGAAGCGCCGAAACGCCTGAGCTATCGCCGCTTTTTCGAGGTGACGGAGCTGGTCGGCGTCAATGTCGAGGATGACAAGGTTTTCGAGGACAGCCACCGGCTGATCCTCGAGCTGGTGCGCGATGGCAAGGTGCAGGGACTGCGCGTCGACCATATCGACGGACTTGCCGATCCCGCCGCCTATCTCACCCGGCTGCGCCGGGACATCGGCGACGAGACCTATCTGATCGTCGAAAAAATCCTGGAAGATGGCGAGGATCTGCCGGCCGACTGGCCGGTCTCCGGCACCACCGGCTACGAATTCATCGACCGGATGACCCATCTGCTGGTCGAGCGTAAGGGCGCGGAGCGGCTGCGCCGCCAATATGCGGCGCTGGGCGGCCTCACCGATGTCGCCGCCGGCCTGCACGGCGCCCGTCAATCGATGATCGCGCGCAATTTCGCCGGCGAGGTTTCCGGCCTGAAACGGCTGGCGATCCAGTTGGCACTGTCGGAGGAAACCCATGTCGATGTCGGCGAGGCGGCGATCGCCGCCGCGCTGAAGGCGCTGCTCGGCGTCTTCCCGGTCTATCGCACCTACGGCACCAAAGGCGCGCTTTCCGAAAACGACGCCCGGCTGGTCTTCGAGGCGGCGGCAAAAATCGAACCGACGCTCGATCCCGAGGAAAAGAAGGCCCTCGATTTCATCGTGACGCTGTTGACCGGCGAATGCGCCCCGCGCCAGACGACCCGCGCGGAAAAATTCCGCCGCCGCTTCCAGCAGCTGACCGGGCCGCTGATGGCGAAATCGCTCGAGGATACGCTTTTCTACCGGCAGATGCCGGTGCTCGGCCTCAACGAGGTCGGCGGCAATGCCGGGCGCGAGGAATTCCTGCCACGCCATTTCCATGCGGCGATGGCCGAGCGCGCCGCCCGCTGGCCGCTGGCGCTGTCGGCCACCTCCACCCACGACACCAAGCGCGGCGAGGACGCCCGCGCCCGCCTCTATGCGCTGACCGCCGAGCCGCAGCCCTGGATCGACGGCGTCACCCGCTGGCGGGCGACCAACAGCCGCCATGTCACCCGCCATCCCGATGGCCCCGCGCCGGAACCCGAGCTGGAATGGGCGCTCTATCAAGCGCTGCTCGGCGCCTGGCCGCATGATCTCGACCCTCAGGACGACGAGGCCGTCGAGGCGCTGCTCGAGCGTCTGTTCCCCTATATCGAAAAGGCATTGCGCGAGGCCAAGCTGCGCAGCGACTGGACCGATCCGCAAGAGGATTACGAAACCGCCGTCAAGGATTATATCGCGGCGCTGCTGTCGCCGGACAATCGCCTGTTCCTGCGCGATTTCCACCGTACCATCCGCCCCTATCTGCGCGCCGGCGCCTGGAACGGCATCACCCAGGCTTTTCTCAAGATGACCGCGCCCGGCATTCCCGACATCTACCAGGGATCGGAGCGGCTCGACCTCAGCCTCGTCGATCCCGACAACCGGCGCGAACCGGATTATGCGTCCTTGCAGGCGTCGCTCGATGCGGCCTCGGACTGGCCGCAGGGCGAGGAGACGCTGCTCGACGGACGGCTGAAACAGGCGCTGATCGCCCGCACCCTGGCCTTGCGCGCCACCCATCGCGATCTCTTCGAAAACGGCGATTACCGCCCGCTCGGCGCGCGCGGCGCGATGAAGGAACATGTCGTCGCCTTCCAGCGCCGCCATGGCGACGGACGGATAATCGTCGTCGCGCCACGCCTGCCCAACAGCCTGATGGCCGAACCCGACGGCATGATCCCGGCCGAACGCTGGATGGACACCGCCATCGACCTGCCGGACGACATCAAGAGCCTCACCAACGCCTTTACCGGCGAGCCGGTCGAGCCGCAGGCGCATCTGCGCATTGCCGGCTTTCTCTCGGATGTGCCGGTGGCGCTCCTCCTGTCCGACTGACTACGCCCTACTTGACGCCGGTCCTGATGAGGTGCGCCAGCCGCTGGATCGCGAGCTGGTAGCCTTGCGTGCCGAAACCGGCGATGACGCCGGAGGCGACGCCGGAGACGTAGGAATGGTGGCGAAACGCCTCGCGGCGGTGGACATTGGAGATATGCACCTCGATGATCGGCGCATCGAAGGCATTGAGCGCATCGAGGATGGCGACCGAGGTATGGGTGAAGGCGGCCGGGTTGATGACGATGCCGGACGCCGTCTCCCGCGCCTCGTGGATCCAGTCGATGATCTCGTATTCGCGGTTGCTCTGGTGGAAACGGATGTCGAGCCCATGCTCGGCGGCGACGCGGCGGCAATCGCGCTCGACGTCTTCCAGCGTCTCGCTGCCATAGATCTCCGGCTGGCGCTTGCCGAGCAGGTTGAGGTTCGGACCGTTGAGAATATAGATCAGGCTCATGAAAACCTCCTGCGATGCACGGTATGGGCCTGCAGGTAGATCGCTTCCCGGTCCCGGCTGTCAAGGCCGGTTTCACCGAGCTGTGACTTGCGGTCCGCCCCTGCCTGTGCTCTGCAAGAGGAGGACGACAGACAGGATGCCCCATGCCGCCAAGCCCCGATGCCAGCAGCGCCGCGCTCGTCAACCGGCTGCACCACTCGGCCTTCGATTATTTCCGCCTCCATACCCATCCCGAGACCGGCCTCGTCGCCGATACCTCGCTGCCCGGCAGCCCCTCCAGCATCGCCACCACCGGTTTCGGCCTGTCGAGCTATCCGGTCGCTATCGAGCGCGGCTGGATGAGCCGTGCCGAGGCTGCCGCCATCGTCTTGAAGACGCTGCGCTTCTTCGAGGGCTGCGACACCGGCTCGCATCCCGACGCCACCGGCCATCGCGGCTTCTATTACCATTTTCTCGCCATGCATGACGGCCGCCGGGTCTGGCACAGCGAACTCTCGACCATCGACACCGCGCTGCTGATCGCCGGCGTGCTGACGGCGGGCGCCTATTTCGACGGTTCCGATCCGGCCGAGACGGAAATCCGCGATACCGCCCGGGAGCTTTACGCCCGCGTCGACTGGCGCTGGGCGATGAACAAGGGCGACACGCTGACCATGGGCTGGAAGACGAATCGTTTCATCCGCCATCGCTGGCGCGGCTATAACGAGGCGCTGCTGCTCTATATCCTGGCGCTGGCCTCGCCGACCCATCCGATCCCGCCGGAGAGTTTCGCGGCTTATACAGCCAGCTATCAATGGCTGCGTTACGGAGAGATCGACTATCTCCATGCCGGGCCGCTGTTCATCCATCTCTTCTCGCATGCCTGGATCGATTTCGACGGCATCCATGACGCCTATATGCGTGAGAAGGGCATCGATTATGTCGAAAACACCCGCCGCGCGATCCGGATCCAGCGCGCCTATGCCCGCGACAATCCGCATGGCTATATCGGCTATTCCGACACCGTCTGGGGATTGACGGCCTGCGATGGACCTTCGGCGCGGCGTCGCCTGCGCGGCGGCCATCGCCAGCATTTCATCGGTTATTCAGCCCGCGGCGCGCCCTTTGGGCCGGATGACGGCACGCTCGCCCCCTGGGCGGCGCTCTCCTGCCTGCCCTTCGACCGCGAGGCGGCGATGGAGGGGCTCGACGCCGTTCTCGCCACCTATCCCAATCTCCTCAGCGACGGGCGTTTTCCCGGCAGCTTCAATCCGACGATCATCGGCCCGACCGCCGAGGGCTGGATCGACGAACGCTGCGTCGGGCTCGACCAGGGGCTGCTGGTGATGATGATCGAGAATGCCCGCTCCGGCCTGATCTGGCGGCTGATGCGCGACAGTCCGCCGATCTGCGAGGGCTTGCGCCGCGCCGGGTTTTCCGGCGGCTGGCTGAGCGCCGAACAGCCCGCTTCCTCCGCCGCATGAATTTTCAGCACCAACAGGACAGAAACGATGACCCTTCTCGATATCCCCCTGACGCTGGCCGATGGCCGCAAGACGACGCTTTCCGAATTTTCCGGCAAGGTGATGCTGGTCGTCAACGTCGCCTCCAAATGCGGCCTGACCAAGCAATACGAAGCCTTGGAAAAGCTCTATGAAGACCGCCGCGACGACGGCCTCGTGATCCTCGGCTTCCCCGCCAACAATTTCAACGAGCAGGAGCCCGGCACCGACGCGGAGATCGTCACCTTCTGCTCCAGCACCTATGACGTGCAGTTCCCGATCTTTTCCAAGATCTCGGTCGTCGGCCCCGACAAGCATCCGCTTTACAAGGCGCTGATCGAGGGCGCGCCGGAAACCGTCAATGACGGCCCGTTCCGCGAACGCCTCAAGGGTTATGGCATCGAGCCCAATCCGCCGGGCGAAGTGCTCTGGAATTTCGAGAAATTCCTGATCGGCCGCGACGGCCGCATCGCCGGCCGCTTTTCGCCCGACACCACGCCGGATGCACCGGCGCTCACCACCGCCATCGATACGGAACTCGGCCGCACGGCCTGAAACCCGATCCGGATCGCCTGACATCGACGCGCCGGGGCATGCCCCCGGCGCGTTTGTTTTGTTGCGCCCGCGGCTCTGGTCTTTCGTGAAAATTCGATATATTCAGCCATATACATTGATCGTCCGCAAAGGAGGGGACCGCATGAATTTCCATCGTCGCGACTGGCTGAAACGGATCACGGGCGCCGCTGTCGCCACCGCATTCGTCATCGGCATGGGCCTCCCGGCGGCGCCGGCCATGGCCGGCGAAAAGATCACGGTCTTCGCCGCCGCCAGCCTCAAGAATGCGCTGGACGCCGCCAATGCCGCCTGGTCGAAGGAAAAGGGCTTGGAGGTCACCGCCTCCTATGCCGCAAGCTCGGCGCTGGCCAAGCAGATCGAGGAAGGCGCGCCCGCCGATCTCTTCATCTCCGCCGACCTCGCCTGGATGGACCACGTCGCCGAAAAGAAGCTGATCAGGCAAGACACCCGCTCCAACCTGCTCGGCAACCGTATCGTGCTGGTCGCGCCGAAAGGCGAGGCCAAGGATGTCGACATCAAGCAGGGCTTCGATCTTGCCGGCCTTCTCGGCGACGGCAAGCTCGCCATGGGCGAAGTGAAATCCGTGCCGGCCGGCAAATACGGCAAGGCGGCGCTGGAAAAGCTCGGCGTCTGGTCCTCGGTCGAGGGCAAGGTCGCCGGCGCGGAAAGCGTGCGCGCGGCGCTCGCCCTGGTCTCGCGCGGCGAGGCACCCTACGGCATCGTCTACCAGACCGACGCCGCAGCCGACAAGAACGTCGCCATCGTCGGCACTTTTCCGGAAGACAGCCATCCGCCGATCATCTATCCGGTGGCCATCCTTTCCGAAAGCAAGAACGCGGATGCGGCCGCCTATCTCGATTTCCTCAAATCGGATAAGGCTGCGCCCTTCTTCACCGAGCAGGGTTTCACGATCCTCAAGTAAGCGCCGGCATTTTAGGAAAAGTGAATACCGGCTTTCCGTCCGGAAATGCGTCAAACGTCAAGGATCCGATGCCGTTCGATCTCTTTTCCCTCAGCGACGAGGAACGCACGGCCATCGGCCTCAGCCTCAAGGTTGCGGGCATCGCCATGCTGGCGAGCCTGCCGCCGGGGCTGCTGATCGCCATGCTGCTCGCGCGCGGGCGGTTCTGGGGGAAATCGCTGCTGAACGGCATCGTGCACCTGCCGCTGATCCTGCCGCCCGTGGTCACCGGCTATCTGCTCTTGATCCTGTTCGGGCGGCGCGGCGTCATCGGCGCCTTCCTTGCCGAAACCTTCGGGATCGTCTTTTCCTTCCGCTGGACGGGGGCGGCACTCGCCTGCGCCGTCATGGGCTTTCCGCTGCTGGTGCGCAGCATCCGCCTGTCGATCGAGGCGGTCGACACCAAGCTGGAGGAGGCCGCCGGCACGCTCGGCGCCGCAAGACCCTTCGTCTTCCTCACCGTGACCTTGCCGCTGATCCTGCCCGGCATCATCGCCGGCATGATCCTCTCCTTCGCCAAGGCGATGGGGGAATTCGGCGCGACCATCACCTTCGTCTCCAACATTCCCGGCGAAACCCAGACGCTGTCGGCGGCGATCTACACCTTCACGCAGGTGCCGGGCGGCGATGAAGGCGCGATGCGGCTGGTGCTGATCTCGATTGTCATCTCCATGGCGGCGCTGATGGCCTCGGAAGGCCTTGCCCATCTCATCGGCCGGAGGATTTCGGCGCAATGACGCTTATCGTCGATGTCGAAGACCGGCGCGGCGCCTTCAGCCTCAACGCGCAATTCACCGCCGAGGCCGGCGTCACCGCTCTGTTCGGCCGCTCCGGCTCGGGCAAGACGACACTGATGCGCATGATCGCCGGCCTCGACCGCCCGGCGCGCGGCCACATCCAGCTCGACGGCGAAACCCTGCTGGATACCGAACGCGGCCGGTGCGTACCGGTCCACAAGCGCCGCTTCGGGTATGTCTTCCAGGAACCGCGCCTGTTTCCGCATCTGAGCGTCGCCCGCAATCTCGACTACGGCGCCTGGTTCCAGCGCGGCCGATCGGGGAGGGGGACACGAAAAACCATCCTGGACCTGCTCGGCATCGAGCATCTGCTCAATCGCCAGCCGGCAACCTTGTCAGGCGGCGAAAAGCAGCGGGTGGCGATCGGCCGGGCGCTGCTCTCTTCGCCGCGCCTGCTGCTGATGGACGAGCCGCTCGCCGCCCTCGACGAGGCCCGCAAGCAGGAAATCCTGCCTTATATCGAGCGGCTGCGCGACGAGATGGGCATTCCCATCGTCTATGTCAGCCATTCCGTGGCCGAGGTGGCGCGACTTGCCGACCGTGTCGTGGTGGTCGATCAGGGCCGCATCGCCGCCATCGGCCCCGCCGCCGATATTCTCTCGCGGGCCGAAATCGCCGTCGCGCATGACCGCCGCGAGGCCGGCGCCCTGCTGGAGGGCGTGGTGCGCGCCTATGACGGCAAGCAGGGGCTGGCAACCGTCGGCTTCGGCTCGGCCGAACTGCTGGTGCCGGGCATCGATTTCGAGATCGGCAAGCCGGTGCGCCTGCATGTACCGGCCCGCGACGTCATGCTGGCGACGCGCCCGCCCGAGGGCATCAGCGCCCTCAACATCGTCGCCGGCGACATCCGCGCCATCACACGCGGCCCGGACGGGATGCTGGATGTGGATCTCGCCTGCGGCGACGCCCATCTCGTCGCCCGCATCACCGCACTCTCGGGGGAAAGATTGTCGCTTGCGCCCGGCCAGTCCGTCTTCGCCATCCTGAAGACCGTCGCGCTTCAGCGCTAGACTATTTTGTTTTGCCGCATCGCCCGACGCCGAAGCGACGGCGCTGCGGCTTGATCGTTAGGTGCCAAGCATCAGACCGGCGATTGCAGCAACAGAATCGAAAGCAGCGAACCGATCATGACTGCCAGAATGATCAGCATGGTCGTGCGCATATCGGTTCACCTTTCGAAACGTCCAATCAGGTCCTGGGATTAACGGGCCGGAGGCAGGCCGGTTCCGGCCTTTGCCCCTCAGCAGGGAAAACCCGTGCATTTCCCTGTCACAATCTCTTCAAGAGCTGCCAACTCCATGTATGATCACCCGAAAGACAGGGAGGGCATCGGCAGAATGACATCGCTGGTGGAGGCATATTTCGACGCGATCATCGACCGCCTGGCGCAGGCGCGCAGCGCTCTTGCCGGCGACATGACACGGGCGGTCGAGGCGATCGTCACCGCAGCGCGCGCCGATCGCTGCGTCTTTGTCTTCGGCACCGGCCACTCGCACATGCTGGCCGAGGAAACCCATTACCGCGCCGGCGGCCTCGCCTTCGTCGTGCCGGTTCTCGCCACCGCCACCATGCTGCACGAGGGCTCGGTCGCCAGCACCGCCTATGAACGCATGGAGGGCGTCGCGACGCAGATCCTGTCGCGTTACGCCATCGGCCCCGGCGACGTGCTGGTCGTGGTGTCCAATTCCGGCGTCAATGCCGCGCCCCTCGAAGCAGCGCAGCTGGGGCGGGAGCGCGGCGCGACCGTCATTGCGCTCACCTCCGTCGCCTATTCCACCAGCACCGCCAAGGGCCGCACCCGGCTGATCGACCTTGCCGACATCGTCCTCGACAACGGCGCGCCGGCCGGAGACGCCATGCTCGACGTGAACGGCAGCGCGCTCAAGGTCGGGCCGGCCTCGACAGTGGTCGGCGCCTCGATCCTCAACGCCGTTCTTGCCGAAGTCGCCGGCCGGCTGGCAGGGAAGGGGGAGGCGCCGATCTATCTCAGCGCCAACATGCCCGGCGCGAAAGAGATCAACGAAAAACTCATCGCACGCTATCGATCACGCAATCCGCACCTGTAAACAGGGCGTTCGGTCAGCTGTCGATCGGATATCAATGCGCGACGATCTTGCCGCGCCGGTCGAGCGCGACCGTCACCTTCTGCGCGTCCTTGCGCGCCGTGCCGCGCCAGATGCCTTGCGCGTCCTGCATCAATGCCGTGATATCGCTGTAGCCGGCGCGGGTCAGCCGGTCGCGTGCCGCGTCCTCATCGAAGGCGGTTTCGCCTGTCGCCAAGCCATCGGGATTGCCGGGGGAGGGGGCAACCGGCGACGAGGGCGCCGCCTGTTCGTTCGGCCGGATCGAGCCTGTCGTCTGCGCCAGTGCCTGGCCGCCGCTGACAAGGGCAGCGAACAGGCAGGCGGGAAGCATGGCGCGGTGGAGGGCAAAGTGGAATGTCATAGGCCTTCTCTTCGTTTCCGTCCGGGTCACCTTCGGGAAACAGAAGCCGGCCGTTTCGGTTCCATCCGAAATTGCATCGGGCGCGGGAACCAAAGCCGTGTGCGTGCGTTATGAATGTGCCGCTGCCCGCGGCAAGTTTCATTATGCTCCCATTCCCCTCGCTCGACACCCCTTTTCAGGGGTGTCTTTTTGTCTGCGTCAGGCAAAAAGGGTCAGGGCGTAATCGCCGATCAGCTTCAGCGACAGCAAAAGCAGGGTGATCTGGATCAGCCGGAAGAACAGACCGTCCGGCAGCATCTGCGTCAGCTTCCGGCCCGCCACCGTGCCGATGATCGCCGCCGGCGCCAGACTTACCACCAGCCGCGTATCGAAATGCGAAAACTGCTGCAGTTCCCAATAGGGAATCACCTTGGCGGCATTGACGATGGCGAAGAGAATCGTCGACGTGCCGGCAAACACCATCTTTTCCAGCCGCTGCGGCAGCACGTACATCTGGAAGGGAGGCGCGCCGGAATGGGAGACGAAGCTGGTAAGCCCCGTCAGGATGCCCCAGAACAGGCCACGCGGCACATCCGCCGGCCGTGCCGCCTGCCGCAACCTCGCTCCGAACCAGGTATTGAGGCAGAACATCACCCCGACCAGCCCGACCAGCGCCCCGATCACCACGCTCGACAGATGCGCGCTGAACGCCCAGCCGGCGCCAACGCCGATCAGCGAGGCCGGCACCAGGATCGCCAGGTTGCGCGACGAAAATTCGCGCCGGTAGAGATAGAGCCCGACCATATCGCTGGCGATATAGATCGGCAGCAGCAGCGCGGCCGCCGTGACCGGCGAGATCACCAACGCCATCAGCGGCACGGCCAGCGTGCCGACCGAGGGCAGGCCGCCCTTCGACAGGCCGACGAGAAAGGCGGCGATCACGGCGACCGTCACGATCAGCGGGGTATGCTCGATCATCTGAGGAAGAATCCAGGGCAGGTTTCGTTCGTCTGGCTTACGATGCCGCCTGCCTGGCCGCAAGCGCTCAAAGAGATTCCCGTAAGGCGCCCGCCACGCTATAGACGGTAAAAAGACAGGAGCCTCAGATGACCGATACCGTGACCGACCGCTTCCTTCGTTATGCCGTGATCGACACCCAGTCCGATCCGCGCTCGGCCAGCCAGCCCTCGACCGACAAGCAGAAGACGCTCGGCCGCCTGCTGGTCGAGGAATTGCTGGCCATCGGCCTTGAGGATGCGCATCTGGACGAGCACGGCTATGTCTACGCCACCATTCCCGCGACCGTCGACAAGCCGGTTCCGGTCATCTGCTTCTGCTCGCATATGGATACGGCGCCCGATTTCACCGGCACTGGCGTCAGGCCGCAGATCCTGCGCAATTACCAGGGCGGCGACATCGTGCTGCCAGGCGATACAAGCCAGGTCATCCGCGTCGCCGAAAACCGGGCGCTGGCCGACCAGATCGGCAATGATATCGTCACCAGCGACGGCACGACGCTGCTCGGCGCCGACGACAAGGCCGGCCTTGCTGAAATCGTCACCGCCACCGCCCGGCTGATGGCCGATCCTTCCATTCCCCATGGCGTCATCAAGCTTCTGTTCACGCCGGACGAGGAGATCGGCCGTGGTGTCGACAAGGTCGACCTGAAAAAGCTCGGCGCCGAATTCGCCTATACCGTCGATGGCGAGACCGCCGGCCATCTGGAGGACGAGACCTTTTCGGCCGATGGCGTCGAGATCGAGATCCAGGGCGTCGCCATTCATCCGGGTTTCGCCAAGGGGCGCATGGAAAACGCCATCCGCATCGCCGGCGAGATCGTCGCCCGCCTGCCGCACCGGCTTGCGCCGGAAACCACCGCCGGCCGCGCCGGTTTCATCCATCCGACCGATCTTTCCGGTGCGATGGAAAAGGCGAGGATCAGCCTGATCATCCGCGATTTCGAGGAGCATGGCCTCGTCGAGAAGGAAGAATTGCTGGAGAGTATCGTCAAGACGGTGATGGCCGACTATCCCGGCTCGACCTACAGTTTCAGGGTCCAGCGCCAGTATCGCAACATGAAGGTCGTGCTCGACCGGCATCCGGAGATCGTCGAAAACGCGCTGGAAGCGATTCGCCGCGCCGGCATGACCCCGGTGCGCGGCAGCATTCGCGGCGGCACGGACGGGTCGCGCCTGTCCTTCATGGGCCTGCCGACCGCCAACCTGTTTGCCGGCGGCCATGCCTTCCATTCGCCGACGGAATGGGTAAGCGTCCAGGACATGGAACGGGCGGTTCAGACGCTGGTGGAGCTGGCCCGCATATGGGCCGAGCGCGCCTGAGCCGCTTGCGGCATTTTGGCGCTGGCCTTTCGGGAACTTTCATCGACCCTTGCGTGTTGCTCCGCCAGTCAAACCGCAAAGGAGAATTCCCATGGCCGGAACCACCGAGCTTGGAAATGGCAATGTTCGCAACACCGTCGAGTCGTTTGCGGACAAGACAGGGCTCGACCGCAAGGCACTTGAAGATCAGCTCAACGCCCTGCAGGAACAGGTGGCGGCCTTGCGCCAGTCGCTCTCCGAGAAGGGCAAGGAAGTGGCGGCACAGGTGAGCGACACCGCCAAGGTGGCAAGCGAGCGCACCAGCTCCACGATCCGCGACTATCCGCTGGCCGCCGTTCTCGGCGCCGCCGCCATCGGCGCGGCGCTTGCCCTTTTGAGCCGCGAAGCCTTCACGCCGTCGCCGCGCCGCGTCTCCTCCTATATTCCGGAGGATCTGATCTCCGATCTCGGCCATCGCCTCGCCTCGCTGAAATCACGCGTCATGTAACCTGCCTGCCTCCTTGCCCTTTGCATCGCCCCATGGCTTATGGCCGGGGAGATCAAGGGGCCAGGGAGGCACAGCGTGAGCCAAGCGGAAACATCCAGTCCGGCGCTGAAGGAAATTTTTGATCGTTCCCGCCTGGATTTCTTCGCCACGACGCTGAAATCCATCGAGCCGCGTTTCGACGACGCGCGTTTTCTCGACCACTGCACCCGGGATCTGGAAACCCTCGGCATCATGCAGCGCCTGCGTCGCATCGCCGAAGGGTTCGGGCTTGCCTTGCCGGGTGGCTACGCCGATCAGCTCGGCCCCTTGCGTGAACTCGCACCCCATATTCAGCATGGCTTCGCCGCCATCACGCTGGCGGAATTCGTTGCACTCCACGGCCTCGACCAGCCGGATCTGTCGCTGGAGGCCTTGCGGCATTTCACCCGGTTCGGCTCCTCGGAATTCGCCATTCGCCATTTCCTGCATCGGGATCTCGCGGGCACGCTCAAAATCATGGAAAGCTGGGCCGAGGACGAGAATTACCACGTCCGCCGTCTCGCCAGCGAAGGCAGCCGGCCGCGCCTGCCCTGGTCCTTCCGGTTGAAGCCGATCATCGCCGACCCGTCGCTGACGTCCGGCATTCTCGCTCGCCTCAATCGCGATCCGCATCTCTATGTGCGAAAATCCGTCGCCAATCATTTGAACGACATCACCAAGGACAACGCCGCCTATGCGCTGGAAACGCTGGGACGTTGGGATCGCGAGCCGCCGCACACCGCCTGGATCGTCAATCATGCCTTGCGTAGCTTGATCAAGAAAGGCGATCCCCAAGCCCTGGCGCTGGTCGGCGTGCGCAGCAGCACGCCGGTGCGGCTTGCCGATTTTCGCGTGACGCCGGAAGCGCTGTCGCTCGGCGATACGCTGCAGCTCACGGCCCGCATCGTCTCGGAGGCCCAAGCGCGCGAACGCATGGTGGTCGATTATGCCATCCATTACGTCCGCAAGACCGGCGAAGCCTCGCGCAAGGTGTTCAAGCTCAAGTCCTTCCACCTCGCGCCCGGCGAAAGCGCGGAACTTTCAATCGCGCAGACCATCCGCGATTTCAGCACCCGCAAGCATTATCCCGGCCCCCACAAGGTCGAGCTGCTGGTCAATGGCGCGACGCTCGGCGAGACTGTCTTCCTGTTGCGCTGATCAGCCGGTCTCGCGCCCGGACGTCGCATGGCCGCGCCATT
>NZ_JARRIR010000007.1:123176-123428 GCF_029601685.1 Rhizobium sp. YJ-22 | reverse complement strand
CTCATATTTTCTGCATTCTCCTGCTTTTCCAGCATGTTGACGATTTTCCTGCGCAAGACGTCGAATTCCGCCAGTAGCGGTGTCAGGGTTTCGATGTCGGGAATGCGGGGAATGGCGAGTACGAGGGCGCGAAAGGCTGTCGTCATCGCCATCCAGTCACCGGCAGCCCCCTCTTCTAGCGCCGCATCGATCAGCTTGGAAATGTCGCGGCGGCATAACGTCAGCTTTTCGCGCAGGGTCCGGAGCTGGAGG
>NZ_JARRIR010000007.1:121961-122542 GCF_029601685.1 Rhizobium sp. YJ-22 | reverse complement strand
ACGGTCTCCTGTTTCCTAAACCTGTTCCTTGTTTCGCGCGTCTCCGGAGACTTTTCCCGGAGATGCCTATTGCCGGCCTTTGGACCGGTAATCCTCCAGCAGCGCCGGCAATCGTTCGAGCACGAAGGCGGCAAAGTCAGGCGCATGCTTGCGGTCGATGATGATTTCCACCCTGGCGGCGTCCTGCGTCACCCGCGCCAGGCGTGTGCCATCCTCATCCGTCCAGACATCGGCCCTGGACTGCGTCTCCGGTGGCCTCATCGCCGCCAGCATCACCTTGAAACGATCCGCCGACAATGCTTCCCTCGCTTCCGGCGTCGCCAGGAATTCGCGCGCGCGTTCGACGAAATCACCCTTGGCGAGCAGATCGGCCATTTCCATCCAGCTTCGCCGACCGATGCCGGGGGCGGGTCCGATGGCATCGATCACATCCGCCGGAATACGCGCCGCCACCGACAGCATGTTGGAGAGGTCGCCCTTGTAGATCGACATCGCCGCCATGATCACGTCGCGGGAAAAGCGCGCCTGCAGGCGCTCGGCGAAACGCACCTTCTCGATGTAGCTCAGATCCTGCCGCTCGT
>NZ_JARRIR010000007.1:121400-121893 GCF_029601685.1 Rhizobium sp. YJ-22 | reverse complement strand
CGGTCCAATGCCGCCGCCGCCCGAAGACGGCGATGGCCGAAAGCAACCTGGTAACGGCCGGCATCGACGGGATGCGGGCGCACCAGGATCGGCACCTGCTGGCCATGCTCGCGCATGGAGTGGACGAGGCGGGCATGGTCTTCGTCGGCCTCCGGCATCCGGTCGGGCACGAAGGAGGCGTCGATATCGGCCGTCTCCAGCGACACCACCGCCTGTCCCTCGGCCAGCCGCCGCTCGATTTCCTCGGCGCGGCGATTGCGCTCGCTGAGTTCGGAAAGCGACTGGCTGATCGCGCCGACCGGCGAGCGACTGGTATCGGAAATCAGATCCGGCGAGCCGAGGATCGGGCGTGCGCGGTTGCGCAAGGGGGAGGCGGGGTCCGACGCGGGATCGGCGGGAGGCTGGAGGCCGGAAAACACGTCCTTCCTGCTCATGCCGCCCTGCCCCAGGCCTTTTTGATCAGGCCTTCGATTTCCGCGTTGACATTGTTGAT
>NZ_JARRIR010000007.1:0-120569 GCF_029601685.1 Rhizobium sp. YJ-22 | reverse complement strand
GCGCGCACCACGGCTGCCCTGGTCGAGATGCTTGCGCAATTCGCTGATGTCTTCGACGCTATAGGCACGGCGACCGCCCCGGCTGCTGGCGGAAAGCTGCGGCATTTCCGCCGCCACCTGCCTTAGATAACCCTCGGCAATGCCGACCAGCCTGGCCGTCTCGGCCGGCGAAAAGCTGCGGATCACCTTGTCGGAATGCGGCGGAAAGGTCGTGAGGTGGTGGGCCTGAAGCTGGCTGGAGAGCGACGCGGAATGGCTCTGGATCAGACCCCTGAGGTCCGGTCCCGGCATGGCCATTTTTTTCTCGGTTGCGCTCGTCATCTCACATTGCCTGAATCGGTCACATTGCCCAAATTCGATATCTGCGGTTTTTGACGATGAATTCGCTAATTACCGCAGGTGAAAGTTAAGCGCCGATTCTCAAGGCACAGCAAGCGGTTTTTACCGCTCCTTAAGATTCCTCACAGGAGTCTTAAAGCCCGAGTTAGCCGCGGCTAACCGGTTAACCACGATTCATTGTTTTACAAGCCATAAATGCGGAATGTCGTGCGGCCGGAGAGTTCGCGCACGGCCCCGAACTCCTCCAGCCGCTCGAAAAAGCGACGGCTCGCCCAGCGCGACAGCGTCGTGCCCGGCGCGAAGGCGGCATCCTCTTCCCGCCCGGCCGCTGCTCGCGGATTTGTCCAGCCGGGCACCGGCAAGATCAGCGGCAGACGGACGTCATTCGAGCGGTCGCGCATCTCACGACTCTCCGGAAACAAGGATCTCGCCGCTGTGTCCCACAGATACTGCCGAGGATCCAGCCGTTTTCCCATACGCCGCGACATCGATGCATTCGAGACCGGTGCGCGGCAGGTTGGAAAAGAGCGCTGGCCACGCGCAAAGGTCGCAAACAGGCAATTTAAACGGACGGAACCGACGATTTCCGGGAATTGTGACTTTGACTGCACCGAACGCGCGCTTATATAAATGCCCGTCGCCCACCTTCCTTGCGGCGGCATCGGAACGCGTGGCCGCAAGGCCGCCTCTCGACACAAACAGACCGATTCAAGGCTGCCGCGGCATCGCTTCGCGGCGCGACGACAGCGGAGCATTGAGCATGGCAGGCTATTCCTACCCCGACACCCAGCTTTTCATCGACGGCACATGGCAGGACGCGGCCAGCGGCGAGACCATTCCCGTCAGCGACCCGGCAACCGGTGAAACCATCGGCAAGATCGCCAAGGCCGGCATCGCCGATCTCGACAAGGCGCTGGCCGCAACGCAATCCGGTTTCGCCAAGTGGAGCGAAACCTCTGCTTTCGAGCGCGCCCGCATTCTCTATGCCGCCGCCGCCATCTTGCGCGAGCGCAAAGACAAGATCGCCTGGATCATGACCCGTGAGCAGGGCAAGCCGCTGGTGGAAGCCGCCGGCGAAGTGATGGCCGCAGCCGACATCATCGAATGGTTCGCGCAGGAAGCGCGCCGTACCTATGGTCAGGTCATTCCCGCCCGCCAGCCGAACGTCTCGCAGATCACGGTCAAGCTGCCGGTCGGGCCGGTCGCAGCGTTCACGCCGTGGAACTTCCCGATCAACCAGGTGGTGCGCAAGCTGTCCGCCGCTCTTGCCGCCGGCTGCTCGATCATCGTCAAGGCGCCTGAGGAAACCCCGGCCTCGCCGGCCGAACTGATCCGCGCCTTCGCCGATGCCGGCGTGCCGGCCGGGGTCATCGGCCTCGTTTATGGCGTGCCGTCGCAGATTTCCGAATACCTGATTGCCCATCCGGTAATCCGCAAGATCACCTTCACCGGCTCTACCCCGGTCGGCAAGCAGCTCGCCTCGCTCGCCGGCCTGCACATGAAGCGCTCGACCATGGAACTCGGCGGCCATGCGCCGGCCATCGTCATGGCCGATACGGATGTCGACAAGGCCGCCAAGACGCTGGCCTTCTCGAAGTTCCGCAATGCCGGCCAGGTCTGCGTCTCGCCGACGCGCTTCCTCGTGGAAGAACCGGCCTTCGACGGCTTTGTCGGAAAATTCGTCGATGCCGCCAAGGCGATCAAGGTCGGCAACGGCCTCGACCCGCAGAACACCATGGGCCCGCTGGCCAACGAACGCCGCATCCCCGCGCTGGAATCGCTGATCGCCGACGCCGTCGATCACGGCGCGACGCTGGCGACCGGCGGCCGCCGCATCGGCAACAGCGGCAACTTCTTCGAGCCGACCGTGCTGACCAACGTGCCGGTCTCGGCCCGCATCATGAACGAGGAGCCCTTCGGTCCCGTGGCGATCATCAACCCGATCGCCGATCTGGAAGCCGCGATTGCCGAAGCAAACCGCCTGCCGTTCGGCCTTGCCTCCTATGCCTTCACCGCGTCGCAGGCCAATGTCCATGCCATCGGCACCCGTGTCGAAGCCGGCATGACGACAATCAACCATCTCGGCCTCGCCTTGCCGGAAGTGCCCTTCGGCGGCATCAAGGATTCCGGCTATGGCGATGAAGGCGGCTCGGCTGCCATCGAAGCCTATCTGGTCGCCAAGTTCGTTTCCGCCGCCGCCTGAGCCGGAGAGACGGAATGACAGGCCGCCGGGGTTTGTCCCGGCGGCTTTTTCTTGCCCGGCGGCAAGATTCCGCCCGCCCGGACATGGCCGGATTGCGGATCGGTCCTAACTCAACAAGGATCGGGCAAACACGCCTTCCGCTTCAGGACGATCGATGCGCAACGTGACGATGACGGATGAGATCTGGACGCGGCTGCTCGACATCCGCAGCCGCCGGCGGCCGATGGCCGCGCCCGACGCCGCCGCCATGGCGCTCTACGGGCCGATCGCCTCGGCGCCCGGCGATTTCGTGCTGGCCCAGGTCGGGCAATCGCTGGACGGGCGCATCGCCACGCCGAAGGGGGATGCCCGCGATATTTCCGGTCCCGACGGGATTGCGCATCTGCATCGCTGCCGGGCGCTGGTCGAGGCCGTGATCATCGGCGTCGAGACGGTACGGCTCGACAATCCGCGCCTGTCGGTGCGTGCCGTCGACGGCCCTTGTCCGGTCAGGGTGGTCATCGATTGCCGCGCCGATCTCTCCGGCGAGGAGGGGCTGTTTCATGATGGCGGAGCACCCGTCATCGTCATCCGCGGCCGAGATGCGCCGCGCAAATCCTGTCCCGGCGCCGAGATCGTCCGGCTGGACTGCGGGGCGACCGGCATCGATCCGCAAGATATTCTTGCCGCCCTTGCCGCGCGGGGGCTGAACCGTATCCTGGTCGAAGGCGGGGCGCGCACCATCGCCCGCTTCATCGATGCCGGGCTGGTCGATCATCTGCATGTGGCGGTGGCGCCGCTGATCATCGGCTCCGGGCCATCGGGCCTCAGCCTGCCGCCAATCGATCGCCTGACCGCCGCCTACCGGCCGCAGACGGAGGTCTATTGCCTCGGCAGCGATATTCTCTTCGACTGTCGATTGAAATCCACCGCCTCAGGCCGGCACGGCGAGAAGATCCGCATGACCGACCACGCATAGGCTGCCGGGCAGGGCGATCTGCGCCTGCCGGAAGGCCAGCCATTGCTCGATCTCATCGGCCGCGAGCGTGCCGATTTCAAGAAGCGGCCGGCGAAACCCTTCTATAAAAGCCTGTTGCAGTGCGGCCTCTTCCAGCCCCATGCGCCACGGGCTGGCCGCCACCTGCACGGCAAAGCCGTTTTCCTGCGCCAGGTGCGCCAGAACTTCCGCCGCCCTTGGCCCCAGCGCCGGGCCAAACCCCTTGTCGCCTGTCTGGTGCCGGTTGAAATCGGCGACCGCCTGCGCATCGCGCGGATGCGGCCGGCTCCAGTCGATGCGTCCGTCATAGGTCAGCGCCGCATAGAGCCCGCAGCGATTTGCGGCAAGGCGGCGCAGCAGGCGTTCGCAAAAAGCCTGCGAGCAGAGATCGAACAGCGCCGAAGCCGTCACGATATCGACGCCATCAAGGGGCAGGGCCTCGATATCGGCGAGATCCTGCTTGCGAAAGGTGGTGGCCTTGCCGATCCGCCGCTCGGCCTCGGCCAGCAGGGCTGCATCGTGGTCCAGCAGCGTCCAATGCGCTTGTGGCGGCAAATGCGGGGCGAGGCAACGCCATGTCGAGCCGCTGCCGCAGCCGATATCGAGAAGCCCTGCAACGCCGCCCCTTGCTTCGAAATGGGCGGTTAGTTGCTTGACCAGCGTCGCATCCCGCGCCGCCCGGTCGGCCGGTTCGCGCAGATCCAGCCAGGATGCCGAAAAGCCGCTCACGTCACATTCTCCAGAACGGCGGCGACGCGGCGCGCCGTCTCGGGCCAGCCGGGCAGGGCGCGGCCGGCTTCGAGGGCGGCGGCCGCACGGGTCTGGCGCTCGGCCGGGTCGGTCAGCAGGCGGGCGAGGGCGGCGGCGAAGGCTTGCGTTTCGTCCACGGGCACGAGAATGCCGGCCGTTTCCGGCACCACCTCCGGCACCGCGCCGGCTGCGCAGGCGACGATCGGCAGGCCCTGTGAAAGCGCCTCGGCGAACACCATGCCGTAACCCTCGTAGCGGCTGGCCAGCGCGAAGACATCGCCGGTGGCCAGAATCGCCCGCGTGTCCGGGCATTCGCCGGTAAACACCACCCGTTGCAAGAGCCCAAGCTCGGCCGCCTGTGCCAGCAAGCTCCCGGCGGTCGCGGGGTCGAGATCGCGGCTGCCGACGATGGTCGCCCGCCAGTCCAGCGTCTCGATGCGCTTCAACGCGGCCAGCAGGATGTCATGCCCCTTGCGCCGCGTCAGCGTCCCGATCGAGACGATATGCGGGGGGCGTTTGCCGCCGGTGGCGATCGGCGCCGGATCGGTCCCCGGCAGCGCCACCGTGATGGTTTCGGGCGCGACGCCGTAGTCTTCGGCGAGTGTGCGCGCTGTCATCGGCGAGGTCACGACGACATGGCGGGTGGCGGCGAGCGCCCGTGTTTCGCTCTGCCGCAGCCGCGCCCGCGCCCTTTCGGAAAGGCCGGTTTCCAGCGCCAGCGGATGATGCACCAACGCCACGATCCGCAGCCGCATCGCCTCGCGCTCCGCCCACGCATCGAGCACGCCGAAGGCGAGACCGTCGATCAACAGCAGGCTATCCTTCGGCAAGGCCGAAAGGCGCGCTTCCGCGCCAGCCAGAGCCTTGGCATCCGGTGAAGGAAATCCTTCGCCCAGTGCCAGAAGATCGACGGTGAAACCGAGGGCGCGAAGCCCGTCGATGAGGCGGCGGTCATAGGCATAACCGCCGGTGTTGAGATCGAGCAGTCCGGGAAAGGCGAAGGTGACGGCCCGCTTCACAGATCGGCCTCATACCAGCCGCGCGCCACATGCGATTCATGCAGCGTCACCCGCAGCCGGCAGATGCGGCCGCTTCCCGGCCCCAGCCGGTTCGCGGTGACGGCTTCGGCCAGTCCGTCGAAAATGTGCTTCGCCAGCACCTCCGTCGTCGTCACCTTGTCGCGGAAGACATCGATATCGTCGAGATTTTGATAATTCAGCGGCTTCAGCACGTCCGCCAGCACCGATGTCGCCAGCCCGATATCCACGGCCAGTCCGTTCTCGTCGAGATCGCGGGTAAAGAAGGCGGCGTCGACGACGAAAGTGGCGCCGTGCAGAGCCTGGGCCGGGCCGAAGACGGGGCGCGCCAAGCTGTGGGCGATCATCACATGGTCGCGAACTTCGATGGCAAACATCTGATATCCTTCAATAAACGATACGGTGACAGAGGGTGGTTGGGTCGGTGAGGATGCCGGCATAGGCGCGACCAAGGTCGCCGAACGCCGTCTCGCCTGAGATCAGCGCCTCCAGGCGGTCGTCTCGCAGGAATTCCAGCGCCTTGGCGAAGCGGCGCGAAAAATCCCAGCGTGAGCGACGCGCCGGCGGCAGCGCGCCGACCTGGGAGGCGACAAGCGACAGGCGCCGGGCATGAAAGGCGCCGCCGAGCGGCAGGGTCACCGGCCGGTCGCCATACCAGCTTGCTTCGACGATGCGCGCCTCCATGCCGGCATGGTCGATGGCCTGGGTCAGCGCCGCCCCGGAGGCGGAGGCATTGACCAGCACGTCGAAGCTGCCGGCAAGCCGGTCCGCTTCGCTGAAGGCAAGGCCGAGGGCATCCGCCAGCGCCTGCCGGCGCGGGTCGATATCGACCAGCACGAGTTCGGTTCCGGGAATGGCGGCGGCGATATGCGCGACCAGCGCGCCGACGACACCCGCGCCAAACACGCAGACGCGGTCGCCCGGCAGGATCGCCGCATCCCAGACGACGTTGAGCGCCGTTTCCATATTGGCGGCCAGCACGGCGCGGCCGGGCGGCACCCCGTCCGGCAAAGCGATCGCCTCGCTTTCGGGCACAGTGAACCGCGCCTGATGCGGATGCAGGCAGGCGATTTTTTCGCCGGCGCGCGGCCCATCCTCGATCTCGCCGACGGCGCAATAGCCGTATTTTACCGGAAAGGCGAAGCTGCCGCCCATATGCGGCCCGCGCATCCGTTCCCGTTCGCTGTCCGGCACGCGGCCGGAGAAAACCAGCGCCTCCGTGCCGCGGCTGATGCCGCTATAGAGCATCCGCACCGTCACCGCGCCGGGGGCGGGAGGCGGCAGCGGCTCGGCCCGCAGTTCCGCCTGGCCGGCGGCGGGCAGCCACAGGGCCAGCGTCTCGTCAGGGCCTTCGCTTACGACTATCCGTTCCTGCATCCGCGCCGCCCCGGTTCTCCTGCTGTCATCCCCGTCAAACTAGAAAAATAGCCGCCGCTTTCAATCCCCGTGCCATCGGCGGTTTCTTGAGGCCCCCCACTGAAATTCGTCAGATTTCACCCTATGTTGAATTCTTGATGCTATGCGGGGCGTTTACGCCCTCAGGAGGTTTGATGTCATCCAGCGACCTGTTTGCCTTCGATCGGCTGACGCCGGCCATGGATGTGGAGCGCGCGGTGGCGGAACTACGCTTCGGCCGCCCGGTGCTGGTGCGCGAGGGCGCGCGGCATCTGGCCGTGCTCGCCCTCGATTGCGTCGCTCCCGGCCTCTATGATCGCTTCGCCGACGTGGTCGGCATGGAGCATAGCCTGCTGTTGACAGCCCCGCGTGCGCTCAGCCTCGGCATCGGCGAAGGCCGCGACGTCACCACGCCCCTGCGCGGGCTGTCGTTCGAAGAGGCCTCGACCCTTGCCTATGCCTTGCAGCCGGAACCGCCGACGATCTGGCAGGCAGCCGATCCGCTGCTCGCGCTGTCAGCGGAGCTGGCGCGCATCGCGCTGCTGCTGCCTGCCATGGTCGCAGCCGAGATCACCGGGCGGGAAGGGCTGTTTGCCGCCTGTCACTGCCTCGATGCCGTGCATTTGAAGGGCGCGCAGCCGAGCCGCCAGCATTTCGAAATCGTGGCGCGCACGCCGGTGCCTCTCAAGGATCTGGGCTTGGCCGATTTCGTGGTGTTTCGCGGCGGGCTGGCGCAGAAGGATCAGGTTGCCATTGTCGTCGGCAAGCCGGATGCGGGCAAGCCGGTGCCGGTGCGCATCCATTCCTCGTGCCTGACCGGCGATCTCTGCGGCTCGCTGAAATGCGATTGCGGCGACCAGCTGCGCAACGGCTTGAAGCTGCTGCACCAGGCCGGCGGCGGCGTGCTGCTCTATCTCGATCAGGAGGGGCGCGGCACCGGCATCGGCGCCAAGATGCGCGCTTACGGCTATCAGAACGAGGGGCTCGACACCATCGATGCCGATGCCGAGCTTGGCCTCAAGGCCGATCATCGCCGCTACGAGGCGGCAGTCGCGATCCTCGGACTGCTCGGCATCGAAAGCGTCGTCGTCTACACCAACAATCCCACCAAGATCGCCGCTTTGCGCGCCGGCGGCATCGCCGTCGATGCCCGCAACCCGGTGACCGGCCGCGTCACGGCGGAAAACGCCGATTACCTGCGCACGAAAACCCTGCGCGCCGGCCATATGATGGATCTGCAAAGCTTGCGGCGGACGCAATAGGCGACAGGGAGGCCGGCCATGGCGAATGTGCGGGACGGATGGGAGCGGCGGCTGGCCCGCCCGGCCGCGTCCATTCCGCACGGCAATGCGCCGTCAGCCCTTTTCGGCCTTTTCCTCGCTTCGGCCGGCCTCTATATGCCGGCCGCCTTGATTCTCGGGCTCGAGCCGCAGGTGCCGCTCCTGGCCCTGGCCTGTCTTGCGGCCTTCTATCGTCTGGCGATGCGGGGGCTGTCCGGCTATCCGCATCCGCGTTTCGGTTATGCCAATACGGTCACGGCGGCGCGCGCCGCCCTTGCCTGCCTGGCCGGTGCCATCGCGCTCTGCGCCGATGGTTTTTTGCGCAACGGGCCGCTGGTGATATTCCTGATCGGGCTCGCAACGGTGGCGCTGGTGCTGGATGGGCTGGACGGGTTTCTCGCCCGGCGTTTCGGCGAGGTCTCCGATTTCGGGGCACGGTTCGACATGGAAACCGACGCCTTCCTGATCCTCGTGCTGTCGCTGGCCGCCGTGACGCTGAACAAGGCAGGCCCATGGATCCTGGCGATCGGGCTGATGCGGTATGCCTTCATCGCCGGCCAGTGGCTTGTGCCGCGCCTCAAGGCGCCGTTGCCGCCCTCCTTCCGACGCAAGCTGATCTGCGTCCTGCAGGTGGTCGCGCTGCTGGCGCTCATGCTGCCGGCGGTGACCTCGCCGCTATCGGATGCCATCGCCGCGCTGGCGCTGGCGGCGCTGATCTTTTCCTTCGGCGCGGATTGTCTTTATCTGCTTCGTCGGCGGCAAGAAGTCGGCTAGTCTTCCTCGGATCGGGAGGCGGGCCGTGACCACAGCAATGGCGCAAGGATCGACAGGCGTGCGGCGCGGCTGGAGCGCACCGGCGGCGGTAATCGTTTTCGTCGTCATAGCGCATGCGGTTCTCGACCTGCCGGGCCATCCCGATGCCGTCACGTCCATGGCCTTCCTGCCGCTGCCGCTGGAAATACCGCTGGCGGCGCTGGTCCTCCTGTTGGCGCCGAAACCGGTGGCGCGCCTGCTCTGCGTGGTTTTCAGCCTGTGCATCGCCGTCATCCTTCTGCTGAAGATCGCCGATATCGGCACGCAGGCGGCGTTCCAGCGGGTGTTCAACCCCTATCTCGACCTGAAAATGCTGCGCGACGGCTGGGATCTGCTCGCCCGCTCGGCCGGGCGGCCGCTCATCCTGGTTGCGGCGCTGGCGCTGTTGCTGGCTCTCGCGCTGTTGATCGGCGGTTTCTACAAGGCCGCCCGGCGTCTGGCGCGGCTTGCCGAATCCCGGCGGCGCAAGGCGGTCGCCTTCTTTTCCCTCCTTGCGATCATCGAAGTCGGACTATCGCTCCTGCCGGCCGCCTTGCCGGTGGAGGCGAAGGCCGGGCCATATCTCCTGCGCCGGGTGGCGCTGATCGTCACCTCCTTCGCCGACATGCGCCGCTTCGAAAGCGAACTGGCGGCGGCGACCGGGACGAGCGGGCCGGCGGATTTCGCCGCCGTCGCCGGGCGCGATGTGGTGGTCATCTTCGTCGAATCCTATGGGCGCAGCGCCATCGAGGATCCGCGTTATGCGCCGGTCAGCGGGCCGCGTCTTTCGGCCATGCAGCGTAAGATCGACGGCGCCGGCCTGACGGCGGCGAGCGGCTGGTTGACATCGCCGACCGTCGGCGGTCTCAGCTGGCTTGCCCATGCCACGACGCTCTCCGGCCTGTGGATCGACAGCCAGGCGCGCTACGACCGGCTGATGCAAAGCCGTGTGCCAAGCCTCAACCGCCGGTTCGCGCAGGCCGGCTGGCAAAGCCTCGCCGTCATGCCGGCGGTTACGCTGGATTGGCCGGACGCCCGCTGGTACGGCTATCAGCGCATCCTCGCCGCCGCCGATCTCGGCTATCGCGGCAAACCCTTCAACTGGATCACCATGCCGGATCAATATACGCTTTCCGCCTTCGAGCGGTTGGCGCGCGCGCCGGCGCGGGTCGGCGGCCGGCCGGTGATGGCCGAAATCGCCCTGATCTCCAGCCATGCGCCCTGGACGCCGGTGCCCGAGCCCGTCGCCTGGGAGGCGATCGGCGACGGAACGATATTCGCCGCCCAGGCGACAAGCGGCGAACCGCCGGCCGTCGTCTGGGCCGATCCCGACAATGTGCGGCGGCATTACATAAAAACCATCGATTATACTCTGGAGATACTGTCGGAATATCTGGCGCGCTCGGCCGGCGACGGGCTTTTCATCATCCTCGGCGATCATCAGCCGGCCGCCATCGTCACCGGCCCGCAAGCCTCCCGCGCCGTGCCGGTCCACATCGTTAGCCGCGATGCGGCGCTGGTCGAGCGCTTCCGGCAGGCCGGGTTTTCCGCGGGTTTGCGCCCCGGCCCAGAGGCCGCCGAGCGTCCGATGAACGGGTTTGCGCCGCTGCTTCTTTCCCTGCTCGCTCAGACGCGTTAAAAGAGCATCCAATTTAAAATCTACCTGGGGATGTATATTTGTTGAAATTCCGGTATCAAAGCCTTGAGATAAGGCAGATGCCAAAGTGTCTTTCGCGACTACATACAAATTTAAGAAATGTATCAGTATATTTTTCATCAAACCGGGCTGCGGCTGTCAAGTCGCGGCGGCGCATGCGCGCATTTCAAACGGTTGGGGAGAAGTGGTTCGGTTAGCAGGCGAGGGGAGTTCCGATGCTATTCAAGTCCGCCACAAGTCGAAATATGGCATTGATCGCAGGCAGTGGCCTGATCGCGACGGTGGCGGCAACGGGCCTGTTGCTGTCCTTCGCCTATGACAATATCCGCGACGCCAGCATCACCGAGATGCGGCAGATCGCCGGCAGCTATGCTGCCGACATCGAACGCTCGATGTCGACCGGCGTCGAGCTGACCGCCAACCTGCGCTCAGGCCTGACGGCGATGAAGAAGGGTGGCGATGCCGACCGCGCCCGCGCCGACCTGCTGCTGAAGACCGTGCTGGAAGACAGCCCGAGCGTGCTGGGCACCTGGACCGGCTGGGAACCCAACGCCTTCGACGGCAAGGATGCCGATTTCGTCGGCAAGGAAGGCCATGACGCCACCGGCCGCTACGTTCCCTATTGGGTGCGCAACAGCGGCAAGATCAGCCACCAGGCGTTGATCGACTACACGATTCCCGGCAATGGCGATTATTACCAGCTGGCCTTCACGCAGCGCAAAACCGTGATCGTCGAGCCCTATCTCTACGATATCGGCGGCGAAAAGGTCGCCATGACCTCCATCGCCACGCCGATCCTCTGGGAGGGGAAGGCGGTGGGCGTCGCCGGCATGGATATTTCGCTGGCCGAAACCCACAAGACGCTCTCGGCGGTCAAGCCGATGGGCACCGGCTTTCTCGGCCTCGTCACCGGCGCCGGCGTCATCGTCAGCCATCCCGATTCGGGGCTGACCGCCAAGTCGATCAAGGATGCCGGCGACAAGACCGCCGCCTGGGGCGACCTGATCGCCCATCCCGGCGATGCGGTGCAGACGGCGGGTGCCGATGGCGCGCCGTTGATCTCGGTCGCCATGCCGGTCAAGCTGACGCCCGACCTCAACTGGTATGCGATCGTCTCCGTGCCGAAGGCGACGGTCTTCGCGAAGCTCTACGATATCCTGTGGACCGCGGCGCTGGTTACCGGCGCCACCGCGTTGCTGCTCGGCCTCGCCGTCTGGTTCATCGCGCGGAAATTCACCCGCCGCATCGACAATATCATCCGCGAGACCCGGCAGATCGCCGGCGGCGACATCCATGTCGCGCTGAAGGACGCCGATGCCCGTGACGAGCTTGGCGATCTCGCACGCTCGCTCGGCATCCTGCTCGACAGCAACCGCCGCAAGATCACCCTGGAGCAGGAGGCCGAGGCCAACCGCGACCGCGAGGAGCAGGAACGCCAGCAACGCTCCGTCTCCCATGCCGCACGCGAGGAGGCGATCCGCTTTGCCGTCGCCGAGCTCGGCCATGGGCTGGCGAAACTCTCGGATGGCGACATGACCGTGCGGCTGGAGAAACCTTTCAGCGAAGCCCTGGACGAGATCCGCAAGGATTTCAACGTCTCGGTGGAAAAGCTGCAGGCCGCACTCCTGTCCTTCTCGCAGAATGCCGCGACCATCCAGGCAGGCTCGGAGGAAATCCGCGCCGCGGCCGACGATCTGGCCCGCCGCACCGAGCAGCAGGCGGCCTCGGTGGAGCAGACCGCCGCGGCGCTGGAGGAAATCACCACCTCGGTCAAGGATTCGACCCTGCGCGCCGAAGAGGCCGGTTTGCGCGTCGCCCGCACCAAACAGGGGGCGGAGCACTCCGGCGAGATCGTGCGCAATGCGGTGGCGGCGATGAGCGCCATCGAGGAATCCTCGCAATCGATCTCCAACATCATCGGCGTCATCGACGACATCGCCTTCCAGACCAACCTGCTGGCCCTGAATGCCGGTGTCGAGGCGGCACGGGCCGGCGAGGCGGGCAAGGGCTTTGCCGTCGTCGCCCAGGAGGTGCGCGAACTGGCGCAACGCTCGGCGCAGGCGGCCAAGGAAATCAAGAGCCTGATCACCTCATCCGGCGGTCAGGTCAAGCACGGCGTCGGCCTCGTCGGCGAGACTGGCGATGCGCTGCGCAACATCGTCGCGGAAGTGCAGGAAATCGACCGTCACGTGCAGGCGATCGTCCAGTCGGCGCGCGAACAGTCGGTCGGGCTGCAGGAAATCAATACCGCCGTCAACCAGATGGACCAGGGCACGCAGCGCAACGCCTCGATGGTCGAGGAAACCAATGCGGCCTCGCATACGCTGGTGTCGGAAGTCACGGCGCTCTCGGCCCGGCTGGCGCAGTTCAACCTCGGCGCAGGTCACGCCGCCGCACCGCGCCTGCAGGCCAGCGGCGGTGGGACAAGCTTCGCCGCAGCACCCGTCTCGCGCGCCGCGGCGCCACGGCCGGCGCCGGCGCGCGACGCCGCCAGCGGGCCGCGCAGCGCCCCCGGCAACGCCCGCCCGGTCACATCGCCCGCCCATGCGCTCACCGGCAAGCTGACGGCGGCTTTCGGCGGCGCGCCATCCGCTTCGGACGCGAGCTGGGAAGAATTCTGAGAACACAGGTTTCGGGCAGCCATAGGACTGCCCGAAACTTTTTCCATCCGCCTTGCGTTAACGGGCTGATCGCAATCCCGAAGATGGAACGACATTGAGTTCCATAATGCGGATTATGCCAACCAAACGCGACGGAGAGGCAAGCATGGCGCGCCCGGCTTTCTGGAGAGGCTATCTGAAACTCTCGCTGGTGACGGCGGCGGTGACGCTGACGCCGGCGACGACGGAAAGCCGGAAAGTCCGCTTCCACATCCTCAATCGCGCCACCGGCAACCGGGTCACCAGCCGTTATGTCGACAGCGTCACCCACCGGGCGGTGGCGGACCGGAACCAGGTGCGCGGCTATCCCAAGGGCGAAGACGACTATGTCCTGATCGAGGACGAGGAAATCGACGCGCTCGGCGTGGAAAGCACCCGCACCATCGATATCGACCGTTTCGTGCCCGCCGACGCCATCGACTGGCTGTGGTACGAGCGGCCGCACTTCATGATGCCCGCCGACAAGGTCGGCATGGAAGCCTTCGCCGTCATCCGCGCCGCCATGGAGGCGAAGAAGGTCGCAGGCCTGTCGCGGCTGGTTCTTTACGGCCGCGAGCATCCGGTTGCGCTGGAACCCTGCGGCAAGGGCATCGTCGTCTGGACCCTGCATTATGCCGATGAGTTGCGCGAGGCGGAGCATGTCTTCGATGTACCGAAGAAACCGAAAAAAGACGCCGCCATGGACAAGCTGGTGAAGGCCGAACAGCTCGACTGGGCGCCTTCCCTGCTCGGCGACCCGGTGCAGCACAAGATCGAAAAACTCCTGAGCGCCAAGACGAAGAAGCAGAAGAAGAAACCGGCCCCCAAGCGCGCCGCCGCGCCGTCCGGCAAGGTCATCAACCTCATGGATGCGCTGAAGAAAAGCCTCGCCTCGGAAAAGCGCGGCTGATCACTTCGCTTTCGGCAGAGGGCGTGCGGAAGCGAAGAAATTGCCCCAGGGATCGCGCTCGAGCGCGGCGATGCGCCGGCCGGCATTTTCGACGGTGAAGCTGGTCGGGCCGATCTCCTCCGTCAGCTCGCTCCAGGCGAGCGGCATCGAGACCGCCGCGCCCGGCCGCGCCCGTGTCGAATAGGGCGCGACGGCGGTGTTGCCGCGGCCGTTGCGCAGGTAATCGATGAAGATGCGGCCGTTGCGCTTCGCCTTGGTGGCGACGGAGAGATAGCGGTCGGGCTCCTCGCGCGACAGGGTTTCGGCCATTTTCTTCGCGAAAGCCTTCACCGCCGGCCAGCGCGCCTGCGGCTTCAGCGGAATGACCACATGCAGGCCCTTGCCGCCGGAGGTCTTGACGAAAGGCACGAGACCGGCGGCCTCGATCTTCTCCTTGAGTTTCAGCGCCGCCTCGATCACCGCGCTCCAGGCGACGTCCTCGCCGGGGTCGAGGTCGAGGGTGATCATGTCGGGGCTTTCCCAGGTCTTCGTGGTCGTGCCCCAGGGGTGGATTTCGAGCACGGCGGCCTGCACCAGGCCGATGAGGCCGTCGAAATCGAGAATGCGCACCAGCGGCTCGCCACCCTTGTCCTTGGGATCGGCGATGCGGGCGATGGTCTTGTTCATGCCGCGCCAGGCATGCTTCTGGAAGAAGCGTTGTCCGCCGATGCCTTCCGGGCAGCGCAGGAGCGCCAGCGGCCGGTCGACGACGAAGGGCGCCATCAGCGGCCAGACCTCGGCATAATAATCCGCAAGCCCCTGCTTGGTGACCCCCTCCTCCGGCCAATAGATGCGGTCGGGATGACTGAGCTTGACCGAGCTGCGCGCCACAGGCGTCTTCGCTTTCATGGTTTCTGGCGATTCCCGCTTCACCTCGCCGGCCTCCTTGTCCTCGCGCAGGCCCCGAAAAGAGGCATGGCGCAGATTGCCATCTGCCGACCAGCCGCGAAACTCGATTTCCGCGATCAGCTCCGGCTTGACATAGACGAGATCGCGGCGCTCCAGCGCCGTCAATTTGTCGGCAAACGGGCTTTTGTCCTGGCGCAACGCATCGAGGCGTTCGAAAAGCTGCTCGGCGACCGCCTGGGTAAAACCGGTGCCGACCCGGCCCACATGCCGCAGGCCCTCCTTTTCGAAGACGCCGAGCGCCAGCGAGCCGATGGCATGCGGCGAGACCGAGGACGGCGCGAAGCCGCCGATCACCAGTTCCTGTCTTTCGGAACATTTCGACTTGACCCAGCTTCCCTTGCGCCCCGACACATACTTGCCGGTTCGATCCTTGGAGACCACGCCTTCGAGGCTGAGACGGCAGGCATGTTCGAGCACGAGATCGCCGCTTTCGCCGAAATGCTCGCTGTAGCGCATGGCCGGCGTGGCCGCAGGCAGCAGCTTTTCGAGCAGCGCCTTGCGTTCCTCCAGCGGCGACGGGCAGAGATCGTGCCCGTCGAGATGCATCAGGTCGAAGGCATAGAAGGTGAAACGATCCTTGCGGCCCTCGCTCAAATCCTGCTGCAGCAGAGAGAAATCGGAGGAGCCACTGGCCTTTTCCACCACCACCTCGCCATCGATCAGCGCTTCGGAGACCGGCAGCGCCTTCAGGGCGTCGAGGATGGCGTCCCCGAATTTCGCGGTCCAGTCGAGGCCGCTGCGGGTCAGCAGCCTCACCGCGCCGTGGTCGATGCGGGCCTGCAAGCGATAGCCGTCGAACTTGATTTCGTGCAGCCATTTTTCCCCGCGCGGCGGGCTGGGCTTCAGGATGGCGAGCGCCGGCGGCAGGAAATCCGGCAGCTTGCGCTTGCGCGCACCCTTCGGCCAGTCATGCGCCTGCGGTTTCTGCGCCTTGGCAGGTGTCGCCTTCGCCGCCTTGCCGACGGGCCGCGAATTCCAGCTATCGCCGGGCGCGCGCGCCACCTCCTCGATGGAACGGCCCGATTTCACCGAATCCGGCAGCTTCTTCAGGATGTCGCCATCGGGATCGGCAGCCTCGTCCTCGCTCTTGATCAGCAGCCAGTTGTCGCGCTTTTCGTCGGCCCGGCCCTTCATGCGCACCAGATGCCAGCGGCCATGCAGCTTTTCGCCCTCCAGCTCGAATTCGAGATGGCCCTTGCGATAGCCCTTGTGCGGATCCTCCAGCGGTTTCCAGGTGCCGCGATCCCAGACGATGACGGTGCCGCCGCCATATTGCCCCTTGGGAATGGCGCCCTCGAAATCGCCATAGGAGAGCGGATGGTCCTCGACATGCACGGCAAGCCGCTTTTCGCCGGGATCGAGGCTGGGGCCGCGCGTCACCGCCCAGCTTTTCAACACGCCGTCCAGCTCCAGCCGGAAATCGTAATGCAGCCGGCGGGCATCGTGCTTCTGGATGACGAAGCTGAAGCCGCCGCTTGCCGCCCGCTTGCCCTCCGGTTCCGGCGTGCGGTCGAAACGGCGCTTGCTGTTGTAGGTCTTCAGCTCGTCCATGGCTCAGCCCGCCTTCTTGCGCTTCGTCGCCGGTTTCCCGCCGTCGGCAAGGCTGGCACTGCGGCGCAGCGCATCGCGCAGGTCGACCACGTTTTCCTGTTTCGGCAGCGCCCGCTTCGGCAAGGGCTTGCCGGCGATCTTGGCCTCGACCAGTTCGTGCAAGGCCTCGTCATATTGGTCGACGAAGGTCTGCGGCTTGAAGCTGCCGGCGCGTGTGTCGATGATATGGGCGGCGAGATCGAGCATTTCCTGATCGAATTTCAGATCGGGAAGGTTGCGGAAGGCGGCCTTGGCGGGGCGCACCTCGTAATCGAAATGCAGCGTCGTGGCGATCAGCCGGCCCTCCGAAACGCGGATGACCAGCTTGCGGTTGCGACGGAACATCACCGCATCGGCAATCGCTGCCATGTCGTTGCGGGCGAGCGTTTCCGCGAAGGCGGTGAGCGTCGCATCGTCCTGAGGCTCAGCCGGGCCGAGGAAATAGGGCTTGTCGAGATAGAGCCGATCGAAGTCGCCGCAGCCCAGAAAACCGTCGACGGCGAGCGTCTTGTCGCCCTTCGGCATCAGTTCGGCCAGTTCGTCGGGCTCGACGGCGACATAGGTGTCGTCGTCGAGCGGATAGCCCTTGATCTGCGCGTCGCGGGCGACTTCCGCGCCGGTCTCGCTGTCGATATAGCGGCGCTCGACACGGTGGCCGGTCTTGCGATTGATGATGTTGAAGGAGATGCGCTCGGCGGATTCCAGCGCGCTGTAGAGCGCCACGCCGCAGCTTTCCTCGCCGAATGTCAGCCTGCCTTTCCAGCTTGCCCGTCGCGCCATCGCCTCGCCTTCCATTTCATCCCCGGGGCCGTTGCGGCTCCGTTTCCAGCAATGTCTCGATCGCCGCCACCTCCTCGCCGGTGATCACCGGCACGGGGTCGGCGGCCATGGCCTCCAGCACCGCCGGCGACAGAACGCCGCCGCGGATCGCCTCCTCCATCGCCGCCCGCGTCTCGCGCTCGGCCTTCAATTGCGCATAGAGCGCCAGGATCAGGCGATCGCGAGCGTCGAAGGCGGTGCAGGGCTTGCGGCTGGGTCCGGTCATGGCGGAAGAATTCGCAAGGTCGGTGAGAAGTTCCGCATCCCCTTTCGATTCCGTCTTGCCGGGGTTGGGTGCGAAAAAACCGGGCCGGTTCGATTTTCGCTGTTGCCAAGCGGTCGGCCACTTAATATGCTGTTAAGTGAGGAGCGAGGCCATGGACGAGATCGCCATAGCGGCAAAGAACCAGGACGCCATCGGCGAAAAGGTCAAGGCGTTCCGCACGGCGCGGCGCATGTCGCTGCGGGCGCTGGGGGAGGCGACGGGCACCACGGCAAGTTTCCTCAGCCAGCTCGAACGGGGCTTGAGCGGCGTCAATACCAGCACGCTGATGCGGATTGCCGGCGCCCTCGGCATCAGCCTTACGGACCTGTTCGAGGAGGCGACGCCGCCGGTCGGGCGGGTTCTGCGCAAAGCGGAGCGGCCTGCCTTGCCGCCGGCCGAAGGCTATCGCAAGATGCTTCTGTCGCGGCGCCCCATCCGCGACATGGAAGTCTATATCGGTGAATTCGATCCCGGCGGCTCCACGGGCGACAAGCCCTATAGCCATGGGGATTCGCACGAGCTGTTCTTCGTCATCCGTGGCCGCGTCGAGCTGACGCTTGGCAACGAGCGCCATGTGCTCCTGTCGGGAGACAGCATCGAATATCCGAGTTCGGTTCCGCACAAGACCGTCAATATCGGCGAGGAACCGGCCGAAGTCGTCTGGATGATCGCGCCGCCGACCAGCGTCGCGGATGAGCTTGACCAATACCTGCCACGGCCCGGCTCGTAGCCGGGGCAGGACACAACGGAACCGAGCGTTACTGGGAGTGACAAGGATGAAGACTTTTTCGAGGGCTCTCGCCCTGATGATGACCTGCGCGCTGGCACTACCGGCATTTGCACAGGACAAGCCCGTCGCCGGCGAAGTCAAGGAAGGCTCGCTCAAGGGCAAGACCCTGACTTTCGTGTCCTATGGCGGCATCTACCAGGACGGCCAGGTCGCCGCCCTCCAGGATTTCGTCCAGAAATCCGGCGTGACGCTGCTCAACGACGGCCCGACCGAAATCGCCAAATTGAAGGCCCAGGTCGATGCCGGCAACGTCACCTGGGACGTGGTCGACACCGCCGACCTGCCGCCCTACGTCCATTGCGGCACGCTGTTCCAGAAACTCGATCTCACCAAGCTCGACGTCTCGAAAATCCCGCCCGGCCAGGTCGGCGAATGCTCGGTGCCGGCGATGAACTACGGCGTCGTGCTGATGTACAAGAACGACAAGTACAAGGACAATCCGCCGAAGAACTGGCAGGATTTCTTCGACACTGAAAAATTCCCCGGCACGCGCGCCATCGACGGCAGCGGCGACCCGACCGGAGGGTTGATCGAGCAGGCCTTCAAGGCGACCGGCGGCGATCCCAAGACGATGACCGAGGCCGACATCGCCAAGGCGATGGACAAGGTGCGCGCGCTCGGCCCCGACACGATCTACTGGAAGACCGGCGCGGAAAGCCAGCAACTGGCCGAATCCGGCGAAGCCGACATGATCATGATGTGGACCGGCCGCGCCATGACCGCCGTCAAGAACGGCGCGCAATACACCCCGGTCTGGCAGGACTGGCTCGTCGTCATGGACCAGATGACCATCCCGGTCGGCGTCAAGGACACCGATGCGGCCTATGCGCTGCTCAACGCCTATCTCGGCAAGAAAGCGCAGGAAGTGCTGACCGAAAAAACCTCGTATACGCCGATCAACATGGACGCCAAGCCGAACGTCGACGCCAACACCACCGCCTTCCTCACTTCGACGCCGGAGCGCATCGCGCAAGGCTATCAGCAGAACATCCCGTTCTGGGTGAAGAATTTCGACAAGGCCGGCGAGCAATGGGCCGCCGTGCTTTCGGGTAACTGAGGACAGGCTTATGCCGCAAACCCCTTCTCCCCTCGGGGAGAAGGGGTTTGGGACAACGGCTTCATGTCCTAAGCCATTGCTCTGCTTCACCCGAACACAACCACGGGAGACGACCTTGACCGATACGCCTGACCGGCCCGTTCTCCTTCCGCGCTTCCGCTTTCGCGGCGCCGTCTGGCTGGCGGCGCCGGCCGTGCTGGTGCTGCTCGCAGCCCTTGCCTATCCGCTCGCCATCGTCGTTGTCCGCAGTTTTACCGATCCGGCGCCTGGCTTCGACAATTACGTCTGGTTCTTCCAGTCGGCCGTCAACCGCACGGTGTTGCAGCGCACCTTCGTCGTCGCCGCCTGGGTGACGCTGGCATCGCTGATCTGCGCATACCCCTATGCCTATGCCATGACCATCGCCGGCAAGAACCTGCGGCTTGCGCTGATCCTCTGCGTGCTCGTGCCCTTCTGGCTGAGCGGCGTGGTGCGCACGCTCGCCTGGGTGATCCTCTTGCAGGATTCCGGCGTCATCAATTCCATGCTGCGCGGCATCGGCCTGTCGCCGGTGAAACTGATCCGCACCCTGCCCGGCGTCGTCATCGGCATGACCCAGGTGCTTTTGCCTTTCATGATCCTGCCGATCTATTCGGTCATGAAGGGCATCGATACCCGCCTGTTGCAGGCGGCCCGCAGCCTCGGCGCAAAGCCATGGCGCGCCTTCGTGCAGATCTACGTGCCGCTGTCGCTGCCCGGCGTCTATGCCGGCGCGATCATCGTCTTCATCCTGTCGCTCGGTTTCTACATCACGCCCGCCCTGCTCGGCGGCCCGCGCAGCACCATGCTGTCGTCGCTGGTGCAGAACCAGGTGCTGAGCCTGCTGAACTGGGGACGCGGCGGCGCGATGGGCGTCGTGCTGCTGGTCGCGACCTTCGTGTTGCTGGCGCTGGCGGCACCGCTGATGCGCCAGAAACACACGCGCACGCGCAGGGAGGCCTGATCCATGTCGCTCTCGCGCACGCTTCTCGGCCTCTTCTGCCTGCTCGTCGCAATCCTGCTGCTGGCGCCGACGCTAGTCGTCATTCCCATGTCGTTCAACGGCAACAAGTCGCTGGCCTTTCCACCCGTCGGCTTCACTTGGGCGTGGTATGAGAATTTCCTCACCAATCCGGACTGGACCACGAGCTTCACCAATTCGCTTGTTATTGCCCTGATCGTCGCCGTCGCCGCGACGGTCATCGGCACGCTCGCCGCCTTCGGCGTCACTCGGGCGGCGTCGCGCACCGGCGGGCTGCTGCGCGCCTTGCTGATCACGCCGATGGTGGTGCCGGGCGTGGTGCTGGCGATTGGCATCTATGCGGTCTATCTCGATGCGCATCTGGTCGGCACGGTCGCAGGCTTTGCGCTGGCGCACACCATGCTCGCCATTCCCTTCGTGCTGATCGCCGTGCAGGCCAGCCTCGAAGTCTTCGACCGCCGGCTGGAAACGGCGGCGGCCAGCTTGGGGGCCGGCCGGCTGACGGTGTTTCGCACGGTGACGCTGCCGCTGATCCTGCCCGGCATCCTCTCCGGAGCGTTGTTTGCCTTCATCACCTCATTCGACGAGATCATCGTCGCGCTGTTCATCACCAGTCCCTATCTCAAAACCCTGCCGGTGCAGATCTATTCGTCGATCACCCGCGACGCCGATCCGACCGTCGCCGCCGTCGGCACGCTGCTGTTCCTGGCCACCTCGCTCATCATCATTGCCGGCCTGCTTTTCGGCATGCGCCGCGGAAGGACCTGATCCCCATGAACGCACCCCAACGCTCCGCAGGCGCCGCGATCGAAATCCGCCAGGCTTCCAAGCGTTACGGCGCCTTCGTGGCGCTGCGCGATATCGATCTCCACATCCGCCCCGGCGAATTCATGACCCTGCTCGGCCCCTCCGGCTCCGGCAAGACGACGACGCTGAACCTGATCGCCGGCTTCACCGACATCAGTTCCGGCGCACTCGACATCGGCGGCAAGAGCGTCACCGGCCTGCCCTCGCACAAGCGCAATATCGGCGTCGTCTTCCAGCATTACGCGCTGTTTCCGCATATGACGGTCGGCAAGAACGTCGCCTATCCGCTGAGCTTGCGCGGCATCCGGGGCGACGATCGCGAGCGCCGGGTGAAACGGGCGCTCGACATGGTGAAGATGGCCGATTTCGCCCATCGCTATCCCAACGAGCTCTCCGGCGGCCAACAACAGCGCGTGGCGCTCGCCCGCGCGCTCGTCTTCGATCCGCCGCTGCTTTTGATGGACGAGCCGCTCGGCGCGCTCGACAAGAAGCTGCGCGAATGGCTGCAACTCGAAATCAAGCGCATCCACCGCGAGCTCGGCACCACCTTCGTCTATGTCACCCATGACCAGGAGGAGGCGCTGGTCCTTTCCGACCGCATCGCCGTCTTCAATGGCGGCCGCATCGAGCAGATCGGCACGGGGCGCGAACTCTACGACAATCCGGCGACGCTGTTCGTCGGCCGCTTCATCGGCGAATCCACCGTGCTGCGCGGCGCAAGCGAGATCGTCAACGGCGATACGGTGATGACCGTCGGCGGCGACAAGATCGTCGCCCATGGCCGGCTGGATGGCGAAGCCAGCCCCGTCATCCTGCTGCGGCCGGAGCGGGTGGCGCTGAAACGTCCAGGCTCCGATGCCGTCAGCGGCGAAAACCGGCTCTCCGGCACGGTGGCGGAAGCGATCTATCTCGGCTCCGGTTCCAAATACGAGGTGAAGCTCAAGGACGGCACGATTGCGGTCGTGCGCGCGCCGCTGGGGGCTGCCGATTTCGCAATCGGCGACGCCGTCGACCTCACCTTCACCCCCGCCGATCTCACCCTTCTCCCCGACGATGCCAGCGCCGATACGACGCTGACCTGAACCATCGAAAGCACCTCCCATGGACGTCAAGACCAACGGCAATATTTCCTTCTGGTATGCCGATATCGGCGGCATCCCGCAAAAGCGCCCGGCCCTGCCCGGCGACCGCGACGCCGATGTCTGCATCATCGGCGCCGGCTTCACCGGCCTTTGGACCGCCTATTACCTCAAGAAGGCCGATCCTTCGCTTAACATTGTCGTGCTGGAGCGCGAATTCGCAGGCTTTGGCGCGTCGGGCCGCAATGGTGGCTGGCTGTCGGGCGGCTTCGGCTGGTCGCGGGAAAAATACCTGAAGACCTCCAGCCGTGGCGCGGTCATCGACATGCAGCGCGCCATGGCCGGCACGGTCGACGAAGTGGTCCGCGTCACGGAAGCCGAAGGCATTGATGCCGATATCCTGCGCGTCGACAATATCACCGTCGCCACCAATGCGCCGCAGCTCGAACGCGCCCGCGAGGAATACCAGTTCTATCTCGACTGGCAGATGCCGGCCGAGCAGATCGAAATGCTCTCGGCCGAACAGGCGGCCAAGCGCATCCGCATCGCCAATCTCCGGGGGGCCTTCGTCATCCACGACATGGCTCGCGTGCAGCCGGCCAAGCTGGTGCGCGGCCTGGCCCGCGTCGTCGAAAGCCTGGGCGTTTCGATCTATGAGGGCACCTCGGTCACCCGCTTCGAAAAGGGCCGGGTCGAGACCGACCGCGGCACGGTGCGCGCCCCAAAAATCATCCGCGCCACCGAAGGCTTTACCGCCGGCCTGCCCGGCCAGGAGCGCACCTGGCTGCCGCTCAACAGCGCCCAGATCGTCACCGAGCCGGTGCCGGAGGCGCTGTGGAAGGAGATCGGCTGGGAAGGGCATGAGCTGCTCGGCGATGCGGCCCATGCCTATTGCTACGCCCAGCGCACCCGCGAGGGACGCATCACCATGGGCGGGCGCGGCGTGCCCTATCGTTTCGGCTCGAAGACCGACGTCAACGGCCAGACGCAGCAGGCGACCATCGAGGCGCTGCACCGCATCCTCACCCGCCTTCTGCCGCAGACGCGGCAATTGAAGATCGACCATGCCTGGTGCGGTGTGCTCGGCGTGCCGCGCGACTGGTGCACGACGGCCGGTTTCGACCGTTCGACCGGCATCGGCTGGGCCGGCGGGTATGTCGGGCTCGGTGTGTCCTCGTCCAACCTCGCCGGTCGCACGCTGGCCGACCTCGTGCTGAACCGCGACACGGAACTGACCGCCCTGCCTTGGGTCAACCGCACGGTGCGCCCCTGGGAGCCGGAGCCGTTCCGCTGGCTCGGCGTCCACTCCATGTACCAGCTTTACCGCATCGCCGACGAACGCGAATTCGCCGGCCTGCCCCATACCTCGAAGCTCGCCGGCATCGCCGACAGCATCACCGGACACTGAGCCGACACGATTGAATGACAGGAAACACGATGATATCCTTTGAAAACTTCGGCGATCTCCTCGCCCTCGACCTCGGCGATTTCGCAGCCAAGCCGACCTCCATCGAAGGCGAGCAGCAGGAAGCGGCCAAGGCGCTGTGGACCAGCCCGGACGGCAGGATGGAAACCGGCGTCTGGGAATGCACGCCGGGCCGCTTCACCGCCGACCGCAGCCAGGCCGCCGAGCTCTGCCACCTGCTGAGCGGCCGGGTGACGCTGCACAATGGCGACGGCTCGGCCCGAGAGATTGCCGCCGGCGAGATGTTCGTGCTGCCGCTCGGCTGGCGCGGCGAATGGACCATTCACGAGCAGACCCGCAAGATCTACACCATGGTCGCCAAGGCCTGAGCACCCCTGACATGACGGGAGGAGAATGCCGATGAACGACGTATTGCTGTTCCGCAAGGCGGAGCGCAGCTTCGAACCCTATGGCGACGACCCGGCTCGCGCCTCGATCAGCCGGCTCGTCGGCCCCGAGATCAGCCGCTCGATGGGCGCCGGCATCGCCCGCTTCGACGACTGTTCCATTGCCTGGACGGTGCTGTATGACGAGCTGATCGTCACGCTCGCCGGCACGTTCCGGCTGCGCGTCGGCGATACCGTGCATGAGGCCGGGCCGGGCGACGTGCTGTGGATCCCGGAAAACACCAGCCTGCATTACGAGGGCGACGGCGCAACCGTCTTCTACGCCCTGTCGCCGGTCGACTGGAAGGCGATTGCGGCGGCAAAGCGCGGAGAGGGCCAATGACCGAGGCGCTTTTCCCGCATCTGTTCTCGCCGATCACCCTTCGCGGCGCGAAAATCAAGAACCGTATCCTTTCCACCGGCCACGACACGACGCTGCCGACCGACGGCCTCGTCAACGAGGCGCTGATTGCCTACCACGAATCCCGCGCCAGGGGCGGCGTCGGCCTGATCGTCACCCAGGTCGCCGGCGTGCATGAAACCGCGCGCTATACTTCGCATATGCTGATGGCCACCGACGACGACTGCATCGAAGGCTATCGAAAGCTGGCGGATGCCTGTCATGCGCATGGCTGCACCGTCTTCTCGCAGCTTTTCCATCCCGGCCGCGAGATCATGGAAAGCGGCGACGGGCTGCTGGCCGTCGCCTATGCGCCCTCGGTCTCCCCCAACGAGCGGTTCCGCGTCATGCCGCGCGCCCTCGACCTTTCGATGATCAAGGAGATCATCGACGGCTATGCATCTGCCGCCCGGCGCATGTTCCAGGCCGGGCTCGACGGCGTCGAATTCGTTGCCAGCCATGGCTATCTGCCGGCGCAGTTCTTCAATCCCCGCGTCAACCGCCGCGAGGATGCCTATGGCGGCACGGTGGAGAACCGGCTGCGCTTCGCCCGCGAGGCGCTGGCCGCCATGCGCGCCGCGACCAGCGAGGACTTCGTCATCGGCATGCGCATCAGCGCCAGTGAACGCGATGAGGAAGGCCTGACCCAGGAAGAGGCACTGGAAAGCTGTCGCGGGCTGGAAGACCTGCTGGACTACGTCAACATTACCGCTGGCACCTCGGCCACGCTTGGCGGCGCGGTGCATATCGCCCCGCCCATGGCCTATCAGAGCGGCTATCTCGCCAGCGATGCCGATCGCTTCCGACAGGGCCTGAAAATCCCCGTCTTCGTCGCCGGCCGCATCAACCAGCCGCAGGAGGCGGAGGCGATCATCGCCAGGGGACAGGCCGACATGTGCGGCATGACCCGGGCGCTGATCTGCGACCCGGCCATGCCCGCCAAGGCTGCCGACAACCGCCCGGACGATATCCGCGCCTGCATCGCCTGCAACCAGGCCTGCATCGGCCATTTCCATCGCGGCCTGCCGATCTCCTGCATCCAGCATCCCGAAACCGGGCGCGAACTGCGCTACGGCACGCTGACGCCGGCGGCGAAGCGCAAGCGGGTGATGGTGGTCGGCGGCGGCCCGGCCGGCATGAAGGCGGCGATCACCGCCGCCAAGCGCGGCCATGACGTGACGCTCTACGAGGCCAACCGCCAGCTCGGCGGTCAGGCCAATCTGGCGCAACTGCTGCCGCGCCGCTCCGAATTCGGTGGAATCGTCACCAACCTGTCGCGCGAACTCGAACTGGCGCAGGTGCGCATCCAGCGCGGCATCACCGTCGATCGCGAACTGGTCGAACGGGAAAAGCCCGACAGCGTCGTCATCGCCACCGGTGCGGCCCCTTATCGTCCCGAGATTGCCGACGACGGCAGCGTGCAGGTGGTTGATGCCTGGCAGATCCTGCGCCGCGAGGTCAAGCCCGGCCGCCGCGTCGTCGTCGCCGACTGGCGCAGCGACTGGATCGGCCCCGGCATCGCCGAGCTGCTGACCAGGGACGGCTGCGAAGTCGATCTGGCGCTGAGCAGCACCCATCTCGGCGAGGCCCTGCCGCTCTATGTGCGCGACAATCTCGTCGCCGAGCTGCACAAATTGCAGGTGCGCATCACCCCCTACGCCCGCCTGTTCGGCGCCGACAGCGGCACCGTCTACATGCAGCACACCGCCAGCGGCGAGCCGATCCTGTTCGAAAACGTCGATACGCTGGTGCTCTGTCTTGGCCATCGTCCGCAGGATGCACTGCAACAAGAACTGGCCGGACTCGATATCGAGATCCGCATGGCTGGTGACTGTCTGGCGCCGCGCACAGCGGAAGAAGCGGTTTTCGAGGGCTTGAAGCTGGGCGCAGCTCTTTGAAATTCGCTGAAAATTTGAGCGGAGGCGCATACCCGCGCCTCCTGCCAAGCGCATAATGCATAGCTGCATTGCACAAAAATTCATTGCTCCTCGCACAATTTGCAGGCATCTTGCACGCAGATGAAGCACATGGTGGTTTCCTCCCAGACCCACCGTTTCATCTGTTCCCCTCTGGAGGTTTAGACCTTCACACCTTATGGGCCGCGATTTTTTCGTCGGCCCTTTTTTCTTGTCCGATCCTGTCTTTGCACACGACCGTCATCGCATTGTCACCCTTGACCTATGACAATGACCCTTGCTGCCCTATGTCGCATTCATCCGGCACGCTGCATCAGGAGACGACGATGACGACAGTCGATGACCGCCAAGACCTCGCCCTGCTCGACCGCTACTGGCGGGCCGCCAATTATCTCTCCGTCGGGCAAATCTACCTGCTGGACAATCCGCTGTTGAAGCAACCGCTTGCGGCGGGGCATATCAAGCCGCGCCTGCTCGGCCATTGGGGCACGACGCCGGGGCTGAATTTCATCTATGCCCATCTCAACCGCATCATTCGCGCCCGCGATGCCGACGTCATCTATATGTGCGGCCCCGGCCATGGCGGGCCGGGCATGGTCGCCAATACCTATCTGGAAGGCAGCTACAGCGAGATCTATCCCGAGATTTCGGAAGACGCCAAGGGAATGCAGAAACTTTTCCGGCAATTCTCCTTCCCCGGCGGCATTCCCAGCCACGCCGCGCCGGAAACGCCGGGCTCCATCCATGAGGGCGGCGAGCTCGGCTATGCGCTGGTCCATGCCTATGGCGCCGCCTTCGACAATCCGGACCTGACGGTCGCCTGCGTCATCGGCGACGGCGAGGCCGAGACCGGGCCGCTGGCGGCGAGCTGGCATTCCAACAAGTTCCTCAACCCCGCCCATGACGGCGCGGTGCTGCCGATCCTGCATCTCAACGGCTACAAGATCGCCAATCCCACCATCCTCGGCCGCATGGCCGACGCCGATCTCGACCATCTGTTCCGGGGCTATGGCTACGAACCCTTCTTCGTCGAGGGTCATGAGCCGGAGGCGATGCACCGCGCGATGGCCGAAACGCTGGACACCGTCTTCGACCGCATCGCCGCCATCCGCGCCGAGGCGCGCTCGGGGGGCAAGGCGCAAGGCATGCCGCGATGGCCGATGATCGTGCTGCGCAGCCCCAAGGGCTGGACCGGGCCGAAGGAGGTGGACGGCAAGAAGGTGGAAGGCTTCTGGCGCGCCCATCAGGTGCCGGTCGCCAATTGCCGCGGCGATGCCGATCACCGCAAGATCCTCGAAGACTGGATGCGCTCCTACGATCCCGCCGACCTGTTCGACGAAAACGGCCGGTTGAAACCGGAGTTGCGGGCGCTGGCCCCGGACGGCACGCGCCGCATGGGCGCCAATCCGCATGCCAATGGCGGGCTGCTGCGCAAGGAGTTGAAGACGCCCGACATCACCGATCATGCGATTTCCGTCTCGCCCGAAGCGCGCGGCGCGATTTCGGTGCAGACGACGGAAATTCTCGGCCGCTACCTGCGCGACGTCGTCAGACTGAATGACGCGGAACGCAATTTCCGCATCTTCGGGCCGGACGAGACCGAGTCCAACCGTCTCGGCAGCGTTTTCGAGGCGACGGAGCGGGTGTGGATGGAAGGCATAGAGCCCTACGACGTGCATCTTTCCCGCGAGGGACGGGTGATGGAGGTGCTATCCGAGCATCTTTGCCAGGGCTGGCTGGAAGGCTATCTGCTGACCGGGCGGCATGGCTTCTTCTCCTGCTACGAAGCCTTTATTCACATCGTCGATTCCATGTTCAACCAGCATGCCAAATGGCTGAAGGTGTCAAGGGAACTGGAATGGCGCAAGCCGGTTTCCTCGCTGACCTATCTCCTGACCTCGCATGTCTGGCGGCAGGACCATAACGGTTTCAGCCATCAGGATCCCGGCTTCGTCGACCTCGTCGCCAACAAGAAGTCCGACATCGTGCGCATCTACCTGCCGCCGGACGCCAATACGCTGCTCTGGGTCGGCGATCATTGCCTGAAGACCTGGGACCGCATCAACGTCATCGTCGCCGGCAAGCAGCCGGAGCCGCAATGGCTGACGATGGACGAGGCCGTCGCCCATTGCGATGCCGGCCTCGGCATCTGGGACTGGGCCGGCACCGAGGACGGCGCGGTGGCGCCGGACGTGGTGATGGCCTGCGCCGGCGACGTGCCGACCATGGAAGCGCTCGCCGCCGTCATGCTGCTGCACGCGGCGATCCCGGCGTTGAAAATCCGCGTCGTCAATGTCGTCGACCTCATGACCCTGCAATCGCAGGACCAGCATCCGCACGGAATTTCCGATGCCGAATTCGACCGGTTGTTCACCACCGACCGGCCGGTGATCTTCGCCTATCACGGCTATCCCACCCTGATCCATCGCCTGACCTACAAGCGCACCAACCACCGCAACATCCATGTGCGCGGCTTCATCGAGGAGGGCACGACGACAACGCCCTTCGACATGACGGTGCTCAACGAACTCGACCGTTTCCACCTCGCCATCGAGGCCATCGAGCGCGTGCCGGGATTGAAGGAGAAAGCCGGCCCGGCCATCGATGCCCTGCGTGAAAAACTGGCCGAGCATCACGATTATGTCCGCGAATACGGCGAGGACATGCCGGAGATCCGCGACTGGGCCTGGACTGCGGGACGGGGATAATCGGGTGAACATCGAGCTCTTCCGCCACGAGACCATCCTCGACCAATGCGCCGGACTGCCGCCCTTGCCGACGGCGGTGGTGCATCCGGTGCAGCCGGCCGTGCTGCAGGCGACCCTCGATGCCGCCGCCGCCGGCCTGATCGTCCCGGTCCTTGTCGGGCCGAAGGCGCGGATTGCGGAGGCCGCCGCCGGCCTCGATATTTCCGGCTGGGAAATCGTCGATACCGAGCACAGCCATGCGGCGGCGCAGGCCGCCGTCGAGATGGCCGCGAAAGGCCGGGTCGGGGCGCTGATGAAGGGTGCGCTGCATACCGACGAACTGCTCGGAGCGGTGATGCGCGCCGAATCGGGCCTGCGCACCGAGCGGCGCATTTCCCATGCCTATGTGATGGCCATCGCCAGCTATCCCAAGCCGCTCATCATCACCGATGCGGCGGTCAACATCTTTCCCGATCTCGCCGCCAAGGCCGATATCGCCCAGAACGCCATCGATCTCTGGCGGGTGGTATTCGGCAGCGAAAGACTGCCGAAGCTGGCGGCGCTGGCCGCCGTCGAGACCGTCAATCCGAAGATGACGGCGACGCTGGATGCGGCGGCACTCTGCAAGATGGCCGATCGCGGCCAGATCGCCGGCGGGCTGATCGACGGTCCGTTGGCCTTCGACAATGCGATCAGCGCCGCAGCGGCAGCCGACAAGGGCATCCTCTCGCCGGTCGCGGGCGATGCCGATATCCTGCTGGTGCCGGATATCGAGGCCGGCAACATGCTCGCCAAGCAACTGACTTTTCTCGGCGGCGCGCAAGCGGCCGGCATCGTGCTCGGCGCGCGCGTGCCCATCGTGCTCACCAGCCGCGCCGACAGTGTCCAGACAAGGCTGCTCTCCTGCGCGCTCGCCGTATTGCTCGCCGAGGCGCGAAAGCAAGGGCTGATCAAATGATCGATACGCTGCTCGTTCTCAACACGGGTTCCTCCAGCCTGAAATTCCAGGTTTTCCGGCTTGATACGCTCGATGTGCTGATGCAGGGCAAGGTTGCCGATATCGGCGGCGCGGCCGCGCTCGCCGCGACGCTTGCCGATGGTGAAAAGCTCTCGGCCGAGGTCGGCGGCAACGACCACGATGCGGCGCTCGCTGCGGTGATGACGCTGGTCGACTGCCATGACGACGACTGGCGCACCAAAGCGGTGGTGCATCGCATCGTCCATGGCGGCACGCGCTTTGCCGATCCGGTGATCGTCACGCCGGAGATCGAGGCGGAACTGCGCCGCCTCGTGCCGCTCGCGCCGCTGCACCAGCCGCACAATCTCGCCGGCCTCGACGCCTCGAACCGGCTGGCCCCGGATGCGCTCGACATCGCCTGCTTCGATACCGCCTTCCATGCCGGCCATAGCGAGGTCATCTCCAGCTTCGCCATCGAGAAGGATTTTCGCGACAAGGGCATCCGTCGCTACGGGTTTCACGGGCTGTCCTATGAATGGATCGCCCACGCGCTTCGCGAACAGCATCCGTCGCTCTATCATGGCCGCGTCGTCGTCGCCCATCTCGGCAATGGCGCCAGCCTCTGCGCGCTCGGCAACGGCGTCAGCATCGACACGACCATGGGCATGACGGCGCTGGACGGCCTGCCGATGGGCACGCGCTGCGGCGCCATCGATGCCGGCGCGGTCATCTTCATGCAGCGCGAACTGGGGCTGACGCCCGACGAGGCCGAGCATCATCTCTACGAGCGCTCCGGCTTGAAGGGGCTTTCCGGCCTCGCCAACGATGTCGAGGCGCTGCTCGCCTCCGCCGATCCGCGCGCCGCCTTCGCGCTCGATTATTTCACCCTGCGGGTGGCGCAGCATATGGCGATGATGGCGGTGTCTATGGGTGGCCTCGACGCCATCGTCTTCACCGGCGGCATCGGCGAACACGCCGGACCCATCCGCCAGTCGATCACCGACCGCCTCGCCTTTCTCGGCCCCTTCGAAACACTGGTCATCCCCGCCAACGAGGAACGGATGATGGCACAACACGCCCGGCGGCTGCTCGCCGGGCAGGCGTGATTTCAGACGGCAGCCCTACCCTCTCTTCCGTCATGCTCGGGCTTGTCCCGAGCATCTAACCACGTAAGAGATATCCATTATCCTCTTCCTCGGGACGAGCCCGAGGATGACGAAGTATCGGAGGTTTACTCCTTCTCGAACGCCTCGCGCACCCGGAAAATCGCCAGCGCCACGGCGCAGATGACGATGGGGATGGAGATCAGCATGACGAAGGGGCTGATGTGGTAGCCGGCGTGATCGGCGGCTTCCATGGCGGTCTTCATCAGGCTGAGCAGGTAATAGCTGATGGCGATCACCGACAGGCCTTCGACGGCGCGCTGGATTTTGAGCTGGGTGGCGGCGCGTTCGGCGAGCGCCTGGATCTGCACCGCATTCTGCGCTTCGACCTCCACCTGGATGCGGGTCTGCAGCAGGTCGAGGATATGCATCGCCGCCTGCGAGAGCTGTTCGAGGCGCAGCGCGGTGGCCTCGCAGGTGCGTACCGCCGGGCGGAAGCGGCGCATGACGAAGACGCCGAAGCGCTGGAAGCCGGGCACATGCGTCTCACGCAGGTCGCCGATGCGTTCTTCCACGATCTTCGCATAGGCGGCGGTGGCGCCGAAACGGTTGCGGGTTTCCGCCGCCGCCGAGATCAGATGCGCCGAGAGCGTCGAGATCTCGTTGAGGAGCTGCTTGTGGCCGTCGGGCTCGACGGTGCGGTTGCGGCTGGCGAGATCGGCGAGCCGCCGGTCGTAGGAGGCCAGTTCCGGCCCCAGCTTGCGCGCCTGCGGCAGGCTGAGCAGCGCCATGGCGCGATAGGTCTCCACCTCGCAGAGGCGGCGCACCATGCGGCCGAGGCGATAGCTGTTCAGGTAGCGGTTGAACAGCAGGACACGGCAGCCATGGTCGGTGCTGTCATGGAAATCGGAGCAGATCAGCGCCGCATCGCCGCCGATATAGGAGGCGGCGGTATCGGCGAAACCGAATTGGGTGAGATAGGGCAGCAGATCGTCGGGCACGTCGTTGCGCACCAGCACCGCCAGTCGGTAGATGACGCGCGCGGCGGAGACGCCGGCCTCGCGCTCGGCATCGGCCGCCGTCAGCGTCGGCATCGGCCAATGCTCGGCATTGGTCGCCATGGCCGTGACGCGGGTGACGGTGATGAATTCGGTGTGGAATTCGACGCGGGTCTGGACGCCGGCCGAAACATGGGTGGGCCGCGCCGTGGTCAGCGCGGCGCTATGCCAGCCCTGATCGTCGGTCGGCATGAAGGCGAGGTGTTCGACGAAGGCCGGCCCGGTGAAATAGGTGGACGGGCGCGCATGCAGTTCGGCATTGAATTCCCCGGACATTGCCACTCCCCAAAGGCAACAAAAAACCGCCGCCCCATTTCCATGGAACGGCGGCGGGCACCCTAGCTGGCGATCAGCGGTCTGTCGACCGCCTGAAAGCAGAGCTTAAGTGATTGAATCGATTTAGCCGATGGCCATCAGGCTGGCATTGCCGCCGGCCGCCGTCGTGTTGATCGAGGTGGAGACTTCCTCCAGCAGCCAGTTGAGGCAATAGGCCTCGGCGCCGGCTTCCAGCTCGGCGCTCGTCGCGGCCTGGACCAGCACCAGCGGACCCGGCAGGGCGGCGATCTTCTTGCCAACCTCGACGGTGCGCGCGGCATCGCCTTCGATCAGCGCGCCGGCATAAGGCGCATTGGCCGCCCAATCCTTGCTCCAGGTGATGCGGGCGACGACGCTGGCCGGCAGGTCGCGCAGCGAGGCTTCCAGCCCCGAGCCGGAATCGATCGCCACTTCGTTGCCGGTGGCAAGGGCGGCGGTGAGCTGGCGATAGAGGCCGACTTCGGTCTGCGGTACCAACAGGATGCGGCCACGCGGGTGCAGGGCATAGACGTTGCGCTCGCCGACCGGGCCGGGCAGATCGAGCACGAGGCCGAGGGCGGAAACGCCGCCGGTCTCGCGCGCATCCCGCGCCAGTTCGTTGCGGCCGCGCTGGCCGAGCCAGCGGGCGAAATCGGTGAGCGCCGGATCGGTATGCACCGAGCTGTGGCGCGGCGGCACCGGGGCGTTATCCACCAGACGGCCGAGATAGAGCGGACCGCCGGCCTTCGGGCCGGTGCCGGACAGGCCACGGCCGCCGAAAGGCTGCACGCCGACCACCGCGCCGATGACGTTGCGGTTGATATAGACGTTGCCGACGCGGATGAGGCCGGTCACATGGCTGATCGTCTCGTCGAGGCGGGTGTGCAGGCCGAAGGTCAGGCCGTAACCGGTCGAATTGATGTCCTCGATCAGCCGCTCCAGGTCGTCGCGCTTGTAGCGCAGGACATGGAGGACCGGGCCGAAGACTTCGCGATGCAGATCCTTCAGCGAGCCGATCTCGACGATCGTCGGGGCGACGAAGGTGCCGTTTTCGGTTTCGGGGCCGAGCGGCAATTGCTCGACCTTGCGGCCGAGGCCGCGCATGCCGGCGATATGCTTCTCGATGATGCCCTTGGCCTCGTCGGTAATGACAGGACCGATATCGACCTTGAGGCTATCGGTGCGGCCGATGGAAAGCTCCTTCAGCGCGCCCTTGAGCATGGTGAGGATACGGTCGGCGACGTCTTCCTGCAGGCACAGCACGCGCAGCGCCGAGCAGCGCTGGCCGGCGCTGTCGAAGGCCGAGGCGATGACGTCGAAGACCACCTGTTCGGCCAGCGCCGAGGAATCGACGATCATGGCGTTCTGGCCGCCGGTTTCGGCGATCAGCGGGATCGGCTTGCCGTTCGGCAGCAGGCGCGCGGCAAGCTGGGCCTGGATGAGGCGGGCGACCTCGGTCGAACCGGTGAACATCACGCCGCAGGTTTCCGGCGCGGCGACGAGGGCCGCCCCGATGCGGCCATCACCCGGCAGCAATTGCAGGGCAGCACGCGGGATGCCGGCCTCATGCAGGATGCGCACGCCTTGCGCGGCGATCAACGGCGTTTCTTCCGCCGGCTTCGCCAGCACCGGATTGCCGGCGACCAGCGCCGCGGCGATCTGGCCGGAGAAGATGGCGAGCGGGAAATTCCACGGGCTGATGCAGACGATCGGGCCGAGTGGCTTGTGCGTGACGCCGAGCGTGCGCCGAGCCTGTTCGGCATAATAGCGCAGGAAGTCGATGGCTTCGCGCACTTCGGCAATGGCGTTCGGCATCGACTTGCCGGCCTCGCGCATGATCAGGCCGAGCAGCACCGGCATGTCGCGCTGCATGATATCGGCGGCGCGTTCCAGGCAGGCGGCGCGCTCGGCGGGCGGTGTCGCACCCCAGCTTGCGCCGGCAGACGCAGCGATCTGCATGGCCCTGGCGACATCGCCTTCGGCGATTTCGGTCACCGTGCCGACCACGTCCCTGTTGTCGCCGGGGTTGAGGACCGGGCGGCTCGTGCCGCTGGCCTCGCCCTCGCCCAGCGTCGGGCCGGAGCGCCATTCGCGGGTGGCGGAACCATCCAGCGTTGCCGAGATCTCGGCCAGCACCGTCTCGTTCGACAGGTCGAGACCGGCCGAATTCCTGCGGGCGCCAAAAAGGTCGTCCGGCAGGGCGATCTGGTCGTGGCGCGCGCCGACGACGGCCATGGAGCGGACGACATCGGCCGGATCGGCGACCAGCTCGTCGATGGAGACCGACTTGTCGCCGATGCGGTTGACGAAGGAGGAGTTGGCGCCGTTTTCCAAGAGGCGGCGGACGAGATAGGCGAGCAGCGTCTCATGCGTCCCGACCGGCGCATAGATGCGGGCCGGGCGATTCAGCTTGTTCGCACCGACGACTTCGTCATAGAGCGGCTCGCCCATGCCGTGCAGGCACTGGAACTCATATTTGCCGGTCTGGAAATCCGGGCCGGCGAGCTGGTAAATGGTCGCCAGCGTCTGGGCGTTGTGGGTGGCGAATTGCGGGAAGACGGCATCGGTCGCCGCCAGCAGTTTTCGCGCGCAGGCGATGTAGGAAACGTCGGTGTGGACCTTGCGGGTATAGACCGGGAAATCTTCGAGCCCGTCGACCTGGGCGCGCTTGATCTCGGCATCCCAATAGGCGCCCTTGACCAGGCGCACCATGATGCGTCGCTGCGTGCGGCGGGCAAGATCGATGATGAAATCGAGCACATAAGGGCAGCGCTTGCCATAGGCCTGCACCACGAAACCCATGCCGTTCCAGCCGGCGAGGTCGGGGTCTTCGCAGAGACTCTGCAGCAGGTCGAGCGACAGTTCGAGGCGGTCGGCTTCCTCGGCGTCGATGTTGAGGCCGATGTCGTATTTCTTCGAGAGAAGCGCCAGCGCCTTCACCTTCGGCAGCAGCTCGCTCATGACGCGCTCCGCCTGGGCGCGGACATAACGCGGATGCAAGGCCGAGAGCTTGATGGAAATACCGGGGCCGTCATAGATGCCGCGACCGGCAGACGCTCGGCCGATGGCATGGATGGCGGTCTCGTAATCCTTGTAATAGCGCTCGGCATCGGCGGCCGTGGTCGCGGCTTCGCCGAGCATGTCGTAGGAATAGCGGAAGCCGCGTTCTTCCAGCGGCCGGGCGCGCTTCAGCGCCTCGTCGATGGTCTCGCCGGTGACGAACTGCTCGCCCATCATGCGCATCGCCATATCGACGCCGCGGCGGATGACCGGCTCGCCGGCGCGCGCGATGAGGCGCGTCAGCGCGGCGGAAAGGCCGCGATCGTTGACCGTCGAGGTCAGCTTGCCGGTGACCACGAGGCCCCAGGTGGCGGCATTGACGAACAGCGAGCGACCGCCGCCCATATGCGACTTCCAGTCGCCTTCGGCGATCTTGTCGCGGATCAGCGCATCGCGGGTGGCGGTGTCGGGAATGCGCAGCAGCGCTTCGGCGAGGCACATCAGCGCCACACCTTCCTGGCTCGACAACGAATATTCATGCACCAGACCCTCGACGCCGGCGCCCTTGTGCTTGGCGCGCAGTGCCTCGATCAGGTTGCGGGCGGTGCCGCGCACGGCCTTGCGGACGTCGTCCGGCAGAGTCGCCTGTTCGAGCAGCGCGGCGACGCAGTCGGCTTCGGGCCGGCGATAGGCAGCGGTGATCGCCTGCCTGAGCGGCGTCTGCGGGCGGATGGAGGGCGCGAAATCGGCAAAGGGTCTTGGAGTCGACACAGAAAGGTCTCCGTCGAAGTTCGAGGCAAATGGCGTGATTTCCGGAATGGGAGAATGGCCCTCGCGTGACGCTTGCGCAAGGCCGCGCGCCATCCTCCCTCTTTCCGGCTCTGCGGCATTGTATATCACGTCGCCACGCGATATGCGTACTGGAGATCGGCAATTTTCAGCGCATTTCGTCTTATTTATTCGCCAACTGGAGTGAAAAAAGATGGCTCAGACTTCGATTTCAGGCGAATTGGATAGCTATGATATCAAGATTATCCAGGCGCTCGTCGATGACGGACGCCTGTCGATCACCGACCTCTCGGAAAAGGTCGGCCTGTCGAAGACACCCTGCCACCAGCGACTGAAACGGTTGATCAAGGATGGTTACATCCTCGGCTTTCGCGCCGTACTCGATCCGCAGAAACTCGGGCTCGACCACGTCGCCTATACCGAGGTGAAACTCTCCGACACCCGCGAGGCGGCGCTGCACAGTTTCAACGAGGCGGTGCGCAATATCCGGGAGATCGAGGAATGCCAGATGATCGCCGGCTCCTATGATTACCTGCTCAAGGTTCGCACGGCCGACATGCGCCGCTTCCGCCGGGTGCTCGGCGAATCTATCTCGACGCTACCGCATGTCGCCAGCACCTCCACCTTCGTGGTGATGGAATCGGTGAAGGAGGCCAATCTGCGGCCGGCTTAAGGTCTGTCAGGTTTCCTCTGAACCTGACAGACCTTAAGTTTCTTTGTTTTTGTTTGCCTTTTCTGGAAAACCGGTTTCCACTTTTTCCTGACAAACTCTAAGATTTCTGCCGTTGTTTTGAGATCGATCAAGGAGCGGATGGAAGGAGGCTGACAGACTTGCCATGAAACGACAAGAAAGGAGGCCTCCATGTCGAACACGCCGCACACGCTGGGAGAGGAATTTCCCGGCCAGCTCGACGCCATTCACGCCCTCAAGGCCGCGGACGCGCATTTCGCCCGCATCCTTGACGACTATGATACGGTCAACGATCAGATTCACCGGGCCGAGACACGCATCGACGCCATCAGCGAAGAGGCGGAAGTGATGCTGCGCAAGCGCCGCCTGGCGCTGAAGGACGACATCGCCAAGGCCTTGTCGCAGTAATACAAACGAAAACGGCGCCGGATTTTCCGGCGCCGTCACTTTCAGGGCCGGCGTTCAAAACGCCGGCCTTTTTCGCTTGCGCCGGTCAGGCAGCGTCGGGGCGATGCACGGTCTTGACTTCCAGGAAGTCCTCCAGGCCGAAGAGGCCGCCTTCGCGGCCGTTTCCAGACTGCTTGTAGCCGCCGAACGGGCTGCCGTAACGGTGTGGGCCGCCATTGATATGCACCATGCCGGCGCGCAGGCGCGACGCGACGCGCTCGGCGCGCTCGGCATCGCCGGTCTGCAGATAGGCGGCGAGACCATAAGCCGTGTCGTTGGCGATGGCGATGGCTTCCTCTTCGGTGTCGAAGGGGATGATCGCCAGGACCGGGCCGAACACTTCCTCACGGGCGATGCGCATCCCGTTGTTGACGTCGGCGAAGATCGTCGGCTTGACGAAATAGCCGGTCTCGAAACCTTCCGGCTTGCCCGGGCCGCCGACGAGAACGCGCGCGCCTTCGGCGACGGCCGCCTCGATCAACGCCTGCACGCGGCCGAACTGGATATGCGAGACAAGCGGGCCGATATGGCCGCCCTCTTCCTGCGGATTGCCGACGGTCGCCTCGCGGCCGGCGCGTTCGGCGATCTCCAGCACCTTGTCATAGACGGAGCGGTCGACCAGCATGCGGGTCGGGGCGTCGCAGGACTGGCCGGAATTGTTGAAGCATTCGAAGACGCTGCCGGCGACGCGGCCTTCCAGGTCGGCGTCGGCGAAGACGATGTTCGGCGACTTGCCGCCGAGTTCCAGCGTCACGCGCTTGACGGTGTCGGCGGCATCCTTGCTGACCGCAATGCCGGCGCGGGTCGAGCCGGTGAAGGACATCATGTCGATATCCTTGTGCTTCGAGAGCGCCGCGCCGCATTCGATGCCGTCGCCGTTGACGAGGTTGAAGACACCGGCAGGGAAGCCGGCCTCATCCACCATCTCGGCATAGAGCATGGCGTTGAGCGGCGTGAATTCCGAGGGCTTCAGCACGCAGGTGCTGCCGGTCGCCAGCGCCGGAACCACTTTCAGCGCGATCTGGTTGATCGGCCAGTTCCAGGGGGTGATGAGGCCGCAGACCCCGATCGGCTCCCGGCGCAGGACGTCGCCATTCGGCAGCACTTCGCGGGTCTTCAGCCGCTTCAGCCCGTCGATGAAGCCCTGGAGATGGCCGACGCCGACATCGGCCTGCTGCTCGCGGCTCATGGTGATCGGCGCGCCGAGTTCCAGCGTGATCGTCTGGGCCATTTCTTCGTAACGGCGCTTGTAGACTTCCATCAGCTTTTCCAGAAGCGCGATGCGCTCCTCGACGCTGGTCTGGCCGTAGGTGGCGAAAGCCTTCCTGGCGGCGGCGACGGCGCGATCGATATCGGCAGCCGTCCCCATCGAGATGACGGCGATCGGCTGTTCCGTCGCCGGATTGATCACCTCGAGATCGTGGGGCTTCAACGGATCCACCCACTGGCCGTCGATGTAGAATTTGCGCTTGTCGAGCATGCTGTTCTCCCGTCGCGTTTCGTCTTTTGCCTGTCCATCCGGCACTGCGACGACCGGACGGACGGCGACAATAGACACCACAGAATCGGCAGAAATGAAATGACTTATCAGTGAAAAACGGCTGGGGAAGATGCGGTGCGCACCCTCCCCCGCGTCGTCACGCCGAAAAACGCTCCGGCCGGAAGCTGGCAAGCATTGGGTGACGCCCGCCGGTCGCGATCTCATAGGCAAGCAATTCGCCGACGATCAAGCCAAGCGTCGCGCCGCTGTGGCTGAAGGCCACGTAATAGCCCGGTATGGCAGACAGTTCGCCCATGACCGGTTCGCCATCGCCGGGGATCGGCTTGCGGCCGGCGCCATAGGCGGCGACTTCGAGCTTCGGGTGCCCTTCCAGGATTTTCGAGGCTTCGGCCAGCAGGGCGTCCAGGGTTGATTGCCGGACATCATAGGACCCGTCGGCGTTGGTGGAAACCTCGTCCGCCGCCCAATCGGCATCGACGGAAAAACCCCCATCCGGCGCGGGGCGGACGGCGACGCGGGGCGTATTCAGCACCGCCTTCAGCGGGTGATGCAGCGGTTTGGTCATGATCAGCAGCGCCACCGGCGTGCCGTCGTCGATGCGCTGGCCGGCCTCCGCGACCATGGCCGGCACCGAGGGTCCGGTGGCGAGCAGCACGGCGTCGCCCGCGAAACGGTTTCCGGCGGCGGTGTGCGCTCCCACCGCGCGGCCGTTCTCGACGATCACCTTCGCCGCACCCTGATCGGTGACGAGCGTACCGCCATTCGCCGAGAATTCCTTCAGCAGATGGGCGATCAGCGCCGGCAGGTCGACCCAGCCTTCGCCGGGATTGAAGATCGCGCCCTGCGGCGTGATCGTGGCGGCATCGACGCCGGGCGTGATGTTCGCAACATTTTCGGGGGCGAGGTGCAGGGCGTCATAGGCCAGCGAGACCTCATAAGCGTAGGCGGCGGCGATCTCGTTCTTCGCATCGTCCGCATCCCAGGTCAGCCCGCCCTCGAAGGACAGCCAGTCGACCTTGCCGACGCGGTTGGCCAGCGTGCGGTAGCGATCGATGCCGGCCATGCGCAGCCGGTGATAGTCGTCGGAGCGCATGCGCGCCGAGTTCAGCCAGGAAAGCGAGCGGCCGGACGCACCGTTGCCGGCCGGGCCGTCATTGAGAAGCGTGACGGCGATGCCGCGCCGCTGGAGCTGCACGGCGGTGGAGACGCCGAAGATGCCGGCGCCGATGACGACGACCTGGGAGATTTTCGTTGCGGACATGGTTTGCACTTTCATTCGGGATTGCGAAGGATGATCACAGCACTTCGGCGAGGAAGCGCTTGAGGCGCGGGCTTTGCGGCGCATCGAAAATCCGGTCGGGCGGACCGGCCTCGACGATGCGACCCTCGTCCATGAACACGACCTGATCGGCCACGCGCCGGGCAAAGCCCATTTCATGGGTGACGACCACCATCGTCATGCCTTGGCTGCCGAGATCGGCCATCAGGTTGAGCACGCCCTTGACCAGTTCGGGATCGAGGGCGCTGGTCACCTCGTCGAAGAGGATGACTTCCGGCTCCATGGCGAGAGCGCGGGCAATGGCGACGCGCTGCTGCTGGCCGCCGGAGAGGCCGCCGGGGCGATGATGCTGGCGGCTCGCCAGCCCGACATCGGAGAGCCGCGCCTTGGCGATGCGCTCGGCCTCTTCCTTCGACAGGCCCTTGACCCGGTTCGGCGACAGCATGACGTTTTCCAGCGCCGTGTGGTCCGGAAACAGGTTGAAGTGCTGGAACACCATGCCGACGCGGCGGCGCAGCTTTTCCGGCTTCATGGCGAGAATGCTCTCGCCATCGATCAGGATATCGCCGTCCCTGGGCTCGACGAGGCGATTGAGGCAGCGCAGCAGCGTCGACTTGCCCGAGCCCGAGGGACCGATGATGCAGGTGACGCTGCCGGGCTTGACCGTGAGATCGACACCCTTCAGCACCTCCAGCTCGCCATAGGCCATGCCGAGATTGCGCACGTCGAGGCTGCCGCCCTTGAAGACCGGGCCGGTCTCGGCGCGATCGACACCTTCCAGCTCGCTGACTTCCTCCAGCCCGCTGGCAATGGCGGACGGTCGCTGCTTGCCGATGCGCAGACGGTTGTCGATATAATTGACCAGATGGGTGAGCGGCACGGTGATGACGAGATAGAAGATGCCGGCGAGCAGCAGCGGCGACAGGTTGCCGGTGACCACCGCCTGGTCCTGCCCCACGCGAAAGATCTCGCGCTCGGAGGCGAGCAGGCCGAGGAAATAGACGAGGCTCGAATCCTTGACATTGCCGATGAACTGGTTGACCAGCGCCGGCAAAACCCGGCGGATGCCCTGCGGCACGACGATGAGGCGCATGCCCTGCCCATAGCTCATCGACAGCGCCCGGCACGCCTCCATCTGGCCGCGATCGACGCTCTGGATGCCGGCGCGGAAAATCTCGCCAATATAGGCGCCGGCGATCAGGCTAAGCGCCAGGATGCCGAGCGGATAGGGCGACGGGCCAAAGAGTTCGCGACCCAGGCGGGCGAACCCCTGGCCGATCAAGAGGATGGTGACGATGGCCGGCAGGCCGCGAAAGATATCGGTATAGACGCGGGCGGGAATGCGCAGCCAGGGCGAGCGCGAAATGCCCATGATCGCCAGAAGCATGCCGATGACCACGCCGAGCACGGTGGATGCGGCGGCCAGGATCAGCGTATTCTTCAGGCCGACCATGATCATGGCCGGCAGCACCTCGGCCATCGCATCCCAGTCGAGGAAGCTGCGACGCAGGTTTTCAAGCCAGTTCATCAAGAATTTCCCTCAAGGGCAGGCAGCCGACGCGGCAACGGTCTCACGTCGGCAACGGATGGCCCCGGCCCGTCAAGCGCCGGGGCCGCGCGGCTTACTTCTTGGGAAGATATTCGTCCGGCATCGGCGAGCCCGGGAACCATTTTTCATAAAGCGTCTTCCAGGTGCCGTCCTGCATGGCCTCGTGCAGCGCCTTGTTGAGAGCGGCCTTCAGCGCGTCGTTGCCCTTGCGGATGACGAAGCCGGCCGGCGCGTCGAAGCTCGGAATGTTGATCGCAACCTTCAGCGTCGGGTAACGGCCGGTATAATCCTTGGCCGCCTCGTAATCGAGGAAGTGCGCGTCGATCGAGCCGTTGTTGAGGGCCACGACGGCGGAATTGTTGTCGGGGAATTTCACGAGGTCGGTGCCGGTGAAATTCTTCTGGGCGTAGATTTCCTGCAGCGTGCCCTGCACGACGCCGAGGCGCTTGCCCTTGAGACCGGCGGCATCCTTGATCGCCGCATCCGGCGTCAGCACCGAAAGATAGCCGGCGAGATAACCGTCGGAGAAATCGACCGTCTTCTTGCGGGCCTCCGTGGTGCCGATGGCCGCCACCGCGACATCGAAGCGGCCATTGGCGACCGAGGGCATCAGCGCCGAGAATTCCTGGCCGGTGAAGATCACCTGGTCCTTCTTGAAGCCCATGCGCTCGGCGACGTTGAGAAACAGTTCGATGTCAAAGCCGGTGAAATTGCCGTCGGCGGTGGTGAAGGTGTAGGGCTTGGCATCGCCCATCGTGCCGACGCTGATCGTCTTGGCGTCGATGAGGCCGAGCGGATTGTCGTCGGCCAGCGCGGACGTCGCCGTGGCGCCGGCGACGGCGAGCGTCAGGGCAAGGGCGGCGGCGCGCACCCGGCCGAAAATCCCGTGGGTTGCAGATCCAGTGGTCATCAGTCTCGTTCTCCTGCTCCGGTGGTTGTTTGCCGGACGGAAAGACGCAACGGGTCTCCCGGCGGACGCCAGGCATTCCGCCTGGGCGTCCGTCTGGCGTGCGCATGCCGTCCAGAGTCTTGCCTCCCTCATGAGACCGGTTTCTTTCCTCAATGAGACCGGTCTCTTTCAGATTTGACGATTGTTATATTCGCATTGACCGCTCGTCAATATGTCTTGTACACCTTGGCGCCATGGAACAGGATCATGGCAAGGCAGCCTCCGTGACCGTCGCCGACGTGGCGCGGGCCGCCGGCGTCTCGAAAGCAACCGCAGCGCGCGTGCTTGGCGGATACGGCACCGTCAGCGACCGGGTGCGCGCCGCAGTCCTCAGCGCCGCCAAGGCGCTCGACTACCGCCCGAACGAGCTGGCGCGCAGCATGACCACCGGCCGCTCCGGCACCATCGGCGTCGTGGTCGGCGATATCGAAAACCCGTTCTTCAGCTCGGCGGTGCGCGGCATCGCCGATGTCGCCCGCTTGGCCGGCTTCAACGTCATCCTCACCAATTCCGGCGAGGAGATCGCGGCGGAAAAGGCGGCGGTGAAGACGCTGGTCGCCAAGCGGGTGGACGGGCTGATCGTCTCGCCGGCCCGCGACAGCGACATCGAGCATCTGCGCGACATCGAACGCTCCGGCCGCCCGCTCGTCCTTCTCGACCGCGCCGTCGAGAGCCTCCGCGTCGATGCGGTGACCGCCGACGATTTCCAGGCGTGCGAGGCGGTGACGCGGCTGCTGATCGACGAGGGCCACCGCCGCATCGTCTATCTCACCGCCTGCGATACGCCCGGCCACCGCTTCGAGACGCTCGACGATCTGTATACCGGCTCGGTGCGCGCCCGCGTCGCCGGCTTCCTCAAGGCGGGAGCGGAGGCGGGCATCGAGGCCATGGGCGGCTTCGTGAAGCTCGGGGCCCTCGGCGCGGAGCGGACCCGCGCACAGGCGCGCGACCTCTTCGAGGCGGCCTTGCCACCGACGGCGATCATCGCCTCGGACAGCCTGATCGCGCTGGAAGTCTTTCGCCTCGCCCGTGAACTCGGCCTGCAATTGCCGCGGGATCTGTCGCTCGTCTGTTTTCACGACGCCGACTGGACCTCGGTGACCTCGCCGCCGGTCACCGTCATCCGCCAGCCGGTCTACCGCATCGGCGAGACTGCCGCCCGGCTGCTGATTGGGCGGCTGAAGGGCGAAGGCAACGCGCCCGCGCATGTGGTGCTCGACACCACGCTGATTGCCCGCGGCTCTGTCGGCCCGGCACCCGCCGAAGGGCGATCCGGCGCCCGCGAGACCCGGTTACGCCATCCGGTGTGAATGCCGTGCCACCTTCCCGGGCGTGGAACAAAGGCAGGCACCGGGTGTTTGACTCGCCGTGCATCATCCCATCCCACAGGAGGAATTCATGGCCACTGAAAAAACGCTGAACGATCTGTTCCTGGACACGCTCAAGGACATCTATTACGCCGAGAAACAGATCCTGAAGGCCCTGCCGAAGATGGCCCGCGCCGCCCAGTCTGAAGAAGGCAAGGCCGGCTTCCTGAAGCATCGCGACGAAACGCAAGGCCAGATCGAGCGTCTGGAGCAGGTTTTCGAAATCATCGGCAAGCCGGCGCGCGGCAAGACTTGCGAAGCCATCCAGGGCATCATCGCCGAGGCCGAGGAAATCATGGACGACTTCAAGGGCACGCAGGCACTCGATGCCGGCCTGATCTCGTCCGCCCAGGCCGTCGAGCATTATGAAATCGCCCGATACGGCACGCTGATCGCCTGGGCGAAGCAGCTCGGCCTCAAGGATGCCGTGCCGCTGCTGCAGGCGACGCTGAAGGAAGAGGAAGCCACGGACAAGAAGCTCACCCAGCTTGCCGAAACCTCCGCCAACAGCAAGGCCAAGGCTGCCTGATCCCGTTTTCACCGGAATAGCCTGCGGCCGCCCCTGTTTCATGGGGCGGCCGCTGCCGTTTTGCGCGCTGGGCATGGAACCATCGCCACCCGAATGGATTAATACCTGATGTTGTAAAGGAGAATGATATGCATGTCCTGACAAAGACCTGGATGGCCGGCGCCCTGGCGACGCTGATGGCGGCGACCTCCGCAATTCCAGCCGGCGCCATGCCGCTCGTCGCGCCGCAGGTTCAGAAATCGACAGATGTCGAGACGGTGCAGTATCGCGACCGCCGCGGCTGGTATCATGGCCATCGCGGTTATCGTCACCATCGTCCCGGCTATCGTCGTCACTCCGACGGCTGGTGGTATCCGATGGCTGCTTTCGGCGCGGGGGCCATCATCGGCGGGGCTATCTCCGGCTCGCGTCCGGCACATGCCGGCCTCAGTTCACGCCATTACCAGTGGTGCGAGTCGCGCTATCGCACCTATCGCGCCTCGGACAATACCTACGTGCCGCGCGCCGGCGTTCGCGCCGAATGCCGCTCGCCCTATTATTGAGCGGGCTTAGCCCGGCAGACAAAAAGCGCCGCATGGCTTCCATGCGGCGCTTTTCTCTGTCAGCGGGATTTCGCCAGGCGCGCGGTAACCAGCGGCAGGGCGGCGGTCGCCAACGTGCCGAAGGGAAGGCGCCGCAACAGACGACCGGCGACGAAACTGCTGGCCATGGCCCCGGCAAGCTTCGCCCAGGGGTAATCGCCGAGCTGGCGATGGGCGTCGCGGTCGACCCGGCGGGCGCTGTTCTTCGCCAGCATCGAGGCCTCCTCCTTGACCAGCGCCACCTGCCGGCGCAGGGTTTCGATCTCGTCGCGCAAGCGGGCGAGGCTGCGCTGCTCGCGCATCTGGGCGAGATCGACGGGGCGCACCGCCAGGTCGCTCCCGTCGCTGGTCTCCGCCTCCATTTCCGCCAGATGTTCCTGGAGCTGCGCCTCTGTATCGAAACCGTGGGTCCGGATATTGGTCATCGTTTCGCCTCCTTGCGATCGTTCCGTCTTCGGTGAAAACAAAACGCGCAAATCGCCAAAGCGTTCGCCGGCAGCGGGAATCACGCCTTCCGCCGCAACATCAGCATCAGGAAGGGCGCGCCGATCAGCGCCGAGACGAGGCCGGCGGGGATCTGGTAGGGATGGGCGAGCGCGCGCCCGGCCCAATCGGCCAGCACCATCAAGCCGCCGCCGAAGGCCGCAGCCGCGATCATCTGCGGGCGGGCGCGGATAAAACCGGCCTCGCGCGCCAGATGCGGCGCCATCAGCCCGATGAAGCTGAGCGGCCCGACGCTCAACGTCGCCGCAGCACTCAGGAGACCGGCAAGGCCGAACAGCATCAGCCGCGCAAGCGTCAGCGGCAGACCGAGCGCCGTGGCGGCGGAAGACCCGAGCGGCAGGATATCGAGCCAGCGGCGCGCCGAGACCGCAACGCCGATCAGCACCGCCGTGACGATGGCGACGGCGCCGGCCGTGGCGGCATCGACATTATAGGTGGAGCCGCTCATCCAGCGCATCAGGAAGATCGCCCGCGGATCGCCGGTCGCCGAGAGAATGCCGACCACCGCATCGACCATGGCGCCAAGCGCGATGCCGGCCAGCAGCACCCGCTCCGGCGCAAGGCCGCTGCGCAGGCCCATGAGAAAGATGATCGCCAGCACGCCGAGCGAACCGAGCGCGGCAAAGCCGAGCTGCGCCGAAAGCCCGGGCGTAGCGACCATGAAGACGGCGACGACGACGCCGAAGGTAGCCCCTGCGCTGATGCCGAGCACTTCCGGGCTTGCCATCTCGTTGCCGGTGAGGCGTTGCAGGACGGTGCCGGCCACCGCCAGCGCCGCCCCGGAAGCGAGCGCCGCAAACACCTTTGGCGCCCTGAGCGACAGGATGTCGTTCGCCGCGCGCGGATCGAGCCACGTCCAGCCGCCGTCCAGTCCGCGGCCAAGCAGCAGGCCTATCGCCAGTGCGAGGAGAAGGGCGAGCAGTACCGGCAGCGCCAGCCGGCGATCGAGGCCGCGCCGCCTGATCCGCCGGCGGGGCGCCTCGACGCCGCGATGGCGGATTTTCAGGCGCGGCAGCAGAAGCAGCAGCAGTGGCGAGCCGAAAATGGCGGTGACGGCGCCGGTCGGCAGGAAATCCGAGAAGGCGCCGGCGAAATATTGCACGGCCCCGTCCGCCAGCCACAGCAGCGCCGCGCCGATCAGGCTCGACCACACCAGCAATTCGCGCGGACGATGGGCGCCGGCCAGCCGCGCCAGGGTCGGCGCGACGAGGCCGACGAAGCCGATGACGCCGACGGCACTGGTGACGAAAGCGGCGAGCGCCACCGCCGCCGCCACGGCGACGAAACGCAATTGCGCCACGGAGACGCCGAGGGACGACGCCCCGCTCTCCCCGAGATCGAGCAGCGACAGCGGCCGCATCAGCAGGCCCGCGACCAGCGCCACCGCGCCGAGCTTCGGCACTAACGACAGCGGAATATCCCAGCTCTGCTGCGACAGCGAGCCTGCGCCCCAGATGAACAGGCTGACGAGGTAACGCTCGTTGAGCAGCAGCAGCACCGCCGAAAACGCCCCGCACCACAACCCGACCACCAGCCCCGACAGCACCAGCGAAAACGGCGAGAAGCCACGCCGCGCGCCGATGGCAAAGACGACGCCGGCCGCAAGCGCGCTGCCAGCGAGCGCCACCAGATCGCGCCCGAAGCCGAGCAGCGCCGGGAAGAACAGCGTCGCCACCGCCAGCGCCAGATTGGCTCCGGCCGAAATCCCGAGCGTCGTCGGCGAGGCCAGCGGATTGCGCAGCACCTGCTGGAACAGCGCCCCTGAAAGCGCCAGCGCCGCGCCGGCCAGCAGTGCCGTCGCCATGCGCGGCAGCGTCGCATAAAGCAGCACCATGCGGGCGATGTCATAACCTTCGGCGGGCGCGGCCCGCAGCGCCGGGCCGACCTGCAGCCAGGCGACCAGTGCGGCGATGACGGCGAGCGCCGCCGCGATGGCCGCCGGGCCGGCGTGATGGCCGAGACGGGCGGTCGTCATGCGCTTTCCTCCAGCCGCGCGGTCATCAGCCGGGCAAAGCGCATGGCCTCGTTGACCATGCCGAACAGCAGCGCGCCGGGCAGAACGGCGAAATGGCCGGGCCGGGCAAAGGGCAAGGCCTGCCAGAGCGGGCTTCGCGCCAGTTTCGGCAGGACATCGCCGGGTACCGGCTCGAAGGCGATCAACAGGGCGTCGGGATCGGTGATCTGCGCCAGTGTCTCGATGCCGACAATTTCGAAGCCCCAATAATTGGCCGCGCCCGTCCAGGCATTGGCGAGGCCGATGCGGGTCAGCACCGCGTCATAAAGGCCGGGAGCGCCGAAGATGCGCACATGCCGGGCATCCATGAAATTGACCAACGCCAGCGACGGGCGCGGCCTGCGGGCAAGGCGGGCGCGGCATTCGTCGAAGAAGGCGTCCGCCTTTGCGAGAAAGCGCTCGGCTTCCGCCTCCCGGCCGATCTCCGCCGCCAGCCGGCGCGTCGCCGCAATCACCGAGGGCAGGATGGCGCCGCCATCCGGGCGATAGGTTTCGAGGCGCAGCACCTTGCCGACGCCTTGCAGGCGCGGCAGCGAAGCATCGAGATAGGGCGTGGTCAGGATCAGGTCGGGCTTCAGCGCCGTGAGGATCTCGAGATTGATCTCCCAGGAACTGCCGAGATCGATGACGCTTTCCGGCATTGCCGGCTCGATCACCCATTTGCCCCAATCCGCCAGCGAGGCGACGGCGGCCGGGACGATGCCGAGCGACAGGAGCGTGGAGGCGAGGCCGTAATCGAGGCTGACGATTTTTGGGCTATCCGCAATAGCCGGGACCGGCAGCGACAGCAGCGCCATCGCGCCCGCCCCTTGCAGCAGGCGGCGGCGGGCAAGGATCGCCCCGGCAAGCCGGTCAGGAGACATAGGCGAGCGACAGATCAAGCGAGGGATGCGGCATGACGTCCATGGCGATGCCGTAGATCTCGCGCAGCGTCTCGCCGCGCATGATGGCGGCGGGGCGGCCGCTGGCGGCGACGACGCCCTGCCTTAGCGCATGGATGCCATCGCAGAAGCGGGCGGCCATGTTGATGTCGTGCAGGACGATGACGACGCTCAAGCCCTTTTCATGCGAGAGGCGGCGCACCAGCGACAGCACCTCCATCTGGTGGGCGATATCGAGCGCCGAGGTGGGCTCGTCGAGCAGCAGGCATTTGCTGTCCTGCGCCACCAGCATGGCGATCCAGGCGCGCTGGCGCTCGCCACCGGACAGCGTTTCGACGAGGCGGTCGGCGAAGGGTTCGAGATGGGTGAGCGCCAGGGCCTCCTCCACCTTCTGCCGGTCCCCGGCGGTGAAGCGGCCGAGCGCGCCATGCCAGGGATAACGCCCGCAGGCGACCAGCTCGCGCACGGTCATGCCGGCACCCGTGCTGACATCCTGCGGCAGATAGGCGACGTTGCGGGCGAATTCCCGGGATTCGAGGCTGGAGACGGAACGTGTGTCGAACAGCACGTTTCCTGCCGTTTGCGGCACCTGCCGCGCCATGATCTTCAAGAGCGAGGATTTGCCCGAGCCGTTATGGCCGACCAGCGCGGTGATCTCGCCGCCCGGAAAATCGAGGGTGACGTCGTCCAGAATTTTGCGCCCGCCGATATCGAGGCGGATGTTTTCGACGCGAAAGGCGCCGGACCGCTGGGCGGCGGCGGGCCGGGTCTGGTCTTGGCACATCGGCGGGCTCCTCGACAATGGGTTTTTCTGGAAAACTCGGAAGCCTGCTCCTACTAAATATGATATTTTGCTTCAACTATTAAATCGAGGGAAGAGCGGCGTCTATTCCGCCGCCGCGCGGCTGAGCGTCGCGATCAGGTCCGCAAAACGCTCGCCCTGGACGACGACATGCGCATAGGCGCGCTCCGCCGCCAGCGCACTGTCGCCCAGGAGCAGCGCCTCGACGATGCCCTCATGCTCGGCCAGCGACACCCCCATGCGGTTGCGCACCCGCAATTGCAGCCGGCGGAAGGGGGCCAGCCGCCGGTGCAGCGCCATCGCCTGCTCGCCGATGAAGCCATTGCCGCCGGCGCGGTAGATGGCGCGGTGGAAGCGCTCGTTTTCGTAGTAATAGGTGTCGGTATCGCCGGCTTGCGCCGCCGCGCGGCAAGCGGCCATGGCCTGCTTGAGTTCGGTCTCGTCGCTGGCCAGCAGCCGCCGCGCCGCCAGCCGGGCGCAGATCGCCTCGAACTCGGCCATCAGCTCGAACATCTCCAGCAATTGCCGCGGTTCCGGGGCGCTGACGATGGCCCCCTTGTGGCGCCGATGCTCGACAAGGCCCGATATCGCCAGTTGCTGCAAGGCTTCGCGGATGGGGGTACGCGACACGCCAAAACGCTCGGCCAGCGACACCTCGTCCAGCCGCTCGCCCGGCCGCAGCAGGCCGGTGGCGATGTCTTCCTCGATCTGTGCCCGCAGGCGATTGGATTGGCTGTCGCTCATGGCAGGCATCTTGCGCGGATTGTGCCTAAACTTCAAGGCTTACGATGCACATCCGCATGAATTGCATACAATATTATTGACATTGTTTTCAAACGATGGGACTCTGCCAAACAACGATAGGGCGGACCTGTCGCCCTTTTCCGTGCGCGCCACAACACCATGGTCACATGGCGATACGCAAATGCAATGTCCCGCGACGCGATGGCTTCCGCCTTCTCGCCGCACTTCGAAGGAGACCGCGATGAACACGACATCCTTCTTCAGCGACATGCTGCAAACCATTGCCGAACAGGGCAAGCGCTTCCTTTCGCGCGCACCGGTCGCCGCCGACGTTTCGCCGGCTGAACGGTTGGGGGCGCTGTGCGAGGCGCTGCTTTCCAGCCGCGGCGAGGCCTCGGGCGTGGCGCTGGCCCAGGATATCCTCGACCGATGGCAGGCGTGCGACGCCGCCGGGAAGCGTGATTTCATGCACCTGCTGCTCGATCGCTTCGGCCCCTCCACCGACCGCGTCGAGGCGGCGATCGCCGCCTATCAGGCGCAACCGGGCGCCGGCGCGCTGCTGGAACTGCACAATGCCGCCGAGCCGCGCCGGCAGGAGCTGCTGCGCCGCCTGAACCTGGCGCCGAATGGCATTTCCACCCTGGTGCGGATGCGCGAAACCCTGCTGCAATTGAAGGCGAAAGAAAGCGATCTCGAAGCCGTCGATGCCGATTTCGCCCATCTCTTCGCCTCCTGGTTCAATCGCGGCTTCCTGGTGCTCCGGGCGATCAACTGGTCGACGCCGGCCAATATTCTCGAAAAAATCATCCGCTACGAGGCCGTCCACCATATCGACGGCTGGGACGAGTTGCGCCGCCGGCTGGAGCCGGAGGACCGGCGCTGCTTCGCCTTCTTCCATCCGCAGCTTCCCGACGATCCCCTGATATTCGTCGAGGTGGCGCTGACCGCCGACATCCCCGCCAGCATCGACGACCTGTTGCGCGAGGATCGCGCCGGTATCCATGCCCGCGACGCCGCCTGCGCGGTGTTCTATTCGATCTCGAACTGCCAGGACGGCTTGCGCGGCATTTCCTTCGGTAATTTCCTGATCAAGCAGGTAGTCGAGGATCTCAAGCGCGAGCTGCCGAAACTCTCGACCTTCGTCACCCTGTCGCCGGTGCCGGGCTTTGCCGCTTGGCTGGCGCGCGAGCGCGACGGCGTGCTCGCCGAGTTCCTGTCCGAGGCGGAACGCGACGCGCTCAACGCGCTGGAACGGAAGGACTGGGCCGAGGATGCGGAAACCGCCGCCGCCCTCCAGCCCGCTCTGATGACCGCCGCCGCCTGGTACTTCTTGAAAGCGCGGACCGCCAATGGCCGGCTGGTCGATCCGGTCGGGCGCTTCCATCTCGGCAACGGCGCGCGGCTGGAACGCATCAATTTCCTCGGCGACCGCTCCGCCCGCGCCATGCGCCAGGCCCATGGGCTGATGGTCAATTATCTTTACAAACTCGATGAAATCGAGACCAATCACGAGGCCTTTGCCGGCCGCGCCAAAGTGGTGACCACGCCGGCGATCCGGCAGATGCTCGCCGCCGGCCGCAACGGGCGCGGTCTCGGCGCCTTCACCGCATCCACCGCCGCCAAGCGGGACACGACAAAGAATAAGGCCAAAAGGGAGACGACCCCATGAGCAACCATCTTTTCGACGCGATCCGCGCCGCCGCCGACCCTGAGGCACCGTTCATCGAGACGGCCGACGGCCGGCGATGGACCTATGGCGACATGCTCGGCCTCTCCGGCCAGTTGGCCGGCGCGCTCGCAGCCCTTGGCGTCACCCCCGGTGATCGCGTCGCCGTACAGGTCGAAAAGAGCCCGGAAGCCCTGATGCTCTATCTCGCCTGCGCGCGTGCAGGGGCCGTCTATCTGCCGCTCAACACCGCCTATACACTGGCCGAACTGGATTATTTCATCGGCGACGCCGAGCCGCGCCTGGTGGTCGTCGCGCCGAAATCGCGCGACGGGGTGTCCGCCATCGCCGAAAAATACGGCGCCCGCGTCGAGACGCTGGACGATGCCGGCGGCGGCTCTCTGCTCGATCTCGCCCGCACGCAAAATGCCGAATTTACCGATGTGAAACGCGGCCCGGACGATCTCGCCGCCATCCTCTACACATCGGGCACCACCGGCCGCTCCAAGGGCGCGATGCTGAGCCATGACAACCTGCTCTCCAACGCCGCGACGCTGCGCGACCATTGGCGCTTCACCAGCGCCGACAAGCTGATCCACGCCCTGCCGATCTTCCACACCCACGGCCTGTTCGTTGCCTCGAACGTGACGCTGCTCTCCGGCGCCTCGATGATCTTCCTGTCGAAATTCGATGCCGACGAGGCGCTGCGGCTGATGCAGACCGCCACGGCGCTGATGGGCGTGCCGACCTTCTATGTCCGCCTCGTCCAGCATCCCGGCCTGACACGCGAGGCGACGGCGAAGATGCGGCTGTTCGTCTCCGGCTCGGCGCCGCTGCTCTCCGAAACCCATCGCAGCTTCTCGGAAAAAACCGGCCATGCCATCCTCGAACGCTACGGCATGACCGAAACCAACATGAACACCTCCAACCCCTATGACGGCGACCGCATCGCCGGCACCGTCGGCTTTCCGTTGCCGGGCGTCTCCGTGCGCGTCACCGATCCCGACAGCGGCACCCCGGTCGCCGATGGCGAGACCGGCATGATCGAGGTCAAGGGCCCGAATGTCTTCAAGGGCTACTGGCGGATGCCGGAAAAGACGGCGGCCGAATTCCGCGCCGACGGCTTCTTCATCACCGGCGACCTCGGCAAGATCGACGAGCGCGGCTATGTCCATATCGTCGGACGCGGCAAGGATCTGGTGATTTCCGGCGGCTACAACATCTATCCCAAGGAAGTGGAGACCGAGATCGACGCCATGCCCGGCGTCGTCGAAAGCGCCGTCATCGGCGTGCCGCATCCCGATTTCGGCGAGGGCGTCACCGCTGTCGTCGTGCGCGAAAAGGGCGCGGATCTCACCGAGAAGGGCGTGCTCGACGGCCTGAAGGACCGGCTCGCCCGCTACAAGCAGCCCAAGCGCGTCCTCTTCGTCGACGACCTGCCGCGCAACACCATGGGCAAGGTGCAGAAGAACATCCTGCGTCAGACCTATGGCGATCTCTACGCCGGGAAATAACCCTCCCGGCCCTGCAAACCGCGCGACGCCGGCAGTCCCCGGCCGGCGTCTCCGGCGCATTCGTCCGTCTCGTTTCCGGGCGCTGGCGGACGGATGCAGTTGATTTTCGTCAAGCTCTTAAATGTTCCTTATCCCTCGGGTTGTATAGGCTTGAACAACGACGGACGGATCGCCCTGATCGGCAGCGGTCTCCCCGGCTGCATCTTGAGGTTTGGCGCCTCGGCATAGACAGTGAAGCATTCCACACGCGGAATGGCGAAGGAAGCCCCGGCTTGCCTGACGGACTCTATGGGGAACAGCATGATGCTCGAAAGGCAGGCCGAATGCGGCGATGCGAGGGACGGCACGGCCGCGCCGCGTGCCGCCTTGCCGGAGGCGTCCATGCAGCCCGATCCGCCGGCCTTGCGCCTTGCCGGCCGGTTCGACTGGCTGGAGGCGATGATCAATCACGTTCCCGATTTCATCTATGCCAAGGACCGCTCGGGACGTTTCCTCTTCGCCAACCAGGCGATCGTCAATGCCAACGGCCTGTCTTGCGTCGAGGATCTGATCGGCCTCACCGATACCGACCTGCACGGCAAGGCTGCCGCCGACGCCAAGATCGCCGAAATCGAGCAGCGGGTGATGGAGACCGGCGAGCCCGACCTCGGCTATGAGGAGCGGGCGTTGCGCGGCGGCCCGGATCGCTGGCTGATGATGTCGCGCGTGCCGCTGCGCGACAAGGACGGCAACGTCATCGGCGTCGTCGGCGCCTCCCGCGACATCACCGCGCGCAAGGGCTCCGAGCGGCTGATGCGCGCCCAGGCCCGCATTCTCGAAATGATCGTCGGCAGCGTGCCGCTTCCCGCTTTTTTCGATGAATTCGCCGGCCTGCTCGAAGGGCTCGCGACCGGCGCCCGCGCCTGCATCCGCATCGAGGCCCGCGAGTGCGGGCAGCCGTTCCAGTCCGGCTCCCTGGCGCTGTCCGAGCCGGAAAGCGACGGCTGTCTCCAGCTTCCCATTCCCGCCGCCGATGGCGGCACGCATGGCGCGATCGGCTTTTCGATGCCAGAGGAGCGGCTGGATCGCAACCTCGGCGAATTCATCGCCGTCGCCGCGCGCATGGCCGGCATCGCCATCGATCGCTGGCGAGCGGAGGAGCGCATCCGTTTCCTCGCCGAACACGACGCCCTGACCGGCCTGCCCAATCGCGGCTTCCTCGAGAGACGGCTGGCGTCTCTCCTGCGGGAGGCGGAGGCTGCCGGCCGCCACATCGCCATCGGGTTCCTCGATCTCGACAATTTCAAGCTGATCAACGATACGCAGGGCCACGGCACCGGCGATGCCCTGCTGAAGACGGTCGCCGCCCGGCTTTCCGCCGCCATCGGCCCGGATGGGCTGGTGGCGCGCATCGGCGGCGACGAGTTCATCCTCGTGTTGCAGGGCGACAGTGACGGTTTCGAGCCGCGCCTGCAAGATATCCGCCGGCTGATCGGCCAGCCGGTGACGCTCGACACCATCGACCTGCATGTGACCTGCAGCATCGGCATGGCCTATTTCCCGACCCATGGCGCCACGGCCTGCGAGTTGCTGGCGGCGGCGGACATGGCGATGTACCGGGTAAAGGACAGCGGCCGCAACGACCTGCAGATCTTCTCGCCCCGGCTTGCCGCCGAGGCCCGCCGCCGCCTCGCCCGCGCCGAGGAATTGCGCCGGGCGCTGAAGCGCGACGAATTCATCCTGCATTATCAGCCGCAATACAATCTGGCGACCGGCGAGATGACCGGCGTCGAGGCGCTGGTGCGCTGGATGCACCCGCGTGAAGGCCTCGTCCAGCCGAATGATTTCATTCCGCTGGCCGAGGAAATCGGCATCATCGTCGAACTTGGGGCCGCCGTCCTGAAAATGGCCTGCCGCGACGGCAGGCGCTGGCAGGACAAGGGCCTGCCTCCCATCCGCATCGGCGTCAACATGTCGGCCCGGCAGTTCCGCGATCAGTCGATGACGGCCCAGGTCGCGTCCACCCTTGCCGAAACCGGGCTGGAACCGCGCCGCCTCGAAATCGAGCTGACGGAAAGCCTGATCATGACCGATATCGCCGCCTCGGTGAAGGCGATGCGGGCCCTGACCGGCATGGGCATCCAGCTTGCGCTCGACGATTTCGGCACGGGCTATTCCAGCCTCGCGACGCTGAAATCCTTCCCGCTGACGCGGCTGAAGATCGACAAGTCCTTCATCGAGCATGTGCCGGAGGATGGCCAGGACGCGGCGATCCTGTCGGCGATCGTCAATCTCAGCCGCAGCCTCGATCTCGACGTGGTCGCCGAGGGCGTGGAATCGCGCCGGCAGCTTGATTTCCTGCGCCAGGCCGGCTGCCACCACGCCCAGGGCCATTTCTTCTCGACCGCCGTGCCCGCCGGCATCATCGAGCGCATCCTTGGCGGCGAGGACGAGCAACCGCCGGCGCTTGCCGTCAACGCCTGATCCCGATACCAAAGGCGATGGCGCTTCGCGCCGCCCTTGCGTGAGGAGGCAAGCGTGATCGGACATGTGGAAGGCACCGGCTTCGAGACCCTCGATCCGCGGTTCAAGGCCTGTTTCGTCGGCCATGAGAAGGTGGAACGGCTGTGGACGGGCGGCCGCTGGCTGGAAGGCCCCGCCTGGTTCGCGCCCGGCCGCTACCTCGTCTTCTCCGATATCCCCAACAACCGCATGTTGCGCCATGACGACACCAATGGCGCCGTCTCCGTCTTCCGCCAGCCTTCGAACAACGCCAACGGCAATACCGTCGACAACCAGGGACGGCTGGTGACCTGCGAGCACCTCACCCGACGTGTCACCCGCACCGACTTCGACGGCTCCATTTCCGTTCTGGCGGACAGTTTCGACGGCAGGCGGCTGAATTCGCCCAACGATGTCGTCGTCAAGTCGGACGGAACCGTGTGGTTTACCGATCCGCCCTACGGCATTCTCTCGGATTACGAAGGCGATTACGCAGAGCAGGAAATCGGCGGCTGCCACGTTTATCGTCACGATCCGGCGACCGGCGAAACCATCGCCGTCGCCACCGATTTCGACAAGCCGAACGGCCTCGCCTTCTCTCCCGACGAAAGCCTGCTCTACATCGCCGACACCGGCGGCTCGCATCGCGACGACGGTCCGCGCCACATCCGCCGCTTCGCCGTCCGTGACGGCAACAGGCTGGAAGATCGCGGCGTCTTCGCCGTCTGCACGCAAGGCCTGTTCGACGGCTTCCGCATCGACCGCGCCGGCCGCATCTGGACCAGCGCCGGCGACGGCGTGCATTGCTACGACCCCGACGGCACGCTGATCGGCAAGATCCGCCTGCCGGAACTGGTCTCCAACCTCACCTTCGGCGGCGAAAAACGCAACCGCCTGTTCATCACCGCCACCACATCCCTCTACGCCGTCCATCTTACCACCAATGGCGTGAAGCTTGGCTAGAGCATTTCCCCGACACACTCCCGCAGAGGAATTATGAGCATCCGATTGTTCGACCTCACCGGCAAGCGCGCTCTCGTCACCGGCTCCTCGCAGGGCATCGGCCTGGCCCTGGCGCGCGGTCTGGCCGAAGCCGGCGCCGAGGTCATCCTCAACGGCCGCGACGAAACCAGGCTGGAGGCCGCCGCCCGGGACCTTGCCGGTGCGCATATCCTCGCCTTCGACGCCACCGATCACCAGGCCGTCCGCCAGACGGTCGATCGCTTCGAAGCCGAAACCGGCGCGATCGACATCCTCGTCAACAACGCCGGCATCCAGCACCGCGCGCCGCTCGAAGACTTTCCCGCCGACGCCTTCGAAAACCTGCTGAAGGCCAATATTTCCAGCGTCTTCAATGTCGGCCAGGCCGTCGCACGCCATATGATCAGGCGCGGCGCCGGCAAGATCGTCAACATCGCCAGCGTCCAGACCGCGCTTGCCCGCCCCGGCATCGCGCCCTACACCGCGACCAAGGGCGCCGTCGGCAACCTCACCAAAGGCATGGCCGCCGACTGGGCGAAATACGGCCTGCAATGCAACGCCATCGCCCCCGGCTACTTCGCCACGCCGCTGAACGCCGCGCTCGTCGCCGACGAGAATTTTTCCGCCTGGCTCGAAAAACGCACCCCCGCCGGCCGCTGGGGCAAAGTCGAAGAACTGACCGGCGCCTGCATCTTCCTCGCCTCCCATGCGTCGTCTTTCGTCAACGGCCATATTCTGTACGTCGACGGCGGCATCACCGCCGCGCTCTAGAAGCATTTCCAGCAAAAGTGCGAAGCGGTTTTGCGGTCGGAAATGCGTCAAAACAAATGGCTAGATCCGGCGCCGCAAGGGCCCGAGGCGGGCACCCGTTTCGAAACTGCTCGTCACTTCCGATCTCGAAATACGGCGCATGACCGCCCTCGGCGCGATCATTCCGGTTCTTCCGCATCAAGTTGCGCCTTCAGGGCGGTCAGCATCGGCCGCTGCCCTTTGTGCATCTTGATCGCGGCTTGCGCGATGGTGAACCATGCCGCCCTGTCGACCTCGGGATATGTCTGACGCCGTCCCGATCCGGGTGGCCACTCCATCTCGAATTCGTTGCTTTTGATCCTGTCGACGGTCACGGAGGGATCGGCTTTCACAGACCAGACGGCGATGATCTTGCCGCCCGGCTGGCGGAATTCGCCCAAGGGTGAAAAGGCGCCCTGGATGACGATGCCGATTTCCTCCTGCGTTTCGCGCAATGCCGCCGAAAATTCATCCTCCCCGCCATCGACGAGACCCTTGGGGATCGACCACGCCGCTTCATCCTTCCTAGCCCAGAAGGGACCGCCCGGATGGACAAGCAGAAGCTGCGGCTCACCCGCCATCCAGCGATAGATCATCAGGCCGGCGCTGCGGACAGGCATGGCGGAGGCTCCTTTAGCGCTACGGCCGGAGGCAATCGTCGCAGATGCCGCAGCCGTCATCGTCCATCGATTGTCGCTCGCGCTGACAGCACAGGCAAGCCATCTTGCCGCCGCCTCGTCCTGCGGCCCTCTCCGGCGGCAGGATTTCAACCGTATCGTCGAACAAACTATGCGTGATCGGTCCCGCCATCGGCGTGCGCTCCATCCGGGTTCAGCCGCATCAGATAGGAACGGCGCCCGCCAATGCAATGGCAAGGCCGGGGAATTGCCACCTGACCATGGCCGCCGCCTCCCCTATATTGTCGATAACCGGCCGATGAGCCGCATCAGCGCGGCATTCGGAAATCGGCCTCATACCGGAGGCATCATGGCTCGACGCAAAGCAGGACTGTTATTCACGGCGCTGATATCGGCGCTCATTGCCCATGGCGCCGCGCAGGCGCAAAGCATCAATGCCGGCAAGCGACCGGCGAGCGCCAAAACGCCTTTCGCCGTAGAGGCTATCGCTAGGTTCGATACGCCCTGGGCCATCGCGTTCCTGCCGGACGGCCGGATGCTCGTCACCGAAAAGCCCGGCCGGATCTTCCTCGTCGGACAGGATGGACGCAAGGTGAAACTCGCCAAGGTGCCCGAGGTCGCCGCTTCCGGCCAGAACGGCATGCTCGACATCGCCGTCGCACCGGATTTTTCCACCAGCTCGACCATCTATTTCACCTCTGTCGAGCCGGCCGGCGGCGGCCGTCTGGTGCTGTCGCGCGCCAGGCTGCGGGAGGACGGCGGCAATGCGTCGCTTGCCGATACCGAGGTGATCTGGCGGCAAAGGCCGGGCGGCGGCGGCGGGCAACCGGGCGGCATCATCGCGTTCGACGCACAGGGAAAACATCTGTTTCTCACGGTCGGCGATCGCATGCGGCCCGCGAGCGCGCAGGATCCCGATCAGGCCCGCGGCAAGCTGCTGAGGCTCACGCTCGACGGCGGCACGCCATCGGACAATCCGCACGCCGCCGAAGGCGGCATCAGGGCCGAGACATGGACGGCCGGCCATCGCAACCCCTACGGCCTCGCCTTCGCCCCCGATGGCCGCCTCTGGCTGCATGAAATGGGGCCGCGCGGCGGCGACGAACTGAACCTGATCGAACCGGGCCGGAATTATGGCTGGCCGCTCGTTTCCAACGGCGACGAATATAGCGGCGCGCCGATCCCCGATCATGACACGCGGCCGGAATTCGCCGCCCCGGCCGTCTACTGGACACCGGTCATCGCCCCGGCCGGCCTTGCCTTCTATGAAGGCCCGATGTTTGCGCAATGGCGTGGCTCGGCCTTGATCGGCGGCCTCGCGGCTCGCGCGCTCGTTCGCATAGGCTTCGATGCGAACGGCCGACCCGACGAGGCCGAGCGCTGGAAAATGGGCGCCCGCATCCGCGATGTCGCGATCGCTCCCGACGGTGCGGTCTGGCTCGTCGAAGACGCCAACCCCGGCCGCCTCCTGCGCCTGACGCCGAAAGCGCCGTGACGCGCAAAAGCATGGCGTGTCGCTGCCCTCGTGCTGATCCCGGATCAGATCATGTGCTCGGCCGCGCCACGCAGGATCGCCTCCGGCAAGGCTCGCGATTGCCGCGCTGCAAGATCGAAATAGACGGTCACCGCGAGCAGTTCGGCGCAGAGGCCGCCATCGGCCTTGCTGGTGAGGCGATGACGGGCCGTGAGCGAGGTGTTGCCGATCCTGACGATGCCGCTGCGGATTTCGAACAGGCTGCCGACCGGCAATTCCCTGCGGAAGTCGATTTCATACCGGCGGTCCGCCCAGCCTTCGCGGCGCTCCTCGATCCAGGACGGGCAATAGCCGGCCGCCGCCACGAGATGCCAGGATGCCTGATCGAAGGCGGCGATATAATATTGCACGTTCATGTGTCCCATCGCATCGCATTGAGCTGGATAGACGACACCCTGATAGGTCAGCAATTCCACGACGAATCTCCTTTGTCCGGTCGAGAGCTTAAAGGACGACACGCTCTGTGCAATAGTGGCGACCCGAAGCATGAATTTGGGGAATGATGCGGATGGCACGCCAAAGACGCCGTTTCGTCTGGGAAATCGACTGGAACCTGCTGAGAACCTTCATGGTCATCGTGCAGGAGCGCGGGCTGACGGCGGCGGGCGAAAAATTGTCGTTGAAACAGCCGACCGTCAGCAATGCGCTGAAGCGGCTGGAAATCCATATGGATTGCCGGCTCATCGAGCGCAACGCGTCGCATTTCGCGGTCACGCCGGCCGGGCAGCGGCTGTTCAACGAATGCGTCGCGCTGTTCGAGATCGTCTCCGGCCTGCCACAGCACATGGAGGAGCAGCCCGGCGATCTCACCGGCCATATCGAGATCGCGCTTGCCAGCCATGTCGTCTGCCCGTTCCTCGACGAGGTGCTGGCCGGTTTCCACACGAATTTTCCGCAGGTGACGCTGTCGCTGTCCGTCGCCTCCAGCCAGGAGGTGATGGCGGCGGTGCTCAACCGCGATGCCGGTTTCGGCGTCTGCCTGATGCAGGAGCGGCATCCGAAGCTCGAATACGATCTGCTCTACCGGGAAAGTTTCGGCTATTTCTGCGGCGCGCGCCATCCGCTGTTCGGCGTGGCGGACCTGCCGTTGCAGGCTTTGCGGCAGGAACCCTACGTCTCCTTCAAGACGGACCAGATGTCCGGCGCGCTCTGGCCGGTCGCACTGCTGCGCCAGCAGCAGGGTTTCGAAGGCCAGACGGTCGGCACCTCCTCGCATCTGGAGGAGGTCAAGCGGCTGATCATCGCCGGCTTCGGTTTCGGGCCGCTGCCGATCCATGTGGTGGAGGAGGACGTGCGCGCCGGCCGCCTCTGGCGCCTGCCGCCCTACCACGATCCGCCTGTCATCGACGTCCATCTCGTCTATGACCGCGCCGCCCGCCGCAACCGCGCCGAAACGATCCTGCTCACCGAACTGCGCAAGGCGATCGACACGATCCCGTTCGAACAGCGAACCTATCCCGGCTAGAGCATTTTCGCGCCAAAACCGTTGAGGAAGGATGTCAGGTTGTCGCCGAGTTCTTCGCAGAGATAGCCGCCCTCCTGCACGATGACCGTCGGCAGGCGGAGCCGGCCGATGGCCTCGGCGATACGCGCAAAACCAGGAGTCGAGACCGAAAGGCCGCCAAAGGGATCCTTTTCGAAGGCATCGAGGCCGAGCGCCACCACGAGCGCATCCGGCGAGAACGCCTCCACCCTGCGGATGGCGGCGCCGAGCGCTTCCAGATAGACCTCGTCGCCGGATTTGCGCGCCAGCGGCAGATTGAGATTGTAGCCGAGGCCGAGCCCTTCCCCGCGTTCGTCGGCATATCCCCAGAAGAAGGGGTAGAAGCGCACGGGATCGGCATGGATCGAGACCGTCAGCACGTCGGCGCGCGCGTAGAACATGCCTTGCGTGCCGTTGCCGTGATGCAGGTCGACATCAAGGATGGCCACCCGCTTCGCCTGCCCCAGCAAGTGCTGGGCGGCGATGCCGGAATTGTTGAAGAAGCAGAAGCCGCCGGCGACATCGCCGAAGGCATGGTGCCCCGGCGGACGGCAGAGGGCATAGGACCATTTTTCGCCTGCCATCACGGCCTCGGCGGCGGAAACGGCGGTGGATGCGCTCCAGCGGGCGCTTTCGAATGTATGCTCGGAAATCGGGCAGGAGGTATCGGCCATGTGATAGCCGGCCTGTCCGACGGCGGAGGCCGGGTAGCTGCCGTTGCGGGCGATAGGATGGATGTTGGGGATCACCTCGGCCGAGGCGCCGTCGATATGCTGCCAGCGCTCATGGATGCGGCTCAGGAAATCCAGATATTCCGGCGTATGCACGGCGGAGACCGGGGCCAGTCCATGATCCCTGGGACGGACGATCTCCATGCCCGCCGCCCGTGCGCCGGCCAACAGGCGCTCGACGCGTTCCGGCTGCTCCGGGTTCGGCCTCGGCGCGCCGCTCGACAGGAAGAAGCTCGGATCGTGACGCTTCTGTTCTTCGGCAAAATAGGTCTTCATGGTTTTCCCTCTTCAGAATGCGACACGGTCGCCGCCCTTGAGGCCGAGCATGGCGCGCGCCTCCTCCGGCGTCGCCACCTCCAGCGAAAGCCCTTCAAGGATAACGCGGATGCGCCGCACCTGATCGGCGTTGGAGGCGGCAAGCGTGCGGCCATCGAAAAGGCTGTCCTCCAGCCCGACGCGGACGCTGCCGCCCATGGTCGCGGCCATTGATATCATCGGCATCTGCGCCCGCCCGGCGGCGAGCACCGAAAACCGATAATCGTCGCCAAACAGCTTGTCGGCAATGCGTTTCATATGGACGAGATTTTCCGGATCGGCGCCGATGCCGCCGAGCACGCCGAAGACGAATTGCAGGAAAGGCGTGCCGGGAATGAGCCCGCGATCGCGAAAATGGGCGAGCGTATAGAGATGCCCGACATCGTAGCATTCGAACTCGAAACGCGTGCCGCAGCCTTCGCCGAGGCGCGTCAGGATCGCCTCGATATCGGCAAAGGTGTTGCGGAAGATCGTGCCGCGCGTCGCCTCCAGCAGTTCGGGCTCCCAGGTGTGCTGCCAGTCGCGCGGCCGGTCGAGCATCGGGAACAGACCGAAATTCATCGAGCCCATGTTGAGCGAACACATTTCCGGTTCGGCCGCCAGCGCCGCCGCCAGCCGGTCCTCCAGCGTCATGACCGAAGAGCCGCCGGTGGTGATATTGATGACCGCATCGCAGGCCTGCTTGATGACCGGCAGGAAACGCATGAACACCTTCGGGTCGGCCGTGGGCCGGCCGTCGTCGGGATCGCGGGCGTGCAAGTGCAGGATCGAGGCCCCGGCCTCCGCCGCCGCGATGGCCTCGGCGGCGATATCCTCGGGCCTGTAGGGCAGGTGCGGCGACATGGAGGGCGTATGCACCGAGCCCGTCACCGCGCAGGTGATGATGACCTTTTTCGATTTCATCGCCGGCTCCTATTTGCGCACCGGCAGCGAAAGCTCGCCGGCAAGCTGGTCGAGCGTCGCGTCGAGGATCGCCACGATCTCACCGACCTGTTCTTGCGTGGTGATCATCGGCGGGCAGACGAGGAAATGATCGCCCTCGACGCCGCCGCGCGTGCGCCGCGAATAGATGATCAAGCCGCGCTCATAGGCGATGTCGACGACGCGCTGGTGCGCCTCGAGCGCCTTCGGCAACGGCGCCATGGTTTCGCGGTCGGCGACGAATTCGGCGGCGAGCAGCAGGCCCTTGCCGCGCACGTCGCCGATGAAGGGGTAGCGTTCGGCAAGTCCCTCCAGTTCCGCCTTCATGAGAGCGCCGATGCGGGTGGCGTTGCCGAGCAGATCCTGCCGCTCGATCTCGTCGAGCACGGCAAGGCCGGCGGCGCAGGCGAGCGGATTGCCGGCATAGGTATAGCCATGGGCGAAGCCGCCGCGATCGAGCACGGGTTTCACCAGCTTCGAATGGGCGATCATCGCGCCGAGCGGGCAATAGCCGGCGCCCAGCCCCTTGGAGAGCGCAATAATATCCGGCCGGCAATTCCAGTGGTCGCCGCCGAGATAGCGCCCGGTGCGGCCCGCCCCGCTCATCACCTCGTCATGGATCAGCAGGATGCCGTATCTGTCGCAGATCTCGCGGATGCGCGGATAATAGCTGTCAGGCGCGACGAGCGCACCGGTGGACGCGCCGCCGATCGGCTCCATGATGAAGGCGAGCACGCTTTCCGGCCCCTCGGCCAGGATTTTTTCCTCCAGCATGTCGGCATAGCGAAGCCCGCGTTCCTCCATCGAAAAATTGTCGCGGTCGAGATAGGCGGTCGGGGCCTTGATGTGCGGCATGTCGCGCAGCATCGGCAGGAAGGGCTTTTTCAGCGCATCGTATCCGGTGACGGCGAGCGCGCCGAGCGTCGAGCCGTGATAGGAGGGAAAGCGCGAAATGACTTTCCAGCGCCGCGGCTGATCGGTGGCGAGCGCCCATTGCCGGGCGAGCTTCAGGCAGGATTCCACCGCCTCCGAGCCGCCGGAGACGAAGAACACCCGGTCGAGCCCTTCCGGCATGTGGCCGGCAAGGCGGCGCGCCAGATCTTCCGCCGGCTGGTTTTCGAAATGCAGGCGATAGGCGAAGGTCGCCTTGTCCATCTGCCGCTTCATGGCGTCGAGCACGTTGCGGTTGGAATGGCCGATATTGACGACCATCGCCCCGCTGGAGCCGTCGATGACCTTGCGGCCATGTTCGTCCCAGATGTAGATGCCCTCGGCACGGTCGGCGAGCGGCCGGCGCATGCGGGACTGGTAGAAGAGATGGGATGCCGGGCGTTCGCCGGGTGCAGTCGGTTGCTGGCTCATGATCGGTCCATTGGAGAAAGACAAAGTGCGGCGGCCGGAGACAGTCTAGCCGTTGAGGAATTTCTTCAGGAAGCTGCGGGTGCGCTCCTGTTTCGGATTGCGGAAGAGTTCGGCCGGGCTGCCCTCTTCCACGACGGCGCCATCCGCCATGAAGATCACCCGGTCGGCGACTTCGGCGGCGAACCGCATCTCATGGGTGACGATGACCATGGTCATGTGTTCGCCGGCAAGCTGCTTCATGACCAGGTTGACCTCGTCCACCAGCTCCGGATCGAGCGCCGAGGTCGCCTCGTCGAACAGCATGACCTTGGGCTGCATGGCGAGCGCCCGGGCAATCGCCACGCGCTGCTTCTGGCCGCCCGAGAGCCGCGCCGGAACGGCGTCGATCTTGTCGGCGAGGCCCACCTTGTCGAGCATTTTCAGGGCGAGCGCCCGCGCTTCGGCCCTGGACATGCCCTTCAGCCTGATCGGGGCGATGGTGATGTTTTCCGAGACGCTCAGATGCGGAAAAAGGTTAAAATGCTGGAACACCATGCCCATCTGCTGGCGTACGCCATTGATGTGGCGCTCGAAGGCGCGGCGGCCGAGCGTCTGGTTGACCTTGACGCCGTCGAGCCAGACTTCGCCGCCATCAAGCGTTTCCAGATGGTTGAGCGAGCGCAGCAGCGTGCTCTTGCCGGAACCGCTGGGGCCGATGACGGCAACGATCTGACCGCGCGCCACGCTGAAATCGATGCCTTTCAGCACCTCCAGCGGCCCGAAGAATTTTTGGACGCCGCGCACCTCGATCATCGGACGGATATCGTTCATCGCGAAAGCTCCACTTTCCGTTCGATCCCCCTGAGGATCGCTTCGAGGACGAGATTGAGAACGTAATACAGGGCGGCCGCCGTCAGGTAGAATTCGAAGGGCCGGTAGGTCTCGCTGATGACGAGCTGGGCGCTATGCACCAGTTCGGCAATGCCGATCATCGAGACGATCGAGGATTCCTTCAACAGCGCGATCATCATGTTGCCGATGGCCGGCACCGTATTGCGCAGCGCCTGCGGCACGAGGATGTAGACCCGCGTTCGCCAGGCCCCGAAGCCGAGCGAGCGCGCCGCCTCCGTCTGCCCCTTGTCCAGGGAGGCAATGCCGGCGCGAAAAATGTCGGCATTGTAGACGGCGAAATGCAGGCTGAGGCCGATGATCCCCGACCAGAGCGCGGGAATGTCGATGCCGACCTGCACGAGGCCGAAATAGATGAGGAAGAGTTGCAGAAGCAGAGGCGTGCCCATGAACAGCCACATGAAGGCACGAACCGGATAGCGCAGCACCGGCGGGGCATAGAGCACCAGCAGAGCAAAACCGATGCCGGCGACGACGCTGAGCACGGCCGAGGTGGCCGAGATGACGACGGTCCACCACAGGCCCTTGCCGATCAGCGGCCAATATTCCGGGACGATGCTGAAATCGAGACCCTGCATCCTCACGCTTCCCCTGCATAGGCGCGGTCGAGACGGTCGATGACGACGGTCAGCCCGTAAACCATGATCATGTACAGAACCGCCGTCACCGCGAAGATCTCGAAGGGTTTGTAGGTAGAGCCGATGAAGCGTTGCGCCGTATAGGTCAGTTCCACCACCGAAATGGTGGCCACGAGCGCCGTGCCCTTGACCAGCGCCACGGCATTGACGCCGAGCGGGCGGATCATCAGCTTGGCCGCCTGCGGCAGCACGATCCAGCGCAGGGATTGCCCTTCGCCGAAACCGAGCGAGCGCGCCGCCTCCATCTGCCCGCGATCGACCGAACGCACCCCGCCGCGGATCGATTCCGCCATATAGGCCGCGATGTTCAGCCCGAGCGCGATGGCGCCTGCCGCGAAAGGCTCGAGCTGGATGCCGATCTGCGGCCCGCCGAAATAGAGCAAGAAGATCTGGATGAGCGCGGGCGTGCCCCTGAAGACGCTGACATAGGCCGCGCCGATGAAGCGCAACGCCGTGACATGCGACAGGCGGAGCGTCGCGACAAGCGCGGCCATGGCAAGCCCGATGGCGAGCGACAGCAGCGAAAGTTCGACGGTCGTCCAGGCCGCCTGGACGAAGACTGGAAAAATGCGGCCGATGAGAGCGATATCCATTCCCGGATCCCCGGCGATCGATCAGGCGGCCGGCAGAAACCTGCCGGACCGGCCCTTTGCAAGGCAGGGAGAGATCAGCGGATATCCGAACCGACCCACTTCATGGCGATGGCCTCATAGGTGCCGTCGGCCATCATTTCGTCCAGCGCCTTCTGCATGGCGGCCTTCAACGCCGGATTGCCCTTGCGGATGGCGATGCCGATCTTGTCCTCGCTGCCGGCGAATTCCGGCACGTCGAGCTTGACGACCTTCTCGCCGGTCTCCTTGACGGCGATCGCCACCGGAACGGCGTCGACGACCATCGCCTGGATGCGGCCGGCCTTCAGTTCGAGGAAGAGTTCCGGCAGGCCCTTGTAGGTGCGGATGTCCCAGCCGCCGCGTTCGCGCGCCCATTTCTCGTGGGTTTCGCCGAGCGTCACGCCGATGGTCTTGTCCTTGAGATCGTCGATCGACTTGATCGGAGAGCCCTCGGTGACGAAAATACCACGACCGGACTTGTAGTAGGGACCGACGAAATCGACAGCCTTTTCACGCTCCGGCGTGATGGTCATGCTTCCGATGATGGAATCGTATTTGCCGGCCAGCAGGCCGGCGATAATGCCGTCCCAGGCGGTCGAGACGCCCGCACCCTTCACGCCGAGACGCCTGGCGATCTCGTTGCCGATATCGACATCGAAGCCCACGACCTGGTTGCTGTCGTCGACGAAGCTGAAGGGCGGATAGGCGCCGCTGTTGGCGAACTTGAATTCGCCCGCCGCCTTGACGGTGTCGAGATCGTCCGCACTCGCGGAGATCGGCAGGGCAATCGCAGAAAAGGCAAGGCCTGCGGCCACGGCGTAGGAAAGGATGGTCTTCAACATGATCGTTCCCCTTGTTTTACGGCCCCACCACCCGAGCGGTGCGGCCTTCGGGAAGACTATGTCGGCGGCACCATGCATTTCGCAAATAGATATGTAAAATGCCCTGCATAATCTCAGGAAATGAAACCACTGCTGCGACCATTCTCCATGCTCAAGCCTTTTCGTCCGGGTAGCGCCGGACGCGGTCCCGCTTATCACGGCGGTAAAATGCCTTGAATCACCTCTCTTACGATCGCGCGCAGCCAGCGATTGGCGGGATCGGCGTCATGATTGGAACGCCATGCCATCGAAATGGCATATCGCCCGAGATCGAGGGGCGGCGGGGTTAGTTTCAGGGAGGCATACTGCGCGATCCGTATCGCGGCATGGGCCGGAAGCGTGGCGATGGCACGCCTGCCGACGAGAAAGGCCGGCAGCGCGGAGAAATGCGTGAGCGCCGTCTGAACGTGCCGAGCAAGACCATTTGCCCGCAACACCTCGTCGACAATGCCCTCCCGCCCGGAAAAAGAGACGAGAACATGCGGCAGATCGAGATATTTTTCGAACGTCAGCGGGCCGGTGACGCCGCAGGCGTCCGCATCCAGCAGGCAGGCATAACCGCTTTCCGCCACATCCTCATGGAGCAGCACCGAACGCGCCGGCCAGGAGGCGACGATCGCCAGGTCGATCTCGCCACTCTCGAGCATGGCGCCAGCCGTCTGGCGATTGCTCTGGCGAATGCCGATGGATGCGCCCGGCGCTTCGCCTGCCATCCGTCGCGCAATCTCCGGGCCGAATGCGACTTCGAAATCGTCCGACATGCCCAGCGTGAACCGGCGATTGCTGGTTGCTGCCTCGAAGCCCGGCACCGCCAGGAAGGCATCCTTCAGGAGGGCGAGGCCGGTCTCGATCTCCTCCGCGATGCGCTCGGCGCGCGGTGTCGGCTGCATCCTTCCCTGCATGCGTACGAACAGCGGGTCGCCGGCGATCTCGCGCAGACGCGCCAGCGCGGAACTGACCGCCGACTGGCTGAGCGACAGCCGCTGCGCCGCCAAGGAAACGCTTCGTTCGCGCCAGATCGCGACAAAGGTGACCGCCAGATTGAAATCGAGGCGTGCAATATCTTTCAGATCGATTTTCTGCATTCAATCATTCAATTTGATGAATGATGCTCGCGGCGTCAAGATGGCCGGACAACGGAGGAGTCACTATGACAAAGCATCATGTGGGCGTGATCCAGGCCGGATCGAGCCTGTTCGACACGCCGCGCACCCTGGAGCGAATGGCGGCGCATTGCGAAGCGGCGGCCGAGCAGGCGATCGACCTGGTGGTCTTTCCCGAAGCCTATATCGGCGGCTATCCCAAGGGGCTGGATTTCGGAACGCGCGTCGGCATCCGCACGCCAGAAGGCCGCGACGATTTCCTGCGTTATTGGAAATCGGCCATCGAGGTTCCCGGTCCCGAAACCGGGCGGATCGGCTCCTTCGCCGCGATGATGAAGGCCTATCTGGTGGTCGGCGTCATCGAGCGCGACGGCGCGACCCTGTATTGCACCGCGCTGTTCTTCGCACCGGACGGCTCGCTTCTGGCCAAGCATCGCAAGGTGATGCCGACAGCCAGCGAACGCCTCGTATGGGGCCAGGGCGATGGCTCCACCCTTCCGGTTCTCGATACGCCCGTCGGCCGCATCGGCGCCGCCATCTGCTGGGAAAACTACATTCCGGCCCTGCGACAGACCCTGTACGGCAAGGGCATCAATCTCTGGTGCGCGCCGACCGTGGACGAACGCGACATGTGGCAATCCTCCATGCGCCACATCGCCTATGAAGGCCGGACATTCGTGCTGAGCGCCTGCCAGTATCTCACCCGGGCCGATGCGCCAGAGGACTATGACGGGCTTCAGGGCAATGATCCTTCGACGGTGCTCATTCGCGGCGGCAGCGTCATCGTCGGCCCGATGGGCGATGTTCTGGCCGGCCCCGTCTACGGGAAGGAGGCGATCATCACGGCCGAAATCGATCTTTGCGATACGATCCGCGGCAAATACGATCTCGACGTCGCGGGCCATTATGCCCGGCCCGACATCTTCGAACTAGCCGTGAACGAGACGCCACGCCGGCCCCTGGCCTTCAGTGTCGACGGCGGGCGGCGGGAAGCGGTTTCCCAAATGAACGCACTTCCGATCCGGGAACAGGACATGCGGGAAGGATCGATCGAATAGACCAATGGCGGCAAGGCCGTCATACTGGATTTGGGACTTCCGTCCGAGGGTTGGTGGCCGGGTCGGTAATTGTGTATGGACCAACGGCCAAATTGCCATATTTCTGAATAGCATGTGTTTTAGCGATGCCGTTTCCATATTTTTAAAGGGCCGGTACTAAACACTTGATACTCTCTGATCACCTTGAAGCGTGCATGTCGGAGATCTTCCTTCAGGCTGGCAGCCACCAACCGAGGCCGTGACCCATGAGAGAACCTCGAACCAATTGGCCGGCTTCCGGACAGCTGGCCACGCCGACCGAGAGGGGCTCGAACCGGCTTTTCGTTTTCGACCGCAATTTCAAACTGGTCACACCCCCGTCGACCATCGCCGGCGCATCCGCTCCCGATCCCGACATATTCCTCGAACAGGTGCATCCTTACCTGGATAGGACCGTTCTTCTCGACTACATGCAGGCGAGCGATCCCGAACCGCTGCGCCTCCTGCACGACCTCGGCGACGGGCATGTGCGCGATCTCACCGTGTTTGCGATCGGCGACCTGCTTGGCGTGGTGCAGGCGCACCGCATGTCGGACCATGACGAACGCACGACCCTGTTGCACCTGGCGACGCATGATCCGCTGACCGGGCTGCCCAATCGCCGGCAGTTCGGCAGCGACCTTTCCGATGCCCTGCAAGGCCTCGAAGGCAGTGGCGACGTGATTTCGTTGATGCAACTGGATCTCGACGATTTCAAACCGGTCAACGACACGCTCGGTCATCCCGTCGGCGACAAGCTGCTCGAGCTTGCCGCCGATCGCATCAAAAGCTGCTTGACGGACAAGGACCGCGCCTATCGGCTTGCCGGCGACGAGTTCGCGATTATTTCGCGCGGACACGGTCATCCCGCGCGGGGGCGCGAACTTGGCGAGAAGCTGGTTCTCGCCTTCAAGGAGCCGTTCTCGCTGGACGGTATCGCCGTATTCGTCGGGTTGAGCGTGGGCATATCCTTCGCGCCAGAGGACGGCAGGGACCCGGAAACCCTGATGAAGGCATCGGACGTCGCGCTCTATGCGGCAAAGACCGATGGCAGAGGACGCACGAGCACGTTCGATCCCCACATGCTGCGAATCATCGAGCAGCGGGAGCTGCTGCGTCGAAGCTTGCGCATGGCGCTGGAGAAGCAGCAGTTTTCCATCGCATACCAGCCGATCGTGGCGGAGTCACGGGTGGTCGGCTTCGAGGCGCTGCTGCGCTGGGATCATCCGCTCATGGGGGCCATCCCGCCGTCCACCTTCATTCCGATGGCCGAGAGCGACGGATTGATGCCGGAGATCGGCTCCTGGGTTCTGGAGCGCGCCTGCAGGGAAGCGCTCAACTGGCCGGCGGATTTTACCGTCGCGGTCAACGTCTCCCCGGCCGAATTCCTCTCGAACGGATTGACCGACCGCATTTCACAGACGCTTGACGAGGTCGGCCTGCCAGCCGAACGGCTGGAACTGGAAATCACCGAAGGCGTTCTCCTCGAGCGGACCGTGAACAATCTCGATACGCTGAACACGCTGAACGTCCTCGGCATCCGGATTTCGCTGGACGATTTCGGAACCCAGTATTCATCATTGAGCTACCTGAAGAATTTCCCCTTCGATACGATCAAGATCGACAAATATTTCGTCTCGGATCTGGAAACCAACGCGAAGAGCCAGGCCATCGTCCGCTCGATCATCGTCCTCGCTCACGACCTGGACATGCAGGTGACGGCGGAAGGCGTCGAGACGCCTGCCCAGGCACAATGGCTGCGCGAACTGGGATGCGACCGCATTCAGGGGTACCTGATCAGCACGCCGCTCGGGGCGGACGCAATCGAAACCTTTCTCGCGACGCATGACTAAAAGCAGGTCAGCGTGAATGGGCCGCAGCGGGCTTGAAGCCTTCGCTGGCGGCAAGCAGGCCGCGGGTATAATCCTTGGCGACCTTGCGCGCCGCAAGGTCGGCGGCGGCAAGTTGCTCGACTTCCTGCCCGTGCTGCATGATCATCAGCCGGTCGCACATATGGGTGACGACGGCGAGATCGTGGCTGACCATGACGAAGGTGAGGTCGCGCGCGGCGCGCACCTGCTCGAGCAGGTTCAGCACCTCGGCCTGCACAGAGGCGTCAAGCGCCGAGGTCGGCTCGTCGAGCAGCAGGATCGAAGGTTCGAGGATCAGGGCGCGGGCAATCGCCACGCGCTGGCGCTGGCCGCCGGAAAGCTGGTGCGAATAGCGGAAGCGGAAGCCGGCGCCGAGACCGACCTCGTCCAGCGCCCGCACGATGCGGGCCTCGGTATCGTCGAAACCATGAATGGCGAGCGGTTCCAAAAGCAGCCGGTCGACCGTCTGGCGCGGATGCAGCGAGCCGTAGGGATCCTGGAACACCATCTGCACCTGACGGTAGAAGGCCTTGTCGCGTTTTTCGCTGAGCGCCTTGCCGTTCACCGAAATCGTGCCGCCAGACACCGGCGCCAGCCCGGCGACCGCGCGCAGCAGCGTCGACTTGCCGGAACCGGATTCGCCGACCAGTCCGAAGGACTCGCCAGAGGCGACCGCCAGGCTCACATCCTTGAGCGCGTCGTAATCGTCGAAGGTCACGCGCAATCCATCGATGGCGAGAGCCGGGATCATAGCGCCCACTCCGGTCTGCGATCGAGCACGGGGAGCGGGTGCCGGTCCGCGCCGATCTTCGGCATGCAGTCGAGCAGCCCTTGCGTATAGGGATGCTTTGCCTGGGCCAGTTGCGCGGCCAGCAGTTCCTCGACGATACGGCCGGCATACATGACGATCACCCGGTCGCAGAAGGAGGAGACGAGCCTGAGGTCGTGCGAGATGAAGATCAGGCCCATGCCGCGCTCTGCGACCAGCCGGTCCAGAATGCCGAGCACGTCGAGCTGCACCGTCACGTCGAGCGCGGAGGTCGGCTCGTCGGCGATCAGCAGCTCGGGGCCGGCCACCAGCATCATGGCGATCATGGCGCGCTGGCCCATGCCGCCCGAGACTTCGTGCGGATAGAGATCGAAGACCCGTTCGGGATCGCGGATCTGCACGGCGGCGAGCATGTCGAGGGCGCGCCGGCGCGCTTGCGCCCGGCCGAGCGGCTCATGCGTGCGCAGGGTCTCGACGATCTGGCGGCCGATGGTCATCACCGGATTGAGCGAATATTTCGGATCCTGCAGGATCATGGCGATGCGCTTGCCGCGCAACCGCCGCCGCTCGGTCTTCGAGGCCTTGAGCAGGTCGATGCCGTTGAACGCGAGTTTCCTGGCGTCGACGCGGCCGTGCTCCGGCGTCAGGCCCATGATGGCGCGGCCGGTCTGCGACTTGCCGGAGCCCGATTCGCCGACGATGCCGAGCCGCTCGCGGCCGAGCGTGAAGGATACGCCGCGCACCGCCTCCACCAGCCCCGTGCGGGTGGGGAAGGAAACGCTGAGCCCCTCGACCTCCAGCAACGCGCTCATTGGCCGCTCCCGCGCGGATCGAGCGCATCGCGCAAACCGTCGCCCAGCAGGTTGAAGCCGAGGCTGACGACGAGGATGGCGAAGCCGGGCATGGCGGCGACCCACCATTGATCGAGGATGAAGCGGCGGCCGGAGGCGATCATCGCGCCCCATTCCGGCAGGGGCGGCTGCGCGCCGAGACCGAGAAAGCCGAGCCCGGCGGCCGTCAGGATGATGCCCGCCATGTCGAGCGTCACCCGCACGATCAGCGAGGAAACGCAAAGCGGCATGATATGGCGCAGCACGATCCGGAAGGGCGAGGCCCCCATCAGCCGCACGGCTGAAATATAATCGGAATTGCGCACCGTCAGCGTTTCGGCCCGCGCAATGCGGGCGTAAGGCGGCCAGGAGGTGATGGCGATGGCGATGATGGCATTGCCGATGCCCGGCCCAAGCGCTGCGACGAAGGCGAGCGCCAGCACCAGCTTCGGAAACGCCAGGAAGATATCGGTGATGCGCATCAAGACCGCATCCACCCAGCCGCCGGCATAGCCGGCGACGGTGCCGACCAGCAGACCGATGGGCGCGGCGATGACGGCGACCAGAAGCACCACCTGCAGCGTCAGCCGCGAGCCGTAGATGAGCCGCGACAGGATATCGCGGCCCTGGTCGTCGGTGCCGAGCCAATGCCCCTGCCCCGGCGGCAGCAAGCGCGCCCCGGCGAGATCGCCGACATAGGGCGAGGCCGGCGCCAGCAGCGGCGCGAAGATGGCGAGCGCCACCAGCCCGATGATGATCAGCATGCCGAGCAGGGCGAGACGGTTGGCGGCGAACCGCCCCCAGGCGACATAGGCGCGGCCGAGCCGGGCCTGCAGGCGCGATTGCGGCCGATCGGTCAAAAGCCATTCGCGGCGGGTCATGGCGGTCTCGCTCATCTTGCCCTCGTGCGTGGATCGAGCATGCGGTAAAGCACGTCGGACAACAGGTTGATGGCGATGAAGACGGAACCGATGACCACGGTGCCGCCGAGCACAGCGTTCATGTCGGCATTCTGCAGCGAATTGGTGATGTAGAGGCCGAGTCCCGGCCAGGCGAAGACGGTTTCGGTCAGCACCGAGCCCTCCAGCAGGCCGGCATAAGCGAGCGCGATCACCGTCACCAGCGGCACCGCCGCATTGCGCAGCGCATGGCCCCAGATGATGCGGGTTTCCGACAATCCCTTGGCGCGGGCCGCGACGATGTATTCCTGGCCGAGTTCGTTCAGCATGAAGGAGCGCGTCATGCGGCTGATATAGGCCATCGAGAAATAGCCGAGCAGCGATGCCGGCAGAACGATATGCGAGAAGACGTCGCGAAAGATCGCCCAATCGCGGGCGAGGATCGCGTCGAGCAGATAGAAGCCGGTGATCGGCGTGAAGGTATATTCGTAGACCACGTCGATGCGGCCGGGGCCGGAAGCCCAGCCGAGGCGGGCATAAAACACCAGCAATGCCAGCAGGCCGAGCCAGAAGATCGGCACCGAATAACCGATGAGGCCGACGATGCGCACGACCTGATCGGCGACGCTGCCGCGCCTGACAGCAGCGAGAACGCCGAGCGGAATGCCGAAGGCCGCGCCGATGATCGTCCCGACCGTGGCCAGTTCCATGGTGGCGGGGAAGACACGGCGGATATCGGTCATCACCGGATTGGTGGTGAGCACCGAGGTGCCGAAATCGCCGTGCAGCACGCCTTTCACATAGAGAATGAACTGCTGGTAATAGGGCAGATCGAAACCCATTTCCTGCCGCACGCGCTCGACGACCCGCGCGGGCGCACGGTCACCGACGATCGCCAGCACCGGATCGATCGGCACGACGCGGCCGATGAAGAAGGTGACGGCGAGAAGCCCGAGATAGGTGGTGGCGACGATCACCACGAAGCCGGCGATCGATTTCAAGGCCGCAGAGGCGCGCCGCCTGGCGCGCCTTGCCGGCATCCGTGGGTCAGACTGGGTCAAGGAACCGGTCCTTCCGGCTCATTCCTTGGAAATGGGCGCGAGGAAGTTCGAATCGAAGCTCGGCCCCAGCTTGTAGCCCTTGACGCTGCCGCGCATCCCGGCCACTTCGGTCTGCTGGAAGATCATGACGAAGGGGCTGGTATCCAGCGCCTCCTGCTGCAGCTTCTTGTACATGTCGGCGCGCTTGTCGTTGTCGCGCTCCAGAAGGGCGGCCTTGACCTGTTCGGTTAGTTGCGGAATGTCCCAGGCATTGCGCCAGGCGAGTGTCTTGACCGCGGCGTCGTCGGCATTGTTCGGGTTGGAGGTGAAGGCTTCCGCATTCGAGTTCGGATCCCAGTAATCCATGCCCCACTGGCCGATATACATATCGTGGTTGCGGGCGCGATACTTGGTCAGCGTCTGCTTGCCATCGCCGGGAATGATCTCGACCTTGACGCCGGCCTGGCCGGCGGTCTGCTGGAAGGATTCGGCAATGCCGGTTACCGGCTGGGTGTTGCGCACGTCGAAGGTGACGGAGAAACCGTCCTTCAGGCCGGCCTTTTCAAGCAATTCCTTGGCCTTGGCGACGTCGAACTTGTAGGGGCTGGCATCGAGTGCGCCGAGCACGCCCTTGGCCTGATAGGTCTGTCGGATCTCGCCGATGCCCTTGATCAGCGTCGCGCCGATCGCATCGTAATCGACGAGATATTTCATTGCCTCGCGCACTTCCGGCTTGGCGAGTTTCTCGTTCTTCTGGTTGAGGCTGATGTAATAGACGGTGCCCTTCGGCGCGCTGGTGACGGCGAGATCGGCATTCTTGGTCACCGCTTCGAGATCGCCCGGATCGAGATTGCGGGCGACATCGACATCACCGGCTTCCAGCATCAGCCGCTGGGTCGCGCTTTCCTTGACATGGCGATAGATGACGCGGGCCAGCTTCGGCTTTTCCCCGTAATAATTGTCGTTGCGCTCCATCGCGAGGATTTCGTTGGCGCGCCAGTCGCGGATCTTGAACGGGCCGGAGCCGGCATAATTGGTCTTCATCCACGCATAGCCGAAGTCGGTATCGTATTTATAGTCGGCATTCGGCGTCTTGGCCTCTGCATGCTCCATCACCAGCTTCTTGTCGAGCACGGCGCCCACCGTCGCGGTGAGGCAGTTGAGGACGAAGCTCGGCGCATAAGCCTTGTCGACGGTCAGCACGAAGGTGCCCGCGTCCACCGCCTTGGCCTTCTCGGTGACATTGTCGCCGGTGAGCCCGAACTGGGTGAGAATGAAGGCCGGGCTCTTGTCCAGCTTGACGACGCGCTCGAACGACCAGGCGACATCCTCGGCGGTCAGCGGGTTGCCGGAGGCGAACTTGATGCCCGGCTTCAGCTTGAACGTATAGGTCAGGCCATCGTCGGATACGGTCCAGCTATCGGCGACACCGCCCTTGACCTTGGTCGTGTCGTCGATGTCGAGCCGAACCAGCATGTCGTAGCCGTTGCCGATGAATTCGGCCGGGCTCAGTTCGAAGGATTCGGCGGGATCCAGGGTGATCGTGTCGTCGATCGCCCAGGCCTGAACGAGCGTATCGGCCGGGGTGCCGGCATAGGCCGGGGCGATGCCCGCCGCGACGGACAGCAGCGAGAAAGCAGCGCTGACGAGCAGCGGACGAATGCGCATCGTGGTCTTTTCCCTGTTCATTCCAGTTCCCCGTTTCACACAATTGCCTTCGGTATCCGGCATGATGATTGTTATTGTGAAAATTCAATCACACTTCCGGACGTAAAAACAGCCCCTTTAACGTGGATTTGCGTTTCGAAGGAAACAGCTGGTTGTGGCCGTGATACGGATGCGTTTTCAGCGCGCCGGAAGGCCGGCCGCTATTTCCCCTGCTTTTCCCATCCGAAGACGCTGCGGCCGCCAAGCAGGGGCGACTGGTCGAATTCGCCGGCGACGATTTCCTTCAGGTCGGGGCCGGTGACGTAGCGTTCGACCCGGCGGGCCTGGTCGTCCAGGCGCTTCAGCGCCTGCAATTCCTCGTCGCGGCCGAGACGGCCCTTGCGCACGGCAGACTTCATGACGCCGATGGTTTCGTCATAGACCTTGAGCGGTACAGGAAACGGATGACGATCCTTGCCGCCATGGGCCAACGAGAAGCGGGCGGGATCGGAAAAGCGATAGGGAGCGCCATGCACGACTTCGGCGACCATCGCCAGCGCCTTCACCGTCCTTGCGCCGACGCCCGGCGTCAACAACAGGTTCTCGAAATCGACGGGGCCGCGTTCGGCGGCGGCGGCGATGTTGCCATGCAGGCGGCGCATGTCGACATCGGTCTCGCGGACATCGTGATGGGCGGGCATGACGAGATGCGGAAGCAGGGGCTGCGGGTCCGCTTCCCGCGGCGCTGCGGCTTTCTCCAGCGCGCAGACTTCGCGCACGATTCTGTCCGGTCCAAGCGTTGCCAGGAGATCCAGTTGGCCCTTGCGGGAGGCGTCGGCGCGGCAATCGGCAAGGTTGACGATCCGGCCCTGGTCGCGTCCTTCGATCGCGGCATGGGGCGAATCGAGAAAGCTGGTCAGGCCTTCCGACAGCCAGTGATATCGCCGCGCCTGGCGGCGGTCGCCGTTCATCCCCTGCTGCACCACGACCCATTTGCCGTCGTCGGTGACTATGAAGCCGTGCAGGTAGAGATCGAAGCCGTCCTGCAGCGCGGCGCTGTCGACCTTGGCGACCAGCCGGCTGGTGGTCGCAAGCGCCAGCCCGTCGATGCCGGCGCGCTCGCCGACCGCCGTCAGCTCGTCCGGCGTCTTGCGCGACTGGCTGCCGCGCCCGCCGCAGACATGGATGCCAAGCTCGCCGGTGAGCGGCGCCAGCCCGCGCTTCAGCGCGCCGATGACGCTGGTGGTGATGCCGGAGGAATGCCAGTCCATGCCCATGACCGCACCGAAGGACTGGAACCAGAAGGGACTGGCCAGCCGGCGCAGGAATTCGTCGCGGCCGTAATGCTGGACGATCGCCTCGGCGATCACGGCGCCAAGCCGCGTCATCCGCTGGCCGAGCCAGGGTGGAACCCGCCCGCCATGAAGCGGTAGATCAGCGCTGCCTGCCCGTCGTGCCACTCTTTTTCTCTGCGTGCCGATCGATCCGACGATCATTTCCCATGCTAAGGCCCCATATGGCGTTTTCGCGCCTCATCGGCAAGTGCCGGCTCCGCGCGCTGTTTCCAAGTCCGCCGCGATCCGCTAGGCAAGCGTGACGAGAGGAGAAAACATGGCGCAGAAAATCATCGGCCTGATCGGCGGCATGAGCTGGGAAAGTTCGGCCGAATACTACCGCATCATCAATGAACTGGTGCGGGACCGCCTCGGCGGCCTGCGCTCGGCGAAATGCCTGATGTGGTCGTTCGATTTCGGCGAGATCGAGGCTTTGCAACATGCCGGGCGCTGGGACGACGCCACCGCCGAGATGATCGCGGCCGCCCGGCGGCTGGAGCGCGGCGGCGCGGATTTCGTGCTGATCTGCACCAACACCATGCACCGGATGGCCGAGGAGGTCGAGGCGGCGATCGGCCTGCCGCTGCTTCACATCGCCGATCCGACCGCCGAACGCATCAAGGCGGCGGGCCTGACGCGGGTCGGCCTGCTGGGCACGGCCTTCACGATGGAGCAGGATTTCTACAAGGGACGGCTTGCCGAACGCCACGGCCTCGAGGTGCTGGTTCCCGAGGAGGAAGACCGTCGCACGGTCCACCGGGTGATCTACGACGAATTGGTGCAGGGCCGGATCGAGCCCGCGTCGCGTCAGGCCTATCGCGCGGTCATCGCCAGGCTTGCCGAACGCGGCGCGCAGGCGGTGATCCTCGGCTGCACGGAAATCATGCTGCTGGTCCGCCCGGAAGACAGCGCCGTTCCGCTTTACGATACCACCGCCATCCATGCCGAGGCCGCCGTCGAAATGGCGATTGCCTGAGAGGCGGGCGAAGGTGTCTGCTTCATCGGATAGCTGCATCCGCCTCTCGAGCGATATGCGGCAGATGGAGCATGGTCGCGTGAAGCCTTCTCCTCCAGCGCGCAAGCAAGCTCGCCGAGCCCTTGGAGGAAGGCCACGCCCTACCGGCCTGAACGGCGCTGGCGGCGAAAATCGACGCGGACGACGTTACCGCAATCAGGCCGCGCGTCCGCGGCAATCGTCCGCGTCTTCGGTTCGGGATTGCCAGCTTGGGCGACGGGTGCGGCGTCCTCCCGTTCGGCCTGCAAAGCCCGCAACTTCTGATAGACGTGAACCACCAGCTTCTTGTAATAGGTCACGATCTGCTGGTGTTCGCGCCGTGGAATGTAGAGTTCGTCAAACCGCTGGGTCATCTCTGTCACCTCCTGCTGGCTCGACAACTCTCCCACGAATTCGCAAGTTCCGGCGTCTTAACCAGCATGGCTAACAGTTTCTGAATCGCATGACGGCAGCGGCGACTTACGCCGATCAGGAACATTTGCGTTTCCCGCGCATTCCCTCGACGGACGCGGGCCGTACAAAGCGGTTCGGCGCGCCGAATCCGCAACCCTGTTTCTGAAGGTGCCTGTTCATGCCCTCGCTGACACTCGCCGACATCGCCCACAAGCTGAAGAAAATAGATTTCTGCATGATGTCCACGCTCGGAGGGTCGGGGATTTCGAACCGTCCAATGAGCAACAACGGCGATGTCGATTATGATGGCGACTCCTGGTTCTTCTCATATGAAAACACCGGAAAGGTTACAGACATCGGGCGTGACCCGCAGGTCTCGCTTTCCTTTACGGAGCCGCCGAGCCTTCTCGGCAAGCCTGGCATTTTCATTTCCATCGAAGGCGAGGCCCGCCTCATCCGCGACAAGGCGCAATTCGAACGGCATTGGATGTCCGATCTGGAGCGCTGGTTCCCAGAAGGGATCGATACCCCCGGCCTCGTGCTGATCAATGTGCGTGGCAACCGGGTGCAATACTGGGACGGTGAGGAGAACGGTGTCATCTCCGTTTGAACGTCTTCAACCCTCGCCTGGCATTGGCGGCGTCACCTCGGTGACGTCGCCTTCAACCTTGTCACGATGCGAAGACCGCTCCGAGATTCACAAACGACCGATGCTGCTCATCGGTATAATCGCCCGCCGCAAACACCCGGAATGCCTTGCCTTGCGACTTCAGTTCCTGCGCGGTCTTCAACGCGTCGGGATAAAGCAGCTTCGGCTCGTCGCGGGTATCGCATCCCTCCGGATCGAGCGAACTGAGCGCGATGATTTGAAACGTCGTCGCCATGGAACTCTCCTCCGATGCCCTAACCCTCGTTGCCGTCCGATATGAAGTTGTCCGGCATGGCATTGCGAGCCTCGCGTAGCGCATTGTCCCGATCCAGCCAGCCAGCGTTGACGAGATCGACAATCGCTAGAGCGGTTTCCCTTGCATTATATCCCGCGTTTTCCATCTCGCGCATGATTGCCGTGATTTTCTGGTCAATGATCTCGTGCAGATCGCCGATATCGGAAGAATGATTGTTTTCCATCGCCATCGCCTCTATTCATCACAACGAAACGGATGTACGCAAACGTTGTTCCAGTCCAATGGCATGGAACCGCCATGTCAGGCGGCGTCGAACTTGCACGACGCCCGCGCTTAACTATATTGAGTGTTCGGCGGATTTCGCCGCCGAGTTTCCCAAACGGTGATTGAACACCCAACGCGCGACCTGTTGCGCGGTTTTTGGAAGGAGTAGCGCGTTGACGCTATCCATACGTGAATTCAATGGTTCGAATATCGAGACCGCCGACGTCGGCGGCATCGGGCAGATTCTGAAGAAAGCCCGGGAGAATGTCGGCTATAGCATAGACGATCTGGCTGAAACGACTGGCTTGACGTCAGCCGAAATCGCACAGGTCGAGAACGAAACCGACGTCGACGAGGCGCGGCTTCGCAGGATTGCCGCAGCGCTGCGGTTTGACTTGAGCCATCTCGGGCCGCGATAAATCGCCCCCTCCCCGCACGCCGACATCCGGAACGCCGGAAGCAATTTCCATTGGAGACCTGCTCTCGGACCCACGATCTCCCCCGGCGGGGAGACCGTGGATCATGGCCCGGCCCGCCTCGACCGTTACGACATCGTCGGACGGCACAACCAGCCGATCGCAAAGGAAATCGATGATGGCGACGACACCCCGAAGACCCACAAACCCGAAAGAGGCCGCAGAAGCTCTTTTCAAGCCGGCAAAGAAAGTCGCAGCACCCGCCGTCGAACGACCTGCGATCCCGAACGCCCGGGAAGTTGTTTCGCTGAGGATCGATAGCGATGTGCTGGCATTTTTCCAGGCTGGCGGGCCGGGCTGGCAGGACCGCATCAACGATGCGCTGCGGGCCGCGATGAAGAAAGCCGAATGACGGCTATCAGGCGGCATAGACCGTCTCTTGCGAATTCCTGCGCGAGCGCAAGCCTGTTGCCGGAACATGGCCGGCGAGGAATGGGTTCGCCGAACATGCTCCATCGCTTATTTTCATAGCATTGCCCGACGCCGAAGCGATCCCGCCTCAACTTGGAAATGCTCCAATCGCGATGCCCCGTCCCGCGCTCGTCGCAACACGGGGCACTCTCGTTCCAATCGGCCGTTAGCGGGCGAACTGGATGTGGGTGATCCGATCGCCCTTGGGGTCGTGCGGCTTCATGGACTTGTTGAGCGAATAGACCCCGCCCTTGCCATCGGCAAACACATGATTGGGGAAAGGCGACTGGTCGAGATTGCCGACGATCTTGCCTTCCGCATCCACGGCCGTCACCGTGCCGGCATCGCGGCTGCTGACATAGGCGAGTTTCGACACCGGATCATAGGCGACGCTGAGCGGGCCGCCGCCGATGCTGACATCATGCAGCAGTTTTCCCGTTTTGCCATCGAGGATCATCAGGTCGTCGCTGCCCTGCCCGACCAGGTAGAGATGATCGCGCTCGCCGTCGTAAGCGACCGCCATCAGGCTGCGCGCGTCCGGCACCGGAATGATCTTCTCGACCGTATCGCTGGCCGTATCGATCACCGCCACCTCTGGCGTCGTCATGCTGACGACGAAGAGCTTGCCGGTCTTTGCATCCATGCGCAGGCCGATCGGCGAAAACACCTTGCCGCGCACCGCAGTCTTCAGCGGAATGCGCTTGGCGAGCGTCATCGCCCTGGCGTCGAAGACGACCAGTTCGGGCGCGGAGAAAGGCGAGGCATAGGCCTTGCCGTTCTTCTCGTCGACGGCGACGTCGCGAACGTGATCGACGAGCTGCGGCTCGAACTGCTTGACCAGCGAGAGATCGTCCTGCTTGTAGACGGCGACCGTGTTCTGGCGGGTATTGGTGACCCAGACCGTGCCGCTGGCGTCATCGGCGGCGATGCCGTAGACGGCAAAGACCATACCCTCCTTGGCGGCTTGGCCGCCTTCTTCCTCGTCACCGCCCGCCTGCGGCGGGGCAAGCGCAGGCGTGATCGCGGCGATCGTCCTCAGGTTCTCCGGATCGAGCTTGAGCAATTGCGATTTCATCTCCGGCGGGCGACCTGCCGTCGTCGTCACGAAGACGGCATTGCTCCTGGCGCCATAGGCCGACTGGTAGACGCCCGGCGGCAGCTTCGCCTCGGCGATCTTGAATTTGTCGGCACCCGAAAGCGGTATGACCGGAGAAATCTTGAGGTCGACGACTTCCGCATTGTAGGGCGCGTCGGTGGTCACGACGATCGGATGGGTGCCGATGGCGGCATCGGCCGGCAGAGTGAACGTGCCCTGGATCTTGCCTTCCGCATCGGCGACGAAGGCGCCGTCGGGATTGAGCACGCTCGTGCCGCGCAGCAGCGTCACCTTCTGGCCCGGCTTGAAGCCGCGCCCGGAAACACTGACTTCGCCACCGGCCGTCAGCGGCGCGCCGCGCTTGGCCGAGGACAGGCGAACCTGCCCCTTGTAAGCCGTATCCGGCGCATCGAAAACCGCTGCGGCAAGAGCGCTGCCGGCAACCAGCAGGCCGGCCAGCAGAACGCTCGGCATCAGCCGTTTGGACGTGAAGAAATGAGTCATGATCGTTTCCCGGTTTCTGATAGGGGGAGGTTATAAAAGATGATTTATTTTCTCAAGTTAAAATCGTCGCGGTTTCGGGCTTTCCTCAGGCCCGCAGGGTCGCGCCACCGTCGACATAGAGATCGGACATGGTGATATGCCCGGCCTCGTCGGACAGTAGGAAGACGACGGCATTGGCGATGTCGCGGGGCGTCGCCAGCTTCTTCAGCGGAATGCCGGCCTTGTAGACCTCGGGCACGCCGGCGATGACCCGCTCGGCGCCATTCTCGTCGGCCCACATGCCGGTCTGCATCGGCGTCAGCGTCGAGCCGGGGGCGATGATGTTGCAGCGGATGCCGAGCGGCGCAAGCTCGAGGCCGAGGCAGCGGGTGAACATGGTCGCCGCCGCCTTGGAGGCGGCATAGGCGGCCATGGCGTGGCGCGGCACGCCGGCGGCATTGGAGCTGACGGTGACGATGACGCCGCGCCGGCGCGGACCCATGACGCGCGCCAGCGCCCGCGAGACATGGAAGACGCCGTCGGCATTGACGGCGAAGACGTTGCGCCAGGCGGCATCGTCGGTCTCGGTAACCAGCGTGTTCGACAGCGCGCCGGCGACGTTGACGCCGAAATCGATCGGCCCCCATTCGGCCTCTACCCGCGCCACCAGCCGGTCGACGGCGGCGCTGTCGGTGACGTCGAGGCTTTCGCGGCGCAGCGCCGTCTCCGGCGCGGGCACGATGGCGTCGGCGTCGAGATCGGCGGCGACGACACGGGTTCCCGCCGCCAGCAGCAAGTCGACCAGCACGCCGCCGATGCCGCCGGCCGCCCCCGTCACCAGCGCCGTCCTGCCGGCAAAACCACTCAGTTGCATGGGATCATCCTTTCAGTTCGAAACGGGCCATGCGCTCGGCCAGCAGCGGCGCGACGACGCCGGCGGCGGTCTGCGAGGCCATCTGCGCATGCAGGAAGGGAACCTCGGCGCAATCCAGCGCCGCCGCGTGATCGGCCCAGAGGCCGGGATGCAGCGGCCGGTCCTTGTGGTCGAGCCCGGCGCGGATGTGGGTCAGCGTGCCGTCGTAGCGGGCATGGTCATGCTGGCGCACCAGCCGGTTGGTATCGAGCACGGCGCGCACGACGCCGTCCAGCGCCGCCTCCGGCAGCAGGCCGAGCGGTCCGTCATGGCGCCTGAGGAAATCGACGATGGCCGGGCGGGTGACGAGATCGGGATAGGCGGCCGGATCGTGGCCGCCGATGGTCAGCAGCGCCTTCAGCGCCGCCGTCGCGTCCGGCTCCGGCTCGGCCCGCCAGCATTCGCAAGGATAGGCGTCGAGCAGGGCGGCAAGCCCGACCCGCCGGCCGCGCGCCTTCAGCGCCACGGCCAGCGCCTGCGCCAGAATGCCGCCCACCGACCAGCCGGCCAGATGCACGATGCCCGCCGGATACAGCGCCTCGATCCGCTCCGCATAAAGCCGCGCCATGCTGTCGAGGCTTTCCGGCAGCGGCTGGGCAGGATCGAGGGCGGGCGATTGCAGCCCGTAGACGGTGCGCGCCGGGCTCAGCGCCCGCGCCAGATGCTGATACCCCCAGGCGATGCCGCCGGCCGGGTGGATGAGGAACAGCGGCGGCCGCGCGCTTGACGATGTCGCGAGGCGGATGACCGGGCCGAGCCCGCCATCGGCGGCATCCGCGCCGGCATCGATCAGCGCGGCGAGGCCGCCGAGCGTCGGATGCTCGAACACCGCGCCGAGGCCCAGTTCGCGCCCGAAGGTCTCGCGCACATGCAGGGCGAGATGCACGGCCAGCAGCGAATCGCCGCCGCAGAGGAAGAAATCGCTGTCGGCGCCGATCTCGCCCTCGACGCCGAGAACCTCGCGAAAGATCGTCGCCAGCCGGCGCTCGGTGTCGGTGGCCAGTGCGGCGGCGACCGGGCGGGCCGTCTCGGCCGGGGCCGGCAGGGCGGCGCGGTCGAGCTTGCCGTTGGCGGTCACCGGCAGCGCGTCGAGCGTCACGATATGGGCGGGCACCATGTAGTCCGGCACCAGCGCGGCGACGGCGCGGCGCAGGGTCTCTTCGGTGTAAGTCGGGTTCGGCACCGCATAGGCGACGAGCCGCCGGTCGCCGGGGCGATCCTCGCGGGCGATTACCACGCCCTCGCGCACCAGGCCGGAGGCGAGGATGGCGGCCTCGATCTCGCCGAGCTCGATGCGCAGGCCGCGGATCTTCACCTGATGGTCGGAACGGCCCAGGAATTCCACCGCGCCGTCGGCCCGCCAGCGGGCGACGTCGCCGGTGCGGTAGAGGCGTTCGCCGGGGCGGAAGGGATCGGGCAGGAAGCGCTCGCGCGTCAGGTCGTCGCGGTTCAGGTAGCAGCGCGCCAGCTGCACGCCGCCGAGATAGAGATCGCCGACGACGCCGGCCGGCACCGGGCGCATGGCGGCGTCGAGCACGTAAAGCCGGGTATTCCACACCGGAAAGCCGATCGGCACCGGGGCGGAGCGGTCCTCGCGGCTCGCCGGCCAGTAGCTGACATCGACGGCGGCCTCGGTCGGGCCGTAGAGATTGTGCAATTCGCCGTCGATGCGGGCATGGAAGTGGTCGCGCAGGTCCGCGCCCAGCTCCTCGCCGCTGCAGAAGACGCGGGCAACGCTCAGCCCGGCGCTGGAGGGCGCGGCGAGGAAGGCCGAGAGCATCGAGGGCACGAAATGCAGCGCCGTCACCCGCTCGTCGCGGATCAGCGCCGCGATGGCGTCGGGATCGCGATGGGCGCCGGGCGGGGCGATCACCAGCGTCGCGCCGGAAATCAGCGGCAGGAAGAATTCCCACACCGAAACGTCGAAGGTCGCCGGCGTCTTCTGGAGAATACGGTCGCCGGCCTCGATGCCGTAATGCCGGCGCATCCACTCCAGCCGATTGACGATCGACCGGTGCTCGATGGCGACCCCCTTGGGCTCGCCGGTCGAGCCGGAGGTGTAGATGACATAGGCCAGATGCGCCGGCGACAGGGCCTGCGGCATCCCCCTTATCCCGCCGCCGCAACCTTCTTCCCCGGGGGGAGAAGGAGGCCGGGGGGCGGCGTCTTGCGTGTCGTCGGACCGGGCGGCGGTCGACAGGGTTGTGGTTGGCTCCATTCCCTTCTCCCCGGCGGGGAGACGGTGGCCCGAAGGGCCGGATGCGGGGATGTTCGCCGGGGTTTGGGCTTGCGTCGTATCAGGCCAGTCGCGGACGGGCAGGGTTTCGGCGAGGCCGGTAAACAGGGGGTCGGTTTCGGCGTCGGTCAGCACGCAGACGGGCCGGGCCGAGGCGAGGATGCGCGACAGGCGTTCGCGCGGGTGGGCGGTGTCGAGCGGCAGGTAGGCGCCGCCGGCGCGCAGCACGCCGACCAGCGCCACAAGAAGCGCGACCGAGCGCGGCAGGGCGATGGCGACCAGCCTGTCCGGGCCGGCGCCGAGACGGGTAAGATGGGCGGCAAGGGCCGCGCTTTTCGCATCCAACTCGGCATAGGAGACGCTGTCGCCCCCGAAGCGCAGGGCGCAGGCCCCGGCATGGCGGCCGAAGGCGGCCTCGATCAACGCGGTCAGCGTCGTCTGAGGCACGGGATGGTCGGTGGCGTTCACCGTCTGGGTGAAATGCCGGGCCTCGTCCGGCGTGGCAAGCGGGGCGGCGGCAAGGCTTTCGCCCGTCAGCACCGCGTCGAGGAAGGCGGCCAGCCGGTCGGCATGGCCCCGGGTTTCGGCCTTCGAATACAGGGTCGGATTGGCGTCGACCTCGAAGGGCAGGCCGCTGCGGGCATCTCCCCGGAAGGTGAAGGTGATGTCGTCGACCGCACCGGCCCCGAGGATGTGCAGGCTGGCGTCGAGCCCGGCAAAGCGCGGCGGATTGTCGAAGGGCTGGACGTTGATCATCGGCCCGTAAAGCCGCCGCTGGCCGCCGATCAGCCCGCGTTCGCGGCGAAGCTGCTCGCTGCGATAGCGCCCGTGGCGCCGCGCGCGCAGCATGTCGCGGGAAAGGCCCGCCAGCGTCTCGGCCAGCGGCGCGTCCTCGTCGATGCGCAGGCGCAGCGGCAGCACGTTCATGACCATGCAGGGCACGCGCGCCGTGACGCTGCCGAGCCGGCCCATGAAGGGCACGCCGACGGTGATGTCCTGCGTGCCGGCAAAGCGTTGGCAATAGGCCGCAGTGATGCCGGTCAACACGTCCGGCCAGGTGAGGTTGTGGCGGGTGGCGAAGGCGTTCAGCCGCGCCGTCAGTTCCGGCGGCAGCAGGCCGGTCTCGCGATGGAAATCATAGGCCGTGACCGCACGGCCGGGCTTGAGGCCGGCGGGCTCGGCCCTGGCGGAAAGCGTCTCGTGCCAGAAGGCGCGGTCCTTGTCGCGCTGCGCCGAGGACCGGTAGGCGGCATCCTCCTCGAAGGCGCGGGCGAGCGGCGCCAGCGGCGGCCTCGCCGCCTCGCCGGCGACGCGCTCGTTGTAAAGCTCGGCGACGCGGTTGGTGAGCAGCACCATGCCGTAGCCGTCGATGGCCAGATGATGGATGCGCTCGTACCAGAGGAAATCCCGAGGCCCGACCTTGTAGAGCCGGAGCAGCGCCACCGGCCCGCGCTCCAGATCGACCGGCCGGGCGGTGTCGCGGGCCATGTCGGCCAAGGCTTGCGCGCGCGGGTCTTCCGCGTCGCCGAGGTCGAGATAGTCGGATATCGGCTGCGCCGCCGGCGTCACCGTCTGGCGCGGGCCGTCCGGGGTGTCGAGGAAGGTCAGCCGCAGGCAGTCGGCCTCCCTTATGGTCGTCTCGACGGCGGCGAGGAAGGCCGCGACGTCGAGCGGGCCGGAAATGGCGATATACTGCCCGGTATTGAGGATCGGGTTGGCCGGGTCGATGCGCTGCATGTACCACAGGCCGGACTGGGCCTCGGTCAGCGGATGGGCCTGTCCGGCGGGCGATGCGGCGCGGGCCGGCTTGGCGGCGGTCACCGCGTCAGCCCTCGCCCTGCCGGGCCTCGATGGCCTTCCACCAGGCGGCGAGCGTGAACTGCTCGGCGAGATCGCCGAAATCGAGATCGACGCCGGCCTCCTGCCACAGGAGGATGAGGTTCATCAGCCGCATGGAATCGAGGCCGAGATCCATCAGGTTGTCGTCGAGGCCGACGGCCTCCGGTTCCTCGTGGATCATGCGGGCGATGTCGGCGCGCATCCGTTCCAGCGTGATGGTCATGGGCTTATTCTCCTGCAATTGCTTCGAGCAGCGCATCCGTGCTCAGGACGACGCCGCAGCGACCGGCGACCCAGTTGATCGCCAGATCGTGCTGGTCCCTCGAAAAATCGGCGAGCGCATCGGCGATGAAAAACGGCTCGATATCGCGCTGGAAGGCTTCGCCGGCGGTCATCATGCAGCCGATATGGGCATAGATGCCGGTGACGATCAGCTGGTCGCGGCCGCGCACCCGCATCAGATGCTCCAGATTGGAGCGCTGGAAGGCGCTGTAGCGGTGCTTGACCAGCACGAAATCGGCAGGCTCCGGCGCAAGCTCGGCAACGATGTCCTGATGCTCCGGTGCGCCCGTCATGCCGGGCCCCCAGAGATCGGCCTGAAGGCCGCGGTCGCGGCGGTCCTGGTCGCCGTTCTGGGCGGTGTAGAAGACGGGGATGCCGAGCGCCCGGCAGCGGGCGGCAAGCCTTGCGATATTGGCGGTCGCCGGCGCGATCGGCGTAGCCTCCCGTTCGAAGGGGGCGACGAAATAGCGCTGCATGTCGTGCACCAGAAGCGCAAGGCGATCCCTTTGCGGTTTCCACGGCGCGCGCGAGGCCGGCAGGTCTTCCGCGCCCGGCAGCGGATAGGCGGCAATGGTGGGCAGGCCCATCTTATCGTCCCTGTTCTTTTTCGAGGAATTCGGCGCGCAACCGGGCGCGCAATTCCTTGCGGCTGACCTTGCCGACGGCGGTGGTGCCGAATTCGCTGACGAAGACGATCTGGTCCGGCACCTTGAATTCGGCGAGGTTGCGCGCGCGCATATAGGCCTTCAGCGCCGCGCCCTTCGGCGGCTCGCCGTTGGCGATGACGAAGGCGCAGCTTCGCTCGCCGAGATAGGGATCGGGGATCGAGACCACGGCGGCGTCGAAGACGCCGGGATGGCCGAGCAGGTGATCCTCGATCTCCTCGGCGGAGATCTTTTCGCCGGCGCGGTTGATATGGTCGGTCGCCCGGCCCTGCACCGAGAGATAGCCCTCCGGCGTGCGGCGCACCATGTCGCCGGTGCGATAAAAGCCGTCCGGCGTGAAGGAGCGGCGATTGGCCGCCTCGTCGTTGTGATAGGCCCGGATGGTATAGGGACCGCGTGTCAGAAGGTTGCCGATCTCGCCCTCGGCGACGGGATGGCCGTCGTCGTCGACGATCAGCACCTCGTCGTCGGGGCTGATCGGTTTCCCTTGCGTCTCCACCACCAGCGCATCGGGATCGTCGAGGCGGGTATAGTTGACCAGCCCCTCGGCCATGCCGAAGACCTGCTGCAGGGCGCAGCCGAGCGTCGGGGTCACGCGCCGCGCCACCTCCGACATCAGCTTGGCGCCGCCGACCTGCAGGATTTTCAGGCTGGACAGGTCGTATTTCGTCGTCGGCGCCGCCTGCAGCCAGAGAAGCGCCAGCGGCGGCACGAGGCCGGTGATCGTCACCTTTTCGCGCTCGATCAGCGCAAAGGCGGTTTCCGGATCGGGGGCCGGGCTGAACACCACCCGCCCGCCGGCATAGAGCGCCCCGAAATAGCCGGGCGAGCTCATCGGGAAATTATGCGCCGCCGGGAGGGCGACGAGATAGACGCTGTCTTCGTCCAGGCCGCAGATCTCGGCGCTCGCCCGGAAGCTGTAGATGTAATCGTCATGGGTGCGCGGGATGAGCTTCGACAGGCCGGTGCTGCCGCCGGAAATCTGCAGGAAGGCGACGTCGGAGGGTGCGGCGTCGTCGCCGGGCAGCGTTGCCATGCCGGCGGTGAAGGCGGAGAAATCCACATGGCCCGGCTTCGCGCCGCCGACCGAGATGCCGTGGCGCAGGGCGGGCGAGACGGCGCGCACCTCGTCGGCGAGGCCGGCATAGTCGAAGCCTTCGCCGCCGAAGAAGAGATAGGCGGCGGCTTGCGATTTCCCGGCGAAATGCACCAGCTCCGTGCGGCGATGCGCCGGCAGCACATAGACCGGGATCAGCCGCGCCAGGAACAGGCCGATGACGGCGGCGAGGAAATCGGGAATGTTGGGCAGTTGCACCAGCACCCGCTCGCCGGGTTGCAGGCCGAGCGCGACATAGCCGGCGGCGGCGCGCTCGGCGCGGGCCAGAAGCTCGCCATAAGTCCAGCGCTCGGCGCCGCCGATCACCGCCAGCCGCTCGGGGTGCGCCTGCGCCCGCTGGCGCAGCATGGCGGAGAAGGTTTCGCCGCGCCAATAGCCGGCCTGGCGATAGCGCTCGGCAAACTCCTCGGGCCAGATCTGCACCGGCTTCATGCTGCATCCTCCGAAAGGGCGCGGCCGTTCTCGTCCATGCCGAGCGCGGCGAGAATCGCCTGGAATTTCGCCGAGGTCTCGTCGGTCTCGGCCGCCGGATCGGAGCCCGGAACGATGCCCGCGCCGGCGAAAAGGCGCATGGTCCGGCCCGCCACCTCGGCGCAGCGCAGCGACACATACCAGTCGCCGTCGCCGCCGGCGTCCATCCAGCCGACCGCGCCGGCATAAAAGCCGCGGTCGTAGCCTTCGAGCGCGGCGATCACTTGCGCCGCGCGCTCGCGCGGCAGGCCGCAGACGGCCGGCGTCGGATGCAGGCGGGCGAGCAGCTCGGCGACCGGCGTGTCGCGATCCCTTAAGCGCCCGCGAATGCGGGTGCCGAGATGCCACATGCTGGCCGTCTGGCTGAGCGTCATGCCCTCCGGGGCCGAGAGTTCGGCGCAGAGTGGGGCTAAGACGTCGAGGATGGTTTCGGCCACCATCCGGTGCTCGCGGCGGTCCTTGTCGGAGGCGAGCAGCGCCTCGCCCGACTGGCGGTCGCGCTGCGGATCGACGTCGCGGCGGGCCGAGCCGGCGAGCGGGTGCGACAGAACCTCCTCGCCGCGCTTCGAGACCAGAAGCTCCGGCGTCGCCCCGACCAGCCAGCGATTGCCGACGGCGCAAAGCGGCGTCAGGAAGGTCGTCACCAGAGGGTCGGCGCCGAGCCGCCGCATCAGTGCGAAGAGATCGACCGAGGCCGCTTCCAGCCGCAGGCTGCGCGACAGCACCACCTTTGCAAGCGCCATCCCGTCTTCGGCCATGAGCGCAAGGCTCGCCGAGACGGCCCGCGCATAGGCGTCGGCGGGGGGCTCGGCGATCAGCCGGCCCTTGACGCCGGCCGTCGTGGCGCCATTCCCAAGCTTCGGAAGGCCGTAAACGCGCGTGAATTCGGCCGGTTGGTAGAGAAAGTCCGCAGCCCTGCGGTCGAAGGGCAGCGCGCCGACCAGAATGGCCGGGCCGTCGCGATGGTCGCGAAAGAAGGAGACGCAGCGCGCGCTGAGCGTGTCGATGGCGCCGGACACCAAGGCCTTGCGAAGACCGGCGGCAACGACCGGCATCGCCTTGTTCGCCAAGCGAAACTCGATCCGGTTTCCGCCGTTCGCGCTCTTTTCCCTGTCGTTCATCGCCGCTCTCTTGCCTATTTTTCCGCTTGGCTTTATTCGCGGCATAACTACTAACATGAGTTAATATGTCAACTTAAGAAATGGAAAGGGCGCCGTTGTGTCCACCCGAGATTTTCCGACCGCAGGCGCTGCCGTGCTGCGGCTGCTGACGGCCCTTCTGGTGTCGCTCCTGTCTTTGGCGACGGCGGCGCTGGCCGAAATTTCCGTTACCGACGTCACCGGCCGCACGGTGAAACTGGAAAAGCCGGCGCATCGGCTGCTGGTCGATGACGGCCGCTACCTCATCGCCCTGTCGCTGATCCATCCCGATCCCGTCAGCCTGCTGACGGCCTGGCCGAAGGACATCAATCGCATCGGCCCGGCGGTCTATCGCCGCTACGTGGAAAAATTCCCGCAGATCGAAAAGCTAGGCCAGGTGGCAAGCTCCGCCCAGCAATTCTCGGTCGAGCAGGTCTTGGCGGCCGAGCCGGATCTGGCGGTGTTCTCGCTGTCGTCGAAACCGTCGGATGCGCAGATCGCCACGCTGGAGGCGGCCGGCATTCCGGTCGTGGTCATCGATTTCTTCAACGATCCGCTCGACAATCTCGAACCCGGCCTGCGCCTGCTCGCCGCCGTGACCGGCCGCTCCGCGCAGGCCGAAGCCTTCATCGCCTTCCGCCGTGAGCGCATGGAGGCGGTCAAGGCGAAAATCGCCTCGACCTCGACCCGTCCGAAAGTGTTCTTCGAGGCCCATGCCGCCCGCACCAGCGAATGCTGCGCCTCGCCCGGCAACGGCAATATCGGCAAATACATCGCCTTTGCCGGCGGCGAGAATATCGGCAACGCGGTCATCAAGGGGCCGGTCGGCGCGCTGAACCTCGAATATGTCATCGAGACCAATCCGGATGTCTATATCGTCAGCGGCGGGCCGCAGATGGAAGGCACGAACGGGCTGCTGATCGGTCCCGGCTATGACGAAAGCACCATCCGCGAGACGCTGGCGCGGGTGGTGGCGCGACCGGGCATTTCCGGGCTGAAGGCGGTAACGGACGGCCGTGTGCATGGCCTGGCGCACCAGCTTCTCAACTCGCCGCTGGATATTCTGACGGTGCAGGCGCTGGCCCGCTGGATTCATCCGGAACTGTTCGGCGATCTCGATCTCGACGCGACGCGACGCGAGATCAACGAACGATTCCTCGCGGTGCCGCTCGACGGCATGTCGTGGGTGGATCTGAAGTAGCCTATCCATCTTCCACGAGGCCGTCCGTGTCGATGCGCAGGCGGCCATTGGAATCGAGGCTGGTGCGGGCGTCGAGGCCGTAGACCTCGGCCAGCGTCGCCCGCGTGATCGCCTGCTCCGGCGTGCCGGCGGCGGCAATGCGGCCGTTCGACAGCACGACGATGCGGTCGCACCAGCGGCAGGCGAGCGCCAGGTCGTGCAGCACCAGCACGGTGACGATATTGCGCTCGCGCGTCAGCTTCGCCACCGTATCCATGACGCGGAATTGGTGGGCGGGGTCGAGGGCGCTGGTCGGCTCGTCGAGCAGCAGCACCGCCGGCTGGCGGGCGATGGCCTGCGCGAGGCTGGCAAGCTGGCGCTGGCCGCCGGAAAGCTGGTCGAGCCGGCGATGGGCAAGATCGGCGATGCGCAGCCGCTGCAGCGTCGCCAGCGCCGTCTTTTCCGCCTCCATGCGTGCCGGCCGCGTTCCTGGCGACGCCATCAGCGCCGCCAGCACACCTTCGAACACGGTGAGGCTGGCGCGCTGCGGCAGGGATTGCGGCATGTAGGTGACGTGGCGGGCATGCTCGGCCGGATCGGTGCCGAGCAATTCCCGGTCGATCAGCCGGATCGAGCCTGTTGCCGGCGCAAGGCCCGCCAACGCGCGCAGGAATGTGGTCTTGCCGGCGGCATTCGGGCCGATCAGCGCCGCCATGCAGCCGTTTTCGAGCGGCGGCAGGGTGATGCCGTGCAGCACGGGGCGGCGATCGTAGCCGGCGGAAAGATCGGTGACGGTCAGCATCGGGCCTTCCTCACATGCGCTCGCGCCGGACGAAGATCAGGCTGACGAAGAAGGGAACGCCGATCAGCGCCGTGACGATGCCGACCGGCATGATCGCGCCCGGCACGATGACCTTGCTCAACACCGAGGACAGGGACAGCACGACCGCCCCCGTCGCCATGCTGGTCGGCAGGAAGAAGCGGTGATCCTCACCCACCAGCCGCCGCGCAATATGCGGTCCGACCAGACCGATGAAACCGATGGTGCCGACAAAGGCGACGGAGATGGCCGCCAGCAGGCTGACGCGCAGCAGCGAGGCGAAGCGCAGCCGCCCGACATGAATGCCGAAGCTGCGCGCCCGGTCCTCCCCAAGGCTCAGAGCCGTCATGCTCCAGGCGACGCGGAAGGAGAGGATCGAAACGAGGCAGAGCACGGCGCAAAGCACCGAAAGATTGGCCGGCGTCGCCCGCGACAGGCTGCCCATGCTCCAGAAGACCAGTTGCTGCAGCGCATCCTGCGAGGCGACGAACTGGATGAGCGCCACCAGCGCATTGAAGGTGAAGACCATGGCGATGCCGAACAGCACCAGCGCATCGCCGCCATTGCCGCGCAGCCGGCTCAGCATCTGCAGGAGCAGCACGGAGGCGAAGGCGAACACGAAGGCGTTCAGCGCCACCGTCCATTCCGTCCTTACCCCCGGCAGACCGATATGCAGCACGATCGCAAGCGCCGCGCCGAAGGAGGCAGCCGAGGACACGCCGAGCGTGAACGGGCTGGCGAGCGGATTGTCGAGGATCGTCTGCATCTCGGCGCCGGCCAGAGCCAGCGAGGCGCCGACGCAGATCGCCATCAGCGCCTGCGGCAGGCGCACATCGAAGACCACGACCCGCATCGGCGCCGACAGGGTGTCGGGCCACATCAGCCCGCGCAGCACATCGGCCGCCGAAAGGCTGGAAGGCCCGGTCACCAGGTCGGTGGCGAAGGCGCAGACAAGCGCGATGCACAGCGCCGCAACGACGAGCGAGCGCCGCCGCAAACTTCTGCGGTAAACCAGAATTTCGCTCTGCACCTCGATGTCCGTCACGGCGGTTTCCACTCTTCGTCGTGTGGACATATGCTGGACTTGACTGTAGGCGTCAAGTTATTGACAGGCGAACGACGAGGCCGGCATGGCGGAAAACCCATATCCGCGGCAAAGCAGTTTTCCCACACAGATGGCGATTTTCGAGACGGCGCCAGACAGCCATGCGCTGTTCCGGATGCCGACGACCACGGCGGACGGCGCCGAATACCGCCTGTTCATCGCCCGCCCGCGCAGCACACCCGGCCCTGCCGGCCACCCGATCCTCTACATGCTCGACGGCAACGCCGCCTTCGACCTCCTGACGCCCGACCTGCTGGCATCGGTCCCGGATCTCTGCATCGTCGGCATCGGCTACGATACGCCGTTCCGCTTCGACGCCACGCGCCGCAGCCTCGATTTCACCCCGCCGCGCAACGGCGCGGGACCGATCGACGATCCCGTCCATCCCGGCCGGCGGATCGGCGGCGCGGATGCCTTTCTCGACCGGCTGTGCGATGCGATCCGCAAAACCGCCGAGAACGGATTTCGCGTCGATGCGACACGGCGCTCGCTCTGGGGCCATTCGCTCGGCGGCTTGCTGACGCTCTATGCGCTCCTGTCGCGGCCCGGCCGGTTCGATCGTTATATCGCCGCCAGCCCGTCCATCTGGTGGGGCGATGAATACCTGCTCAGTTTCAAGCCCCCCTCGCCACCACCGGCGCACCGCGCCGAGGTCGCGATCATGCTCGGCGAAGCGGAGCGCCGCTCCAGCCCGGCGGCGCCGACCTGGAACGGACCGGCCCCGGCAACGCTGGAACTCGCCCGCCACCTTGCGAAACGCGCAGATCTGGACGTCTCGCTGCAACTCTTTCCCGGCGCGGTTCACGTCGCCAGCCTGTTTCAATCCGTACCGATCGCGCTTGTCCGGGCCGCCGCGCCATAAAACATGTATCTTTTTATCAAGATTATTAACCGGAGATATTGACTCCACTTTTTGCCATGCGCTATCTCGCGTTGGGGACGTTCATATCGAAAACGTAATTCGCCTTACCTCACCTCAGGCGGATTGCCTTTGTTTGATCCGAGAGAGGGGCCAATGTCCAATCAGAAACCGCATCTTACTCTTCGGCCGCTGCTGTCCGGCGCGGCTGCCACGGCAGGCCTTGCCTTGACGAGCGCCGCGCATGCGCAATCGCCGACGGTGGCGAACGGCGACCGCGAGGAAGCGCAAAGCGACGCGACCGTGCTGAAAAAGATCACGATCGAAGGGAAAGGCGCAGGCACACCCAACACCAACGACGCCTCGACCGGCATTTCCCGCCTGCCGGCGACGATCAAGGAAACACCGAAGATCGTCAACGTCGTGCCGAAGGAGATCATCCAGCAGCAGCGCGCCACCACCATCGAACAGGTGCTGCGCAACGTGCCGGGCATCACCCTGGCGACCGGCGAGGGCAATGGCGGCCAGAACGGCAGCCAGTTCCGCATTCGCGGCATGCAGGCCCGCTCCGACGTCTATATCGATGGCCTGAAGGATTTCGGCGTCTATACGCGTGACACCTTCAACGTCGAGGACGTGCAGGTGTTCAAGGGTCCGGCGGGCGACAATTTCGGCGCGGGCAATACCGGCGGCCTCATCAACCAGTCCGCCAAGAAGGCGCGGCTCGGCACCTCGACCTCCATCGACCAGGCGATCGGCTCCGGCCTTACGGCGCGCACGACGCTCGACAGCAACATCCAGGTCAACGACACCACCGCCATCCGTTTCAACGGTCTCTACCATCGCCAGGACGTCGCAGACCGCGACAATATCGAGGCCGACCGCCGGGGCTTCGCGGTCGACCTCGGCATGGGCCTGGGGACAAGCACCGAATGGCATCTGAACTACAGCTTCCTGCATGGCGACGGCACGCCGGATTACGGCCAGCCGATGGTGCAGGGCGCCGACGGCATCTTCCTGCCGGCGGCCGAATTCGGCTTCGATCCGTCGATTTCCTATGCCCGCTCGACCAATACCGACATCACCAACAATCATGCGCTGAGTTCCTATCTGAATTCGGAAGTCAACGACTGGCTGACGCTGAGCAACGACACGCGTCTGACCTTCTACGACCGCGATTTCGGCGGCACGCCGCCGGGCGGTTGCTCGGGCGCCTGCGCGGCGAATTTCCTGTCGATTCTCAACGGCGGTGGAAATCCGGACGCCACCTATACGCTCGGCGCCGGGGGCGGCCTCACCTACCTGCAGGACGGCTGGGCTTTCCAGAACGTCAGCACTGCCAAGATGGATTTCGAAACCGGCGGGCTGCGCCACAAGCTGAATGTCGGCCTCGACGTCAGCTACCAGAACGACAAGCGCACCAACGGCGCCTGGCCGACCTGGGCGAACCGCAACATCGAATCGCTGTTCCGGCCGCGCTACACCTATAACTTCACCCCGACCTATGACTATCCCGGCGAACGGACATTCAAGACGACGGATATCGGCGTCTTCGTCAACGACCGTGTCTATTTCACCGACCAGATCTCGGTGCAGGGCGGCCTGCGCTTCGACCGGTTCCGTACCGAGCAGGAGCAGTCCGGCGTCAACCTCGCCCGCACCGATACGGCCTGGAACCCATCGCTGGCGCTGATCTGGGAGCCCGCGCCGGAATATTCGATCTATGCTTCCTATGCCCGCACCAGCAAGCCCAACACGGCCGACGTCGCCGCCCTGGTCGGCCCCGAAAACCTGACCGCGCCGATCTCGCCCGAGAAGAGCGATGTCTGGGAAATCGGCGCCAAGGCGGACCTGATGGATGGCCGCATCGGGCTGACCGGTGCGATCTTCCAGGTCGACAAGAAGAACTCGGTCAACGAGGATACGCAGCTTCCGGCCGGCTCCGGCGACGGACCGACCGGCCGACGCGTGCGCGGCATCGAACTCGGCGTCAGCGGCAAGGTTACCGACGCATGGTCCATCTTCGCCAACTACGCTTATCTGCATGGTGAAATCACCGAATCCGCCACCGCTGCGCAGATCGGCATGGACGCACCCTATGTCCCGCCGCACAATTTCAACGTCTGGACGACCTATACCGTCGCTGAAGAGCTTGCCGCGCAGCTTCCGGGCAAGGTGACCGTCGGCGGCGGCTTCCAATATGCCAGCGCCTTCTGGGTGGACAATGCCAATACCTACAAGATCCCGAGCAGCTTTTCGCTCGACGCAATGGCGGCCTATGAGCAGGACAAATTCCGTATCTCGCTCAACGCCTATAACCTGACCGACCACCAGAACTACCAGTCGGGACAGAGCGGCCGCGCCGTGCCTTCCTCCGGCCGAACCTTCATGGTCAACATCGGAACGACGTTCTGATCCCCATGCCGCCCGGCCGTGCGCCGGGCAGTCCATTTCGGGAGTGGACACGGGTCTTGAACGGGCCCGTGCCTTCGGCCGTGAAGACCTGTTCTACGGAGCTGCCATGCTGATCACCATTCCAGACCTTCTCACGCCCCAGGAGCTTGCCCGCTGCCGCGCGGTCTTGACCGCCAACGACTGGGTGGATGGCCGGGTGACGGCCGGCGACCTGGCGGCGCGATCGAAGAACAATCTGCAACTGCCCGTGGACGGCAAAGCGGCGCGGGAGCTGGGCGAACTGGTGCTGAACGCGCTTGGCCGCAACCCGACCTACAATTCGGCAACGCTGCCGCTTCGCGTGCTGCCGCCGATGTTCAACCGCTATGAGATCGGCATGGCCTTCGGCGCCCATGTCGACAACGCCATTCGCAGCGTGCCGGGCACCGGCGGCATGCGCATGCGCGCCGACGTCTCGACCACGATATTTCTCAACGACCCCGAGGACTATGACGGCGGCGACCTTCTTATCGAGGACACCTTCGGTTGCCACAGCGTCAAGCTTCCGGCCGGTCACGCCGTGGTCTATCCCTCCTCCAGCCTGCACCGGGTCGAGCCGGTGACGCGCGGCAGCCGCTGGGGATCGTTCTTTTGGGCGCAATCCATGGTCCGCGACGATGCCATGCGGGCGATGCTCTATGATCTCGACCTGTCGATCATCGAGACCCGCAACCTGCTCGGCGATGACAATCACGCCGTTCTCGGCCTGGTCAACCATTATCACAACCTGCTGCGCCGCTTTGCGGATCTCTGACATGCCGCAGGACAGGCCGAGCCTTCCCGAGGCCCAGCTCGCGCTCGGCCAGATGTTTCTGGATCGCGGTGATTTCGCGCTGGCGACCGACCATTTCGCCGCCGCCGCCCGCGGCGGTGATGCGCGCGGGTTCAACATGCTCGGCCGCATCCACGAACGCGGCTGGGGCGTGCCGGCCGATGCGGCGCAGGCGGCTGCCTATTATCGCCGCGCCGCGGAGATGGGCGATGCCTGGGCCAAATTCAATCTCGCCGATCTCCATTGTCGCGGCGAAGGGGTGGCGCGTGACGATACCGTCGCCTTCGCGCTCTATCTCGATGCCGCGCAAGGCGGGCACCTCAAATCCCTGAACATGCTCGGCCTGCTGTGCGAGGAAGGTCGCGCCGGCCTGCCCGATCTTGCCAAGGCGGCGGAGTTCTACCGGGCCGGAGCCGAGGGCGGTGATTGCTGGGCCTGCCTCAACCATGCCCGGCTGCTGCTCGCCGAAAAGCGGCCGGCGGATGCCGCCGCCTTCCTGTCGCGCGCCATCGAGACCGGCTTTGCCGATGTCTATCGCGCCATTGCGGACACCTATGGCGACCATCCCGACCAACGCCTCGCCGCCGTCGCCGCCGTCGCCGCCGGCATTCTGATGGAGTAAACCGTGATCGTGCCCGCCGATATCGCCTCCGCGGCCGACTACGAACGGTATTTTCGCGACCGTGCCGATCCGGCGCTCTCCGCCTATATCGACGGCGCCGGCGCCGACGGCATCACCGCGCGCTGGAACCGCGAAGCCTTTTCCCGGCTGGCGCTTCACGGCCGGGTGCTGGCCGACATGCGCGGCGCCCATACCCGCACCCGGCTCTGTGGCATCGATCTCGAATGCCCGTTGTTGCTCGCCCCCGTCGCCCATCACCGGCTGGTGCATGAGGAAGGAGAGGTCGCGACCGCGCTCGGGGCATCGGCGGCCGGCGTCGCCATGACGGTCAGCACGCAGGCGAGCCGGACGCTGGAAGACATCGCCGCCGCCGCGACGACGCCGCTGCTGTTCCAGCTCTACCTGCAGCCCGACCGCGCCGACACGCTGCGCCTCGTGCGCCGGGCGGAAGCCGCCGGCTACCGCGCCCTCGTCGTCACCGTCGACGCGCCGGTCACGGGCTTGCGCAACAGCGAACAGCGCGCCGGCTTCCGCCTGCCGGCGGCTGTGCGCGCCGTCAATCTCGACGGCATGGCAACGCTGGACATGGCCGGTGCGCCGGGACGCAGCCCGGTGTTTTCCGGCCTGCTCGATCATGCACCCGGATGGGGCGATATCGAATGGCTCAGGCGCGAAACGCCGCTGCCGATCCTGTTGAAAGGCATCCTCCACCCCGACGACGCCCGGCGTGCGCTCGCCTGCGGCATCGATTGCCTCGTTGTCTCCAATCACGGCGGGCGCACGCTCGACACGCTGCCAGCGACGCTCGACGCCCTGCCCGCCATCGCCACCGCCGTTCAGGGCCGGGTTCCGCTCCTGCTCGACGGCGGCATCCGGCGCGGAACGGATATCGTCAAGGCCCTGGCGCTGGGCGCGAGCGCCGTACTGATTGGCCGCCCGCAACTGCACGCGCTCGCCATCGCCGGTGCAAGCGGCGTCGCCCATCTGCTGACCATCCTGCGCACGGAACTGGAAGTCGCGATGGCGCTGGCCGGCTGCTCAAGGCCCGATGCCATCGACAAGAATCTTGTCTGGCGGCCCTGATCGGCTTCATGGACGCGGCCGAACGCTTTCGACCGCAAGCCTATTGGCGGCTGCGGTTCTCTTTCATACGCATGGATACCGGCACCCGCGACCGCGACGATCCGTGCGGAATGCCGGAACATCGCCCGGCGCCACGGTAAACCAATAGCGCCGTTTCCTTCGTCGTCCGCGCCGCTACTTGTTCAAGGCATCCTTGAGCGCTTTTGCCGGCGTAAAGGTGATCTTCTTCGATGCCGCCACCTTGATCATCGCCCCTGTCGCCGGATTGCGCGCTTCGCGTTCGGGCGCGTCCTTGACCTTGAACTTTCCAAAACCGGGAAGGGAGGTTTCGGCGCCGCCAAGGGCAGCCGAGGTGATCTGCGCGAGCACCGCCTCAACGATAGCCTTACCCTGAGACTTGGACAGTCCATGCTCGGCTGCGATCTTGTCGGCGATTTCATTGGTCGTCGTCATCATGATCCTCCTGATTGGACCGCCAATCTTGGCGCGGGTCGGTGAGTCTGTCATCTGGCGTGCGCACTGGAAATGCGCGCACGCAACCTTGTCCACAGCATTGAGCACCCGGAGGCTGCCGCTGCCCGCCGCCTCGGCCAACGATTCGGGCTATTTTCCGCTTATCGGACCTCCTCCCGTCTCTCACGACGGCGAACACGCTGACACAGATTGTCGATTGCGGCATCGCGACGACCTGGATGCAAGGCAGACGGGTCTCAAGCCACCGCAACTCAACCGTCGCTGTCTCTGCGGCGACTATAAGAGGATCTTCTCTGTGGCCGGCATTTGCCAGCTTGATGCGGAGAAGTGTCATAAATCTGTCATAAAATCCCGAAGCCTATTGATTTGAAATGGGTTTCTTGACAGCCTGCATCGGTCATGAAGTCAAAGAGAAAGGGCGGCAAGTCCCGCCCGGTCACCCCACCTACCCTGTTTCAACAGCTTGCGAAACATCCTGACAAGCTGTTCACCGGTGCATTTCGGAAGCAATACGGCGCTCTCTGCTTCCGGTACAGGAAGAGTGACGAGGAGATCGACATCCTGGTGATCACCTCCCGTGATACCGGGCGATGGATCATTCCGAAGGGCTGGCCGATGAAAAAGAAGAAGCCGCATCAAGCGGCAGCGACCGAGGCCTGGGAGGAAGCGGGTGTCCGCGGCAAGGCCAACAAGACTCCGGTCGGCAGTTATGTCTATCTCAAGGAACTGGACGACGGCGATGTCGCTCCAGTCATCGTCGAGATGTATCAGGTCGAGGTGACGGAGACCCAGGCGGATTTCAAGGAAAAAGGCCAACGCGTCATCGCCTGGGTCAGCCCGGACGAGGCGGCACGGCGCGTACGCGAGATCGAATTGAAGTCGCTGCTGGTGAACTTCAAACCGTTGCCGCGCTGAAGGCAGGCGGCAGGGCAACCGCGCCGGCACCGCTGCCGATGGCTTGAGGAATGGGCCTTTGCCCGACCATGATGTCGTCCTTCTCAACCGAAAGCCATTCGTCGGGAAGCGTGACGACACCGTCCGGCATCGGGCTGACCGTCACCCAGCCTGGCGCTTCCAATTCTTGTAAGGCGCCAGTTTCTGGCCGGGAAACCGTGTTTCGATTTCGGTTTCGACCTGCGCGATCCGGGCGAGAACATCGCTTGTGTCCTGCCCTGCCCGCGAGAGCTCCTCGCTCTTCGTCTCCAGATCACGCATCGCCTCGTACAGCTCTTCCTCGGCCATCGCCGAAAGAACGTCTGCGAAAACGGCAGGATCGCGTTGCATATTCTGCATCATGATTCACCTTGAGAGCGCGGCCATGCAGCCGGATTAGTCCGCCGCCAACACGGAAAGACTTCAGACGCGATGCATCGGCGTTTACACGCGCTCGCTTCGCGCGGTGGCAGATTCCTGCAATCCCATTGTCCTGGCGGAATGTGCATCCCGCCCGCCCGTCAGCTTTCCGAGCGCTTGCGGTCATAGAGATGGGTCACCTTGCGTTCGACATCGCGGTCGCCCTCGCTATCGGCGGCCTGGCGAAGCATTTCCGTCAAACGCGCAATCTCCTCCTCGTTCAGCTTTTCAATGCCGATGAAGCGGTTTTCAGCCGTGGCGGTGGTGAGGATCAGTTCATCGAGCTTGGCTTGCAGAGCCTTGCTGTCACGGTTCTGGGAATTCTGCAGGATGAAAACCATGAGAAATGTGATGATCGTCGTGCCGGTGTTGACGACGAGTTGCCACGTTTCGGAGAAGCCGAAAATCGGGCCTGTGATCGCCCAGACGACGATGGCGATGAAGGCCAGGACAAAGGTTGCGGGCTTGCCGCTCGTTTCCGCCACCAGATTTGAAAATTGGCAGAACGCTTCACTGATACGCATGCACGTCTCTCCGCGCGCGAAATCGATGGAGGCCGGCTCAAGCGCCGGCCTCGGTTTATTCTCACCGATCAACGGCGATAGCGAAGACGCTCCTGTTCGATTTCGGCCGGGCCATAGGGCGGCAGAGTGTCGTCGAAGCGCGTCCAGCCCTGTTCGTTATAGGCGGCGCGGCGCTCGACCGGATCGACCCAGTTGGACTGACGCAGGATGCTTTCGGCTTCGGTATAGAGGTCGTCGGCAACGCGGGCGGTGACCAGCGTACCGCCGCGACGGACGCCTTCAGCATAGACATGGGCATTTTCTTCCGGCACGCCGGAATTGGTCAATGCGCCGATCAGGCCACCGGCAGCGCCGCCGGCAACGGCACCCGCAGCAGCCCCGGCCGCCGTCGCAGCCAGCCAGCCGGCGGCGACGACCGGCCCGACGCCGGGAATAGCCATGATGCCCAGGCCGGTCAGCAGGCCTCCGATGCCGCCGACGGCCGCGCCGATGCCGGCGCCCGTGCCAGCCCCTTCGGCAGCGTTCGACTCGCCTTCATAACGGCCGTCCGCATTGTTGGAAACGATGCTGATGTCGTCGGACGGAATGCCCCGCGCCTCCAGCGCGCTGACTGCAGCGCGGGCATCGGAATAGTCGTCGAACAGTCCGGTAACGGTTTTCATTGGCGTGCTCCTCGTATTGAGTGTCAGTTGGCGACGATATTGCCCTGATAATCCAGGGCGACGTTCATGGACTTGCCGTCCTTCATGGCCGTGCCGCGCCACACGCCTTTGTCATCGAGCTTCAGGCCGGTGACGTCGGCATAGCCGGCTTCGACGATACGATCCTTGGCCTGGGCCTCGGTAAAGCTGTTGGCGCCTTCGACCGGAGCGGTCGGATTGGAACTGTCGGGTGTCGCTACGGCCGGCGTATCGCCGTCGGTTGCCGGAGCGGTCGAGGTCTGCGCAAAGGCAGCAAAAGTCGAAGCGCCGACGAACGCGGCGGCGAGCAGAAGCTTTTTCATAATTGTTTCCTCGTGTTAGCCCTTTTACAGGTGCTGGGGTAACGCGCACTTTTCCTTTTGGTTCCACGCCAGTGGAAGAAGCCGTCAAGGTCGGTGAGATGCGTTTCGGGTTCTGCACGAGTCTCGAAAGTGAATTGGCGCGGCCGCTCGCCCTCCAGTCCGATCCAATCCGTGATCATCCGATTTTGCTGCCTTCACGATGCGGGAAAGGCAGGAACCGCATGGCCGCCGACCGAAGGTCTTGTGTGACAAACAAAAGAGAACCGTCGGCGGAATAGGGCCTGCCCGGTTCTCGCCGGGCAGGCCCAGTGGATCAGCTTCCGAGGATGGCGGCCTTGAGGGTCTTGACGTTGTGACGGAACATATCGATGTAGGTGGACGCAGGACCGTCCTCACCCGAAAGCGCGTCCGAATAGAGCGTGCCGCCGACCTTGATTCCCGTTTCCGCCGAGATCTGCTCGATGAGGCGCGGATTGGTGATGTTCTCCAGGAAGAGCGCCGATGCCTTGTCTTCCTTCACCTGATCGATCAGCTTGGCGACGTCTGCGGCCGATGCCTCCGCTTCGGTGGAGATGCCTTCCGGCGCGATGAACTTGAGACCATAATCGTGTTCGAAATAGCCGAATGCGTCATGGGTCGTGATGATCGTCCGTTTGTCGGCCGGAATCTCCGCGATCGCCGCCTTCACGTCCTTTTCAAGCGCTTCGAGCTTTGCGAGATAAGCCTCGGCATTCGCCGTATAGGTGGCGCAACCTGCCTTGTCGGTCTCGCAGAAGGCGTCTGCGATGTTCTTCACGTAAATCTCGCCATTGTGAATCGACTGCCAGGCATGCGGGTCGAATTCACCGTGATGATGGTGATGGTCTTCGTGACCGGCTTCTTTCTTTTCTCCTCCTTCATGATCATGGTGATGCTCCTCCTCCGCCTTCAGCGGTTCGATACCCTTGGTGACCTCGACGACCGGGGCCTTTGTGCCGCTCGTCTCGATCAGCCGCTTCATGAAGCCTTCGAGTTCGAGACCGTTGACCAGCACGACATTCGCGGCTTCGAGCGCCACGGCGTCGGCCGGGCGCGGTTCGTAGACATGGGCGTCGCCATCGGGGCCGACGAGCGTCTTCACCTCGACACGCTCGCCGCCGACATTCTTGGCGAGATCCGCGATGATGGAGAAGCTCGCCACCACATGGAGCTCGGCAGCCGTCGCGGATGCGGCGAAACCGCCCGAAAGCGCAAGCAGGCTGGCATAGGTTGCGATGCGGAACGTCCTGAACATGAAAATCTCCTTTTGCTGTCAGGCTGTCTTATGGCGGGAGGAGGCGAAGGCGCTGCGAAGAACGCCTCTCGATCCGCCCAGGGTGGAAAGGATGTAGAAGCCGCCGGCGGTAAAGATGATCGCGGGGCCGGACGGCATCGACGCATGGTAGGAAAGCAGGAGCCCGCCCAACGAGGACACGGCCGCGATTGCAACGGCGATGAGACACATCGGCCCCACCCGGTTCGACCAGAACCGGGATGCGGCGGCGGGAAGCATCATCAGGCCAACGGAGAGGAGCGTGCCGAGCGCCTGGAACCCTCCGACGAGATTGAGCACGACAAGCGTCAGGAACAGGAAATGCGCCGGCGCGCCGATGCGGCTGACCGACCGAAGGAAGAGCGGATCGAGGCACTCCGCCACGAGCGCGCGCCAGAAGACGGCGAGCGCCAGGAAGGTGACAGCGGCGATGCTCACGATCAGGATCAGGGCCTCGTTGTTGAGCGCCAGGACGGAGCCGAACAGCACATGCATCAGGTCGACGCTCGATCCGCGCCACGACACCATCAGCACGCCGACGGCAAGCGAGATCAGGTAGAAGGCCGCCATCGAGGCGTCTTCCTTCTGAATGGTCAGGCGCGACACGACCCCCGATCCGAGCGCCACCAGAAGCCCGACGACAAGCCCGCCGATGGTCATCGGGATGATCTCCAGACCGAAGAGAAGGAAACCGATGGCGGCGCCGGGAAGGATCGCATGGGACATGGCGTCGCCGGTCAGGCTCATGCGGCGCAGCATCAGAAAGACGCCGACCGGCGCGCAGCTGGCCGACAGGAACAGCGAGCCGAGCAAGGCGCGCTGCATGAAGCCGTAGCGGATGAAGGGTTCGATCAGATACTCATACATGTAAGCCAACTCTGACGTTATCCGCGCTGGCCACTCCCGGGTTTGCCACGCACAAGCCGGCCTGCTCGTCCCAGGATTCCTGGAAGTCCCGGGCAAGAGCGAGGTTTTTCGCCGTCAGAACCTGTGCCGTTGGCCCGGCGGCAACAAGGGAGCGCGCAAGCAGGAATGCCTGCGGAAAATGTTCGCGGACGAGGTCGAGGTCGTGCAGGACGCAGAGGACGGTCCGTCCTTCGACACTCCAGCGTTTGATGAGGTCGATCAGGTCGCGCACCGTCCGGCTGTCGACGGCGTTGAACGGCTCGTCCAGAAGGATGAGGTCCGCATCCTGCAGCATGGTTCGTGCAAACAGCGCCCGCTGCATCTGACCCCCGGAAAGGCTGTCGAGCGGACGCTTTTCGAAGCCGGTCAATCCGACAGCCTTCAGGGCGGCCGCCAGTTCGGCCCTGTCCTGCGCAGTGATGCGTCCGAGCAGTCCTCTCCTCTGCCAGAAGCCCATCGACACGAGGTCGATTACGCGTGCGGGAAAGCTGCGGTCGAGTTCGGATTGCTGGGGCAGATAGGCAAGACGGTTGCATGAGACCGTGCACCGCCCCTCGATCGGCCTCAGGATGGAGGCGATCCCTTTCATCAGCGTGGATTTGCCAGAGCCGTTGGCGCCGACGATCGCCGTCAATGCACCACGCGCCACCTCACCGTGAATGTGATGTACGGCGGGATGGCCCTGATAGCCGAGGGTCAGATTTTCGAAATGCAGGCTTGTGCCGGTCATGGCCACTCCGGGGTTGACAACGACTGGATAGGTAATGTTATTACGTTCGTCAAATGGAAAGTTATGTAATAACATTATTGAAAGATGACATGCGCGCCGAGTTTGAGCCGTATGCCCTTCGCGATCGTTGCCGTCGGCGGTTCGGGCGCAACGTCCTGAAGGCGAAATTCCAGGATCGGGGGGTTGAGGCCGCGACCTTGGATCGCATTCTCGCCACGCGATGGAGAAGCTGGATGACACAGGCGGCCCAGGCTCACGATCTCAAGCTGACGAAAAACCAGCACCTCGTGCTCTCGGTGCTGGAATCGTCCCGGCAGCCGCTGAGCGCCTACAGCATACTGGACCGTCTTCGTGGACATGGGTTGAAAGCGCCGCTTCAGGTCTATCGCGCCCTGGAGAAACTTCTTGAGGCGGGCCGGGTTCATCGCCTTGAAAGCATGAACGCCTTCGTCGTCTGCTGTCATTCCCGGCATGGGCAAATCCACCCCAGGATCACCGCCTTCGAGATTTGCGAGAGCTGCGGGAAGGTCAACGAGTTCCACGACGAGAAAGTCGAGAGCGCGCTGATACAGCACGCACGCAGCAGCGGCTTCAAGATCAGGGCGAGCGCGATCGAGGTCCACGGCCTGTGCGCTGACTGCCGTTAACTGCTATCCCGCCGAAGCAAGGCTCTCTCTACATGGATTCTGTTACGTTATATCATTAAGAAAGGTATCGAATGGCCAAGAAACTTCCCGTCACGGTCCTCTCCGGCTTTCTCGGAGCCGGCAAGACCACGCTGCTCAACCATATCCTTGCCAATCGCGAGGGCATGCGGGTTGCGCTCATCGTCAACGACATGAGCGAGGTCAACATCGATGCCGCGCTCGTCCGCGACGGCGGCGCCAACCTCTCTCGAACGCAGGAGCAACTCGTCGAAATGACGAACGGCTGCATCTGTTGCACATTGCGCGACGACCTGCTGACGGAGGTGCGCGCGCTCGCCGAGCAGGACCGCTTCGACTATCTGCTGATCGAATCGACCGGCATCGCCGAGCCGCTTCCCGTCGCCGCGACCTTCGATTTCCGGGATGAGAACGGCCGCAGCCTCTCCGACGTCGCCAAGCTCGACACCATGGTCACCGTGGTCGACGCCGCCAATCTTCTCAGGGACTACAGCTCGACGGACTTCCTTGCCGATCGCGGCGAGACGGCGGGAGACGGCGACGAACGGACCCTCGTCGATCTTCTGGTCGAGCAGATCGAGTTCGCCGATGTCGTGGTGCTGAACAAGATCGGCGTGGCGACGCCTGAACAGCGGGACGCCGCGCGCAAGATCATCGCCTCCCTCAATCCCGATGCCAGGCTCATCGAGGTCGATTTCGGGAAAGTCGATCTAAAGGATGTGCTCGGCACCGGCCGCTTCGATTTCGACAAGGCCGAACAGCATCCCCTCTGGTTCAAGGAGTTGCATGGCTTCAAGGACCATGTGCCCGAAACCGAGGAATACGGCATCCGGTCCTTTGTCTATCGTGCGAAGCGCCCCTTCGACCCGGTGCGTTTCCAGACATTCATCGACCGGCCCTGGCCGGGCGTGGTGCGCGCAAAGGGCTTCTTCTGGCTGGCGACACGGCCGCACCATGTCGGGGAGATCAGCCAGGCCGGTGCTTTCGTGCGCACCGGCAAGATGGGCCTGTGGTGGTCCTCCGTGCCGAAGGAGCAATGGCCCCGCGATCCCGCCTTCCTGAACATGATGAAACCCTATCTCGATCCGGTCTGGGGTGATCGGCGGCAGGAGATCGTGTTCATCGGCGCCGATCCGATGGACGAGAGGGAAATCCGGGCCGAACTGGACGCCTGCCTGCTGGACGCCCAGACGTTCAGACCGGATCTCTGGCGCAATCTGCCCGACCCGTTCGCAAGCTGGGACAGAAAGGCAGCCTGAATGCCGGTACAATCGGACTGATCGGCGGTGGAGCAGGGTGCGGGATCGTCACTGAACGCACGGCTCGTGCTTGACAGCCTGTCGGATCGGCTCCTATCTGGGGCGGACGGTTCCCGAGGCAAAGCCGGAGGGATTAATAGGGAACACGGTGAGGATGACCCGAACGGGGCCGAAACCGTGGCTGCCCCCGCAACTGTAAGCGGTGAGGGCTTGTCATCCATGCCACTGGTCCACGGACCGGGAAGGCCGGCAAGCCCTTCGACCCGTGAGCCAGGAGACCTGCCGTCATTCGCCACAGCAACCGGACGGGGTGTACCGGGAAGCGTTGTGACGCCTTCGCGCCTCTTTGCGCGATGGCCGATCATCCTTCACCAGTGCCCGCTCGCCGAAGGATGACATGACCGAAACGCCCGCCTATGCCATTGTCGTCTGCAGCCGCTGCCACGCGGGCGCCGCTGCGCCCGACCTTGTCGCCCGTCTTGCGCACCATACGGCCGCCGGCGGTTTTCGCGTCGACGCCGTGGCCTGCCTTGCGGGTTGCGGGCGGCCGCTCGCCGTCGCCTTCACGGCCCCCGCCAAGGCGTCGTTCCTCTTCGGCGACATCGACCCGGCCCGAGATTTGGAGGCCCTGCTCGCCTTCGGCCGCCAGTACCGCGACCTTGCGGACGGCTGGTGCAACGAGGGTCAACGGCCAGCCGGCCTGCGCGGCAAGACGCTTGCCCACATCCCGCATATCGGGGGACTCGCCCGATGAGCCGCGGCATCCTTTCCGGCCAGGGGCTCGTCTATGAGACCCGCTCCGGCGACCGGCTTCTCGATCATGTCTCGCTCGACGCCGAACCGGGCGACCGCCTTGCCATCATCGGGCCGAACGGCGCCGGAAAGACCACGCTGCTGCGCCTGCTGGCCGGCACGCTGCAACCGACCGCCGGCACGGTGCATCTCTTCGGCGCGTCGCTGGCGGCGATGCGGCCCGTCGAGCGCGCACGCTTCGTCGCCATGGTCGGCCAGACGGACCAGCCGGACCGGCGCATCTGCGTGCGTGACTACGTGGCGCTCGGCCGCATTCCCCACATGGCGCGCCGGCCGGGCGCGGCGGACGCCGCGATCATCCTGGACGCGCTCGAGCGGACGGAGCTGCAATCCCTCGCCGGGCGGGAGATGGGTTCGCTTTCGGGTGGCGAGCGTCAGCGGGCGCAGATCGCCCGGGCGCTTGCCCAGGAACCCCGCATCCTCTTCCTCGACGAACCGACCAACCATCTCGATCCCCGCGCCCGCGGCGCGCTTCTCGCGCTGGTGGCCGATCTCGGCCTCACCATCGTCGCGGTCCTGCACGACCTTCATCTCGTCCCCGGCTTCGCCACGCGGATCGCCGTGCTGAGGCAGGGCACGCTCGTCGCCTGCGGGCCGGCGGAGGAAACGCTCGACCGGCATGTCGTGCGCGACGTCTTCGGCATCGACCTCCTGCGCCTGCCCCACCCGCATGAGGACCGCCAGCTTACCGTCTTCGATATCCCCTTCACCCGCAGCACCGGAGCCTCTCCATGAAACGCCTGATCCTCGCTTCCCTTCTGTCGCTGGCGGCCTCCGCCGCCTTGGCCTTTCCCGTCACGGTCGACAGTTGCGGCACGCCGCTGACCTTCGACGCCGCGCCGAAGCGGGCGGTGATCCACGATATCAACATGGCCAAGATGGCCTTCGCCCTCGGCCTCCAGCCCTCGATCGTCGGCGTCACCGGCATCACCGGCTGGTACAAGACCGACGACGCCTTCAAGAAGGAGCAGGGCTCGATCCCCGAGCTTGCACCCAAATATCCGACGATGGAAAACCTCGTCGCCGCCGATCCCGACTTCTTCTTCGCGGGCTGGTATTACGGCATGAAGCCCGGCGGCGAGGTGACGCCCGACACGCTCGCCCCGCACGGCATCAAGACGCTGGTCCTCACCGAAAGCTGCGTCCACCTGCAAAAGGACCGTCCGGCGGCCTCGATGGACCTGCTCTACGGCGACACGGAAAAGCTCGGCAAGATCTTCGGCAAGGAGGCCGAGGCGAAGGCGCTTGTCGAAGGCTGGAAGGCGCAGCTCGCCGATATCGAGAAGAAGGTGGGCGACAGGAGCGGCACCCGCGTCTTCCTCTACGATTCCGGGGACGACAAGCCGTTCACCGCAGGCAAATACGCCATCACCACGGCGATGATCACGGCGGCCGGCGGCAAGAACATCATGGACGACATGGAGACGAGCTGGGGCAATACGGACTGGGAGACCGTCGCCGCCCGCAATCCCCAGTTCCTCGTCCTGCTCGACTATCAGGACGGCGGCGGCTATGCAAAGCTTCTCGATTTCCTGAAGGCGCACCCCGCCATGAAGGAGACGGACGCCGTGAAGAACGAGCGCTTCGTGGCGCTGCGCTATGAAGAGCTGACGCCAGGCCCCGACAATATCACGGCGATCGACAAGATCGCCAGGGCGCTCCACCCGGAAGCCTTCTGATCGTGCCTGTTCGTTTCGGCATCGGCGTCGCGGCGGCTCTTCTCGCCGTCGCGGCGCTGGCTTCGGCCTCCGTCGTCTATGGGTCGACCGTCATCCCGTTTGCCGATGTCATCGCATCGCTCGCCCGGGCGCTGGGGCTCGCGCCCGGCTCTGCCGGGCCGATCGACCGGATCGTCGTCGACCTGCGCCTGCCGCGGGCGATCCTCGCCATCGCGGTCGGCGCCGGGCTCGGCGTCATCGGTCTCCTGCTCCAGACCGTCACCCGCAACGATCTCGCCGATCCCTTCCTCTTCGGTCTCTCGGCCGGGGCGGCGGCGGGCGCGGTCGCGGTCATCACGCGGATCGGCGACCGCATCGGCATCTTCACCCTGCCGCTCGCCGCCTTCGTCGGCGGCATGTGCGCGACCGCCGTCGTGCTGATCCTCATCCGCCGCACCCACGGCTACGGGCCGGAGCGGCTGATCCTCGCGGGCCTTGCCGTCTCCTTTCTCTTCACGGCGCTCACCAATTACCTCGTTTTTTCCGGCGATCAGCGCGCCGCCCATTCCGTTCTGTTCTGGACGATGGGCGGGCTGGGGCTGGCAAGCTGGCGCAATATCGGCATCGGCATCGCGGGCGCGGCCCTGGTGCTCTGCTACGCGCTCGTCCGCCACCGCCAGCTCGACGCGCTGCTCGGCGGCGAGGAAACGGCGGAAAGCCTCGGCGTCCCGGTCGTGCGCCTGCGCACCGCGACCTTCCTCGTCGCCAGCTTTTCGACGGCGCTCCTCGTTTCCATCGCCGGCGTCATCGGTTTCATCGGCCTCATGATCCCGCATGTCGCCCGGCCCCTCGCCGGCCCGCTGCACGGCCGTCTCGCGCTCACCTGCGCACTCTTCGGCGCAGCGCTTCTGCTCGGCAGCGACCTGATCGCGCGGACCCTGCTGCCGCCCCAGGAACTGCCGGTCGGCGTGGTGACCAGTTCGATCGGCGCCCTGTTCGTGGTGACCACGTTGCTGAGGCAGAAATCATAGCTGCGGGCCATCGCGGCAAAGATCGGCCTCGGCTCGTATGCTCACGCTCAAGAGCACCAAAGTTCGAACACGATCCTGCCATCCCGCCATCATCATAAGCTCACAGTGAGCTCGATTGCCATGTGTCCTGCCGGAAGTTTCCACGCGCGCATCTGCCATGGCCGATCCTTTTCCTGCCCTTGACAGTCGATAGCCGGCGGCTCTCGCATTGTCGTGCAAGCGAAAAGCGGCCGCGTCCAATGGGTGCATGCGGCAAACTGGAATATGACCGCCGGTCAGTCAACAACCGAACCGCTTCTTCGACAATTGAGTTCTTCCGGAAACTGTCCCGCCGCCGCCTGAGCTTGACTTTTCCGGCTTCTTTTCCGACCGCGCCATGCGGTGCACCCTCGTCGTCCGACCGGATTACTCCCTGATCAGGCTACTCCGGCGCAAGAGGCTCAGAAACAGCAGCGGCAGAAGTGTCGTCAGGAAGATGGTGACGAAGGCCATGGCCATGCCGAGACCCACCGGACCCTGTTCGAACTGACGCCAGATGAAGGTGGCGATGGTCTGCATGCCGACCGGCGCGACCACGACGGACGCGACGAGCTCGCGCGAGGCGAGCGCGAAGACGAGGAGCATTGCCGAGGCAAGGCTCGGGAAGACCAGCGGGATCAGGATGCGCCGGAAGGCGACGGCGCCGGTGGCGCCGAAGACGCGGGCGGCCGCCTCGAGATTGTCGCCGATCTGCACGAAGGCGGCCGTGGCATAGCGCGCGGTGTGAGGCACGAGAATGCAGCAATAGGCGAGCATCAGGATGAAACCCGTATTATAGGGCGTGAAGGGCAGGCCCGGCATGTTCCAGGCAAGGATCAGTCCGACGGCGACGACGATGCCGGGCAGCGCATTGGGCAGCACCGTCATGATGTCGATGAGCGCCCGGCCGCGCATGCGCGTCTTGACCACGACATAGGCCGACACGATCCCGATCAGGCCCGTCAGCAGCGCGGTCGCGACGCCGAGCGTCAGGCTGTTGGCGAGTGCGCCCAGCGCACCGGCGGAATTGCCGAAGACGGCGGCGAAATTGTCGAGCGTCAGATTACCGGGGGAAAGCCCGCCGGAAATCGTTCGCGACAAAGCGGTGGCGAGGATCGCCAGCATGGGAACGCCCGTCGACAGGAAGGCGATCGCGCCAAAGAGGGCTAGCACCGGCAACTTGAGATAGCCGAGCGGGCGCTTGTCGGCATTCTGCGGCTTGCCGTTCACGGTCTGGTAGGAACGGCGCGCCAGGATCCAGTGCTGCAGGAGGAAGGCCGCCAGCGACAGGGCGACCAGCAGCAGCGACAGCGTGGCGGCTCCCGGCAGATCGATCGGCCAGTCGCCGACGCGCGTATCGATGCCAGTGACGAGAACGTCGAAGCCGGCGCGGCGGCCGAGCGCCGCGGGCGTGCCGTATTCCTCGATCGCGGCGGCGCGGTCGACTAAGGTCGCTCGGGAGGATCGCTTGCCACGACATGGAGCGCGGCAAGCGCTTCCTAGTCCGGCATCGGTGCCTTAGATGACCTCCGAATGCGAGGTGAGCGGCGGATTTCAGGAAATCGAAGCCGGCGCGGAGGCATCGATCCGCAGGCAGATAACGTTTGGCTGGCGCGTTCATGGCGCGTTGGCGTTACGGGATCGGAGCGCCTTCGGCCCCAGGTGCATCACCAGCCGCGTCTTCCGGCGATCAGCAGCCACAGGAAGAACGGCGCGCCGACCGTTGCCGTCAGGATGCCGAGCGGCACCTCGATATCGGCGATGGAGCGCGCCAGCATGTCGACGACGAGCAGATAGGCCGCGCCGAAAAGCATGGCGGCGGGTAGAAGCCGACGGAAATCCGGGCCGACGAGCATGCGGGCGATGTGGGGAATGACGAGGCCGATCCAGCCGATGATGCCGGTGACGGAGACAGTCGCCGCCGTCACCAGCGTCGCGCCGCCAATCAGCACGAAACGGGTTCTCGTCGTATCGATGCCCAGCGTCCGCGCCTCCTCCTCGCCAAGCGTCAGGAGATTCATGCGCCAGCGCAGCAGCACCAGCGGAGCGAGACCGATGACGACGGCGGGCAGGATGGAGAGCACGTCGAAGCGGGCAATCGCCGTCATGCTGCCAAGCAACCAATAGGTGATGGCCGGAAGCTGGTCATAGGGATCAGCCAGCACCTATCGGTCTTCACGGCCTTCGCAAATTTCGGCGACGACGCGAGGATGAGATCCGGTTTCCACGACAGAACCTGTTCGAGCGAGACTTGGGTGAGACCGCCTTTGCCGGCAGCCGCCGCGACATCGCGCGCGCCGACGGCCTCGAGGATTTCCATGTTGATCGAGCCGGAGAGTCCGGTCTCGAGGCCTTCCGCGCCGCGGCCGTAATAGACCGAAGGGCGCTTTTCGCCAGGGATGCCGGCGAGACCCTTTTCCAGCGCCGCGAGCGTCTGGTCGGCATAGGCAGCGAGCGTTTCGGCCCTTACCTCGACGCCGAGAATGGCACCGGTTTCGCGCAGCGTCGCACCGCTCTTTGCAAAGGCACCATCGATCAGCACACAGGGAATGCCGGTCTGCGCCTGCACCTTGTCGGCCAGCGAGGCATAGGTCGGGTTCACCGTGCCGACATCGATGATGATGTCGGGCTTGGCCGCCAGCACCGCCTCGATATTGGCCGTGCCGCCCTTGCCGGTGAGTTGACCGAAACTGGGAAGATCGCGCACGGCCGGCAGAAGGAATTCCTTTTCCTCCGCCTTCGGCTCCCGCACCCAGCCGGCAAGCTTGTCCGGCGCCAGCACATAGACGAGCACCGAGGCTGGCGGGTCTGCGGCAAGCACCCGCTCGACCCTGTCGGGGATCTCGACCACGCGCCCGGCGGCATCGGTGATGCTGCGGGCGCCAGCCGGCTGGAACGATAAAAGCAGGGCGACCAGGACGACGACGCTACGCAGGGCCGGCATGAGACTCTCCAACGATATATTGCCAGAAATATATCGCTGCTTCGCGTCCGCATGGCAACTGCCGCGCCGCGACTGCTGTTCCTAGTGCCCGAGAAAACCTTGCCAGGCCGGCAGCACCTCGACGGGGTCGCCTGCGCCGATCTCGGGCTGTCCGGGATGCAAGACGATCATGACATCGGCCAGCGCCAGATATCGGAGGCTGGCGGAACCCTGGTCGGGCAAAGGCTCGACAACCGTCATGCCAGTGGCGGGATCCTTGCCGAGGCGGCCCAGGAGAACCTGCGTCCGGCCCGCCGGCCTGGAAAGCGCGCGGGAGACGGGCAGGCAACGAACCTGCGCAGCGTCCACCATCCTGCCCTCAAGCCTGGCGACGATCGAACGCCCGAGCAGGGCGAAACCGGCGGCCGCGGCGAGCGGATTGCCGGGCAGAAGCAGGATCGGGCAACCGTCGACATCGCCGAAGCCGATCGGCTTGCCCGGCCGCATGTCGAGCCGCCAGAATTCGAGATAGCCGCGACGGGCGATGACCTGCGTCAGGTGATCCGCGAACCCGGCGGATGCGCCACCGGACGATATGAGAAGATCATGGCTTCCCGCCGCCTCGACCAGCCTGGCAAGGATCGTTTCGGGATCGTCCCTCGCAATACCGAGGTCGGTCACTTCGGCGCCGGTTGCCTTCAGCATTTGTGCGAGCATCGGCCTGTTGGTGTCGTAGATCTGGCCTGGTTCCAGGAATCCGGGACTGTCGATCAATTCGTCGCCGGTGGAGAGAAGCGCCACCTTCGGGCGCGGCATGACCAGAACGGAGCGGAGGCCGAGCGCCGTCAGCAGTGCCGCCTGGCCCGGGCCGATGCGCGTACCGGTCTCCAGCACCACGGTTCCGCGCGCGACGTCATCGCCGGTCCTGCGGATATGGGGCTTGGCGGTGGGCGTGGCTGTCAGGCAGACCTCGTTGCCGCATAGCTGCGCCGCCTCCTGCACGATCACGCGGTCCGCACCGGGCGGGAGGCGCGCGCCCGTCATGATCCGCGCCGCCTCTCCGGGCTGCAGTTCACGGATGGAAGCTTCGCCAGCGGCGATTGTCTGCGCGAGACGCAAGCGGGTCGTGCCACCCGGGCTAAGGTCCGCTTCCCGAATGGCAAATCCATCCATCGCGGCATTGTCAAACCGCGGCAAGGAGACCGGCGCGCGGATATCCTCGGCCAGCACATGGCCATGGGACATCGAAAGCGCCATCCGTACAGGTAGCGCTGCGGTCTCGATATAGCTTCCGATGAACGCCAGTGCGTCTCGGACCGATTTGGGCGATTGCTCGTTCATCGGGTTCATTTCTAGTCCCGGAACAGCAAGCACATCAAGCGGGGCTCGGCCCCGTCGGAATATCGCGATCGAAACCTGACCTTCACCCCGGAACGAGCGAGACCGGAACGTGGATTGCCAGCCTGTGAATGACAACCGATTCATTTCCCGCCATGGCCACGGCAACGGCGATCCACAGCCGCCCATCCGCAAAACGCCATGGCCGGCGTTTCGGGTAGCCGCTTCCTGGCCGACGCGATCCGGCACCAGAACAGCTCGACACTGTCGAAAGCGGCGGCCTCAAACGGGCCGTTGCCTTGTGCAGGCAACGGCCAGCGGGTCGGCTAATCGTCTATCGTGCAGCGAGTTCAGGCGTGCTTGCGCAGAAAAGCCTTTACCGGCGGGCCGACACGATCCGAAGCTTCGATCAGGATGGCGTGTTTCAGGCCGTCGAGGATGACCAGCTCGGAATTCGGCAGAGCCTCGGCGATCTGCCTGTTGAGGCGCGGATTGCAGCCGCCGTCGAGTTCGCCGGTCAGGACCAGCGACGGCGCGGTGACCTCGTGCAGCCACGGGCTCATCTCCGTCTCGGCATAGATGTCGAAGACGTTGAGGAACACGTCGCCATCGGTATCGACCACCTGCTTCTTGCGCCATTCGATCACATCGGGACGCGCCGCGGCGAAATCGTCGGTGAACCAGCGCGCCGTCAGCGTGTCGAGTACCTGGGGAATGCCCTTTTCACGCATGGCGGCGACGACGGCCTTCACCTTGGCGCTGTCGTCCTCGGTGCGGAAAGCGGCCGTCGACAACAGGCCGAGCGATAGCACACGTTCGGGATAACGATGGGCATAGGCCGGGCCGATCATGCCGCCCAGGGAATGGCCGGCGACATGCGCCGTCTCGATGCCGAGCCTGGCGCGCAGCGCCTCCAGGTCGGCGACGAGGTCTTCGAGGCCGAAGCGCCCCTCGGGCATGGGCGATTCGCCATGGCCGCGCAGGTCATAGGAGATGCAGGTGAAATCGTCCTTGAGTTGCTCGACGAGCTTCGTCCAGCCGGTCTTGCGCGCGCCGATGCCATGTATGAGGAACAGCGCCGGCCCCTGCCCTTCGACGGTATAGGCACAGTCGATTGCCTTGTTCATGCCGGCCGCCCTCACGTCTTGTCCGATTGCGCGGCGGCGGCGGCCCGGTCGGAGCAGAGCTGGCCGGCGACGGCCCAGTCGTCCTGCGCAATCTCGCTGAACAGGATATGCACTGATTGCGGCGTGGCGTTCGCGGCGGCGACGAAGCTGTCGGTCACCGCCTTGGCGATGGCGCGCTTCTGCTCCAGCGTGCGGCCGGGAAACATTTCGATCTTGATGACGGGCATGGTCTTTCCTCCGTTGGTGGGGTTGACTGTCGCCTCAGGCGACGGATTTGCGGCGGATGCCGGAGAGATGCGGCATGACCTCGGCCGAAAGCCGGGCCATCATGTCGAGCGTTTCCGATTGCTCCTGGCCGAAATTCGAGGTGACGATCACCTCGTCGATGCCGGCTTCGGCATAGGCGGCGAGGCGATCGATCATCTCGGCGCGCTCGCAGATGATCAGGCTGCGGCCGAGTTCCTCGATCGTCTGCTTGCGCGGCAGCGGGCGGATGCAGCCATTGTCGACGATGCCGGGGCCGGTATAGACGTTGTCGAAGCGCTGGTAATAGGTGGAGGCAAGCTCCAGCTTGGCGCGCGCATCGGCCGCATCGCGGGCGAGATAAATGCCGCGTTGCAGCGCCAGGCGGTTACCCTTGGCCGCCGCGCCGGCCTCGGCCTTGCCGCGATGGAAGGCGTTGACCTGGTCGAGCAGCACGGCATGCGAGGCTTGCAGCGGCGTCGTCTGCACGTGATAGCCTTTCCGTGCCGTGTGATAGATGCCCTCCGGCACCATGACCGCCAGCATCAGCGGGATCGTGCGCTCCGGGCGCGGCATGACGGTGATCGGGTCGAAGCGGTAATAATCGCCGTCCCAGGAGACCTCTTCCCGCGTCAGCAGCGCTTCCAGCACCGCCAGCGATTCCTCGAATTTCTTCTTGGTCTCCGCCATCGGCAGGCCGAGACGCTCGATCTCATAGGCGAAGGCGCCGCGGCCGACCCCGAGCGTCAGGCGGCCGTCGCAGAGAATGTCCGCCTGCACCACCTCGCCGGCGAAAACCCGCATGTCGCGGATCGGCAGCACCGCGACCGAGGTGACCAGATCGATGCGCGAGGTCAGCGAGGCGATCTTCACAGCCAGCTGCAGCGGCGACGGCACCAGCAGGATATTGATCAGGTGATGCTCGGGAATCGAAACGCCGCGATAGCCGCATTTTTCGGCCTGCACCGCCTGTTCGACCATGTCGCGATAGAGCCGGCGGCCGCCATAACCAGGGTCGGGCATGTAGCTGGACAGGAAGTGATTGAAATCCATGGGTGAAATCCTTGTTTCTTGCGCTTTTCCTCGAAGCGCGAAGACGCTGTGTCTTATCGGTCTCAGGCGATCCGGGTGGCGGTCGGCTTCACGGGGAAGTCAGGGTGCCAATCGGCCCAGGGGCGCGGCTTGCCGTCGAGCGCGGCCACCCGACCGCCTTCGGCCGTGTCGTAATAGATGCCGAAGCAGCCGGCATCGCGTTCGCGGAAAAAGCGCTGCACCATGCCGCGCTTCATCTCACCCTCGATCATCTCCCATGGACGGGCCTCGACGCCGAAACTTTCGACCCGCGTGCCGTCGGCCAGCGTTTTCGATGCGATCTCTGCGTCGGTCTCGACGGAAAAGATCATCGTGGTGCGCCGTTCGCCGTCTTCCTGAAACAGCGAATAGAGAAGCGAGGCTTCGGCGGCGATGCCGAGCCGGGCGAAAAGATCGCGCAGCACGACGCCGTGCCGTTCGCCGCTGGCCAGCGGTCGGCTCGGCAATTCCCAATCGCTCGCGCCCGGCCGGCGGCAAAGCACCACCTTGCCGTCGCGCTCCAGCAGGCCGCCAACGACCAGCGGCGCGCCGAGTTGTTCGAGTTCGCCGACGGCAAGACCGAAGCCGACATAGGCGCCACGGAAATAGCCGAGCGGCTGGCCGCCGGCAGACTGGAAGTGCCCCACGGCCCCGAGCAGGATGACATGGTCGCCGGCATCGATCACCCGCTCGCGGTCGCACAGCATGGTCGCGAGGCAATTTTCCACATAGGGCACCGGCCCATCGGCAAGGCGCGCCAGCGCCGCCGCCTTGACTGCCGGATCGCACGCCGCAAAGCCGTTCGACACATTGCGCTGGCCGGCGCCGAGCACGCTGACGGAAAAGCCTTCCGCCTGCGTGAAGACATCGAGGCTGCCTGAGGATTTCGCAAGGCAGACCAGCACGAGCGGCGGATCGAGCGAGACGGAGGTGAAGGAATTCGCCGTGAAGGCGCGCACCGACCCGTCCGCCGCGCGCGTCGCCACGACGGTGACGCCGGTCATGAACGAACCGAGCATATCCCTGAACAGCCGGCGGTCGCACTTGCTCGCCTCCACCCAGTCCTGCGTCATCGCTGTTCCTCCTTTATTGCGGCATATCGTCGAGTGTATTTGTACATTCGTACGATATGCAAATTTGTACATCTGTACTAATTTCGCTGTCAAGCGGGATTCTCGATACTGGCACAGACGCGCAGGATCGAAACGGCAATGCCAAAGGTTGTGCCGCCAACGAGGCGGCCTGTAGATAGGGGCGGACAGACGAAGGGAATTCGGCGTGACGGAAAACACCAGGAAACCCCGCACCTTCCG
>NZ_JARRIR010000064.1:0-611 GCF_029601685.1 Rhizobium sp. YJ-22 | reverse complement strand
GTCATCGGCTGGGGATGGTTCTACCTGTCGACCATCCTCGACGATTATTCCCGCTACATCATCGCCTGGAAGCTGTGCACCAGCATGAAGGTCGAGGATGTCACCGACACGCTCGACCTGGCACTGGCCACCTCAGGCTGCGACAAGGTCAAGGTCGAACACCGACCACGCCTGCTATCGGACAATGGCCCATGTTACGTTGCTTCCGACCTCGGCGAATGGCTGGAGAAATACAAGATCGACCAGGTCCATGGTGCTCCTGGCCATCCGCAGACCCAGGGCAAGATCGAGCGCTGGCACCAGACGTTGAAGAACCGCATCCTGCTGGAAAACTACTTCTTCCAGGAAGACCTCGAAGCCCAGATCGCGGCTTTCGTCGAGCATTACAATCATCGGCGATACCACGAGAGCCTCGACAATCTCACTCCGGCCGACGTCTACTTCGGGCGCGGCCAGACCATACTGCTCGAACGCGAAAGGATCAAACAAGACACCATCAGGCAGCGCCGCTTGAACCACCAGGCCAAAGCGGCTTAAATCAACCCGCAAACCGAGCCGGAAACTCCATTCTTCCAAAGCCCAAAAAGTCTCAAATCATTTGACGACGGACA
>NZ_JARRIR010000063.1:0-648 GCF_029601685.1 Rhizobium sp. YJ-22 | reverse complement strand
GACGGCGTTGACCAGACGGATGCATCCGTCGAGGCCGTTGCGCATCGCGCCGTCGTCGTGGCGGCGCTCCCAGTCGAGCCAGAGGCCGTCGAGCGTCGCCATGATCGTGTCGGCGAGCAGCGTGACGTCCGCCGCGCGGCCCCGGCGCTCCGCGCGCACCTTTTCGAGGATCTCGATGAGGCTTGCCCGGTAACGCTCGTAGAGTTCGCGCTCGGTGAGCGCGATCTCCTCATGCGACAGGGCCGCCGACCACAGGTCGATGCGCACCCGCAGATAGTCGCGCTTGAGGAAGGCCGGGCTGAAGCCGGTGCCGAGAAAGGCTTTCAGCTGTTCGATCGGCGTTTTCGACGAACGGCTCAGATCCTGGAAGGTGGCGTCGAGGAGGATGCGCGAGGCATAGCGGTAGGTCTCGACCAGGACCTCGTTCATGTCCTTGAAGTGATAGGTGATATGGCCAAGGGAAATATGGGAATGTTCGGCGATCTTGCGGGCGGTGAGCCTGGCATAGCCGACCTCCTGCAGGCAGTGGAACGCCGCCTCGATGATCTCCGCGCGCCGATCCTGCGAGGAACGGAAGGTGCGGGGTTTCCTGGTGTTTTCCGTCACGCCGAATTCCCTTCGTCTGTCCGCCCCTATCTACAGGCCGCC
>NZ_JARRIR010000062.1:0-684 GCF_029601685.1 Rhizobium sp. YJ-22 | reverse complement strand
CAGGGAGATGGTGGCCGGGATGACGCGAGGAATTGATTGCCCCGGCGACGCTGATCATGCGGATGAGGAGACACCGACCAACCACATCGTTCTCTGCTGACGGCGCGAAAGCCCCCCATACGGCCTCTCTTTGGGGCTGGTCTGGCACCGAACCGGCCCTGGCCTGCAACGGCTCCGCCGACCTTCTTCCCCTGACCGCAAGCGGTCATTCCTCGCGAGCCAACAAGCTCGGCTGCCACCGTCCTTCGCTCATGCTGCGGTCCTTCGGATGCAGTCCGTCCAATCCGTCGCCTCTCGACCGCCATCGAGGCCGCATCGGGCGGCTTCGAACAACCTCAGGAGATACGACAATGGCTCAGATCGGCACCTTCACCCGCGACGAAACCGGCACCTATGCAGGCACCATCAAGACCCTCACTCTCAACGTCAAGGCCACCATCAAGCCCTGCGACCGCGACAACGAACGCGCCCCCGACTTCCGCGTCACCGCAGGGGGCGTCGAGTTCGGAGCAGGCTGGACCCGCACTGCCCGCGAAACGGGCGCCGAATACCTCTCGCTCAAGCTCGACGATCCGTCCTTCACGGCGCCAGTCTACGCTTCCCTCGTCCAGGGCGACAAGGGCGAGCACAAGCTCATCTGGTCCCGCTAACCACCACCAAGGCGCTCCGCACACAGCGGGGCGC
>NZ_JARRIR010000061.1:0-687 GCF_029601685.1 Rhizobium sp. YJ-22 | reverse complement strand
GAAATACGCCGAGCAGGTCATCCATTGGATGTGGCTTGGAGAAGACGCAAAAGCGCCGTCTACGTTTCTCTTTCTTCCCGAAGACAAATACCGCAACGACCGGTTTGACGAATGGGCCCGTAGCTCAGTTGGTTAGAGCACACGCTTGATAAGCGTGGGGTCGGAAGTTCAAGTCTTCCCGGGCCCACCATTCGTTTGGATGGCAGGGACGGGTTGAGGTTGGTTGCGGAGGTTGAGTTGATGGGGCTGTAGCTCAGCTGGGAGAGCACCTGCTTTGCAAGCAGGGGGTCAGCGGTTCGATCCCGCTCAGCTCCACCATGCTATTGTCCCGATGCTGCCGCGCATCGAAAGCTTGAGGCTTTCGCAAGCGCAAGGCGCGTCGCCAATCGTTTGGCGCCCTCGTGGAGCGCCTGCGGCGCGTGAACGACAAGTTGTCTTCGGAAGAAAAAAAGGTTTGCGCTTTCCATATGGGAAAAGCGCCTGTTCTGCATACATTGTGAAGAGAAGATTGATCCGAACCGGTGGTTCGGCACCCCTTTGAGCATGAGCGAAAAGGATAGGTTTGCCGAACGAAAAGCTGGTGTCGCTCAAGGATCGTTGGTTGTTCGAAGGTTTTGGCCTTTGTCTGACCGACGGTTTGGTGGATGTTGCCTGACCGCGCATCCTCGGATCGATCTCGAGAAGCTG
>NZ_JARRIR010000060.1:0-739 GCF_029601685.1 Rhizobium sp. YJ-22 | reverse complement strand
GCCGGCCGCAAGGCGGGCGTCAAGGTGGGCTCCGTCGCTGAGCTGATCGACAAGCTGAAGAACGAAGCCGGCGTGCTTTGATCTGAACCGGAAGATTTGAGGAGTTTTTTACCATGGCCATTCTTCTTCTGGCAGAACACGACAACACGCATCTTTCCGACCAGACCGCCAAGGCGCTGACGGCCGCCAAACAGATCGGCGCCGACGTGCATGTGCTGGTCGCAGGTTCCAATGCCAAGGCCGCCGCCGATGCGGCGACCAAACTGGCCGGCGTCACCAAGGTGCTGGTCGCCGACGATGCCAGCCTTGCCAACAATCTCGCCGAGCCGCTGGCGGCCTTGATCGTCTCGCTGGCGCCTGCCTATGACACGATCATCGCCGCCGCGACCTCGTCGGCCAAGAACGTGCTGCCGCGGGTGGCCGCGCTGCTCGACATGGCGCAGGTCTCGGAGATCGTCGAGGTGATTTCGCCAGACACCTTCAAGCGTCCGATCTATGCCGGCAATGCCATCCAGACGGTGCAGGCGAGCGATGCGAAGAAGGTGATCACCGTGCGCACCGCCTCGTTCGCCGCGGCCGGCGAGGGTGGCAGTGCCCCGGTCGAAAGCGTCGCCGCCGCCGCCAACCCCGGCCTTTCCACCCATGTTACTGACGCCTTGTCGTCGTCGGATCGTCCGGAACTGACGTCTGCCAAGATCATCATCTCGGGCGGTCGTGCGCTGGGTTCGTCGGAGAAGTT
>NZ_JARRIR010000006.1:259217-372537 GCF_029601685.1 Rhizobium sp. YJ-22 | reverse complement strand
CTTCGATCTCGGCGGAAAGCGCGGGGAAGGCCATCAGGGCCATGAAGCCGGCGGCTACGAGAGTACCGGTTGCGCGAATAAGCATGTCAGTCTCCATTGGTTCAAGGACTGGCATGGGTGTACGCCCGGCCGGCGGTGCGTTCTTTGACGTAAGGCAAAAACGGCGGTTTATTCATCCACCCGTGCGGCCGGTCTTCAGATGGCCGGTCGGCAGCGCCGTGGTGTATTTGATCTGGCTGAGCGCAAAGCTGGAGCGGATATTGGCGACGCCGGGAATGCGGGTGAGGAAATCGACCACCAGCGCCTGGAATTTCATCAGATCTTCGACCACTACCCGCAGCATGTAATCCGCCTCGCCGGTCATCAGGTAGCATTCGACGATTTCCGGCTTGGTGCGGATGGCGGCGTTGAAGACGTCGAGAGATTCCCGGTCCTGCTGTTTCAGCGATACCTGCACGAAGACATTGACCGCCAGCCCCAGCGCCTGCGCATCCACCAGCGCCACCGAGCCCTTGATGACGCCGCTTTCCTTGAGATCGTTGACGCGCCGCCAGCAGGGCGAGGCCGAGAGGCCGGTCGCCTCGGCCAGCTCCGAAACGCTCATTTCGGCATTCTGCTGCAAGAGGTCGAGGATGCGGATGGAGGCGGGATCGAGAGCGGATTTGGACGGAGGCATGATTGACCGGTTTAAAAGGGAATATCGAAAGGGTTTTTCGCAATTTTATGCTAGACAGTCAATTGAGATCACTTTTTCCCCGAATTCAGGTGTAGCATTTCCCCTTATCGGGAAGACAGGGAGTGAGACCACGATGACTGCGCCGGCCTTGACGCCAGCTCGGCTGGAATGCCTGAAGGATCTGGAAAAACAGGTTCTGTGGCATGCCTGCTGGATGATCCACAACGCCAACCATCTGCGTGAAAAGGGCGAGGTGAAGGTCGGGGGCCATCAGGCCTCGTCCGCATCGCTCGCCTCGATCATGACGGCGCTGTATTTCCATGTGCTGCGGCCGGAAGATCGCGTTGCGGTCAAGCCGCATGCCTCGCCAGTCTTCCACGGCATCCAGTACCTGATGGGCAACCAGACCCGCGAGAAGCTGGAGAATTTCCGCGGTTTCGGTGGCGCGCAGTCCTATCCGAGCCGCACCAAGGATATCGACGACGTCGATTTCTCCACCGGTTCGGTCGGTCTCGGCGTGGCGATCACCGCCTTCGCCTCCATCGTGCAGGATTATATCGCTGCCAAGCAATGGTCGAAGAAACAGCCTACCGGCCGCATGATCGCGCTGGTCGGCGATGCCGAACTCGATGAAGGCAATATCTACGAGTGCCTGCAGGAAGGCTGGAAGCACGACCTGCGCAACACCTGGTGGGTGATCGACTATAACCGCCAGAGCCTCGACGGCGTCATCCGCGAAGGCCTGTGGCAGCGCATCGAAGGCATCTTCACCGCCTTCGGCTGGGATGTGAAGGTGCTGAAATACGGCGCGCTGCAGGAAGCCGCCTTCAAGGAGCCCGGCGGCGAGGCCTTGCGCGGCTGGATCGACCGGTGCCCGAACCAGCTCTATTCCGCCCTCACCTTCCAGGGCGGTGCGGCCTGGCGCAAGCGCCTGACCGACGAGATCGGCAGCGAGCCGGGTGTCGCAGCACTTCTCGCATCGCGCAGCGACGAGCAGCTTTCGGATCTGATGAACAATCTCGGCGGCCATTGCCTGGAAACGTTGGTCCGCACCTTCGAGAGCATCGACCACGACCGGCCGACCGTCTTCCTCGCCTATACGATCAAGGGCTGGGGCACGCCGCTGGCCGGCCACAAGGACAACCATGCCGGCCTGATGACCAAGGCGCAGATGGAGACCTTCCAGACCCGCATCGGCGTCAAGCCGGGCGACGAATGGGAAAAATTCGGCGCCATACCCTCGCCCCAGCCAGCGCGCGAATTCCTGAAGTCGGTACCCTTCTTTGCCGAGGGACCGCGCCGCTTCACATCGCCTACCCTGCCCGGCTCCGGCCCGGTTTTCCTCGACGACCGTGAATTGTCGACCCAAGCCGGCTTCGGCAAGATCCTCGATGCACTGGCGCAACGCGACGATGCGCTGTCGCAGCGTATCGTTACCACCGCGCCTGACGTCACGGTCTCGACCAATCTCGGTCCCTGGGTCAATCGCCGCGGCCTTTTCGCCCGCGACAAACAGGCGGATACATTCCGCGACGAGCGGGTGCCCTCAGTGCAGAAATGGGAGTTCGGCCCGGCCGGCCAGCATATCGAGCTGGGCATTGCCGAAATGAACCTGTTCCTGCTGCTCGGCGCTGCGGGCCTGTCGCATTCGCTGTTCGGCGAGCGCCTGCTGCCGATCGGCACGGTCTACGATCCCTTCGTGGCGCGCGGCCTCGATGCCCTGAACTATGTCTGCTATCAGGATGCCCGCTTCATGATCGTCGGTACGCCCTCCGGCGTGACGCTGGCTCCGGAAGGCGGCGCGCATCAGTCGATTGGTTCACAGCTCATCGGTATCAGCCAGGACGGGCTTGCGAGCTTCGAGCCAGCCTTCCTCGACGAATTGTCCGTCATCATGGACTGGTCCTTCGACTATATGCAGCGCGACGGCGATGGCGGCCATGATACCCGCACCTGGCTGCGCGACGAGACCGGCGGCTCGGTCTATCTGCGCCTGACGACGCGCCCGCTGGAGCAGATCGCGCTGCGCCGCGAGGATCCGGCCTTCCGCCAGGGCGTCATCGACGGCGCCTACTGGCTACGCGCGCCGTCCGCCCGCACCCGCATCGTGCTTGCCTATCAGGGCTGCATCGCGCCGGAAGTGCTGATGGCGGCCGGCCGCATGGCCGAGGCGCATGGCGATATCGCCGTGCTGGCCGTCACCTCCGCCGACCGGCTGAACGCCGGCTGGACGGCGGCGCAACGCGCCCGCCGCCACGGGGAAATCAACGCCCGTAGCCATATCGAGACGCTGTTCGACAGCGTGTCGCGCGCCGCCAGCCTGATCACCGTCACCGACGGCCATCCGGCGACGCTCGGCTGGCTGGGTTCGGTGCAGGGCCACCGCACGGTGTCGCTCGGCGTCGAGCATTTCGGCCAGACCGGCACCATCGCCGACCTCTACGCCCATTTCGGCATCGACACCCATGCCATCATGGAAGCGGCGGACTCGATTGCGCGCGCCGAGGCCCAACCATTGCGGGCAAATGCCGGCTGAGTTTTGGCGAAGACTATAAAACAGAAAGGGGGCGGTGCCGATGGCGCCGCCCCCTTTTCATTTTTGACAAGCTTTCCCTCAATCTCCACGTCATGGTCGGGCTTGTCCCGACCATCTGCCAACATCCGCCAAGCAATTGAAGATAATGGATTATCTCATCCGTGCTTAGATGGTCGGGACAAGCCCGACCATGACGGAGGAAAGCGATGGATTGCGGTGCCGGCGCTTCTCGCTCAGGCCGCGCGCGCGGCCTTCACGAAGGCGGCGATCTTGTCGATGTCCTTGCGGAAACCGCCTTCCGGCAGCGGCTTGTTGGTGTGGGTCAGCGAATCCACCGCCCAGGGTTTGACGGCTTCGATGGCGGCGGCGACGTTGTCCGGGCCAAGACCGCCGGCGAGGATCACCGGCAGCTTGCTGCGCTTGACGATTTCCCGGGAGAGCGACCAGTCATGGGTGACGCCGGCCGCGCCGATGCCGTCGATATGGGCGGCGACGGAATCGAGGATGAAGCTATCGGAATAGGGCTCGAAGGCGGCCGCGTGGTCCAGCGCTTCCGGCCCGGTCATCGGGATCGCCTGCAGGATGCGCAGTTCCGGATAGAGCGGCAGCAGGGTTTCGCGCAACTGCCGCACATGATCCGGCGTCACCAGCGCGATATTGCCGCACAGATGCAGGACGTCGGGACGGACGGCGGCGACCATGTCGGCAATCAGGCCGAGATCGCTTTCCACCGACAGCGCCACGCGCTCCGCCTTGCCCTTGACGGCATCGGCGATCTCGCGCGCCGTCTCGAAGCTGATTTCGCCCGGCAACCCGCGATTGGAGGGCGTCAGGCCGAGATAATCGACGCCCGCGGCGGCGGCGGCCAGGGCTTCGGAAACGGTCTGCATGGTGTAAATCTGGATTTTCACGGGGACGATACCTGTTTCATGGTTGGAGCAATTCCGGACGCAAAACCGCTGCACACTTTTGCTGGAATTGCTTTTAGATCGATTTGGGCAGGATGGCGTTGACCATCCGTTCTTCGGTGAGTTGGGCCTGCTCGGCATTGCGGGCGACGAGCGCGGAATAGAGGGCGTCGACGAGGGTCATCTGGGCGATCTGCGCCGCCATCGGCTCGCTGCCCTGCTCATGCGAGACGCTGACCAGCACGACATCGGCAAGCCGCGCGAGCGGCGAGGCGCTGTTGCCGGTGATGCACAGCGTCGCCGCCCCCCGGGATTTCGCTTCCTGCAGGATGAGCACGGGATCGCTGGTGATGCCGGAATAGGAGATGACGACGACAAGATCTTCGGGGCCGGTCAGCGCCGCATGCATGATCTGCAGCTGCGAGTCGATCGGCGCGTCGCAGCGCTGTCCCAACCGGATGCAGCGCTGGTAGAAGGCCTGCGCGACGATGCCCGAGCCGCCGACGCCGCCGACGAGGATATGGCGCGCCCCGGCGATCAGGTCGAGCGCCCTGGCGAAACCCGCCTCGTTCAGCACCCCTTGCGTATCGCTGATCGCCTGCGATACGGCGCGGAACAGCCGGCCGGCGGCCTGCAGGTCGCTGGCATGGGTTTCGCTGGAGGCGTCGTCGCGGGCCTCGCGCGGCTCCTGCGCCAGCGCCAGCTTGAGGTCGGTGAAGCCCTCGAAGCCGGCGGTGCGACACATGCGCAGCACGGTCGTATCGCTGACATCGACGGCCTGGGCGATGGCCGACATGGAGTTGCGGATGGTGGCGTCGACATTTTCGAGCACCCACAGCGCCACGCGGCGCTCGGAGTCCGACAATTTCGGCAGGACGCTTCGCAGCCGGCTGCTGGCTGGGCTGGAGGGACCACGCGGGTCAACGTTCATGGCGGCTTTCTCGCTGTCGATGGCCAAAGCTAGCATGGGTATGTTGTGGTGTCACTATAGACATGGGATTTTTGTTGTGGCATCACTACATCGAGCAGCGAAGGGCGCTGCAAAAAATCTTTTCGGGGAGGATTACCTGTGAAGTTGAAACGTCTTCTCATCGCCGGCGCCGCGCTGGCGTTTGCGGCATTTCCGGCCATGGCCGGCGAGCTTTCGTTCTGGCATGCCTATGCCGGGCAGCAGGACAAGGTCGATTTCATCAACTTCGCGCTGGACGAATTCGCCAAGAAGCATCCCGACATCAAGCTTGACGTGGTCGCGGCCGAACAGTCTTCCTACAAGACCAAGCTGAACACGGCGATGGCCTCGGGCAATCCCCCTGATGTCTTCTACACCCTGCCCGGCGGCTTCCTGAACGCCTTCGTCAAGGGCGGCCAGATGTATGCGCTCGACCAGGATCTGGCCAAGGACGGCTGGCGCGAAAGCTTCCTCGAAAGCGCCATCGCCCAGACCAGCAAGGACGGCCATACCTATGCCGTTCCGGTCGACGTCGACTCCGTTGTCTTCTGGTACGACAAGGCGCTGTTCAAGGAAAAGGGCTGGGAAATCCCCAAGACCTATGACGAACTCACGGCGCTGGCCGAAAAGATCAAGGCCGATGGCATCGTGCCTTTCTCGCTCGGCAACAAGGATAGCTGGCCGGCCACCTTCTGGTTCCAGTACATGGAAATGCGCCTGAAGGGTTCCGGCGTCGTCGCCTCCTTCGTCAATGGCGATGCCGCCGCCACGCTTGGGCCCGAAGGCGAGCAGGCCTTCACCAAGGTCGCTGAGCTTGCCAAGAAGGAATACTTCCCGACCGGCTTCAACGGCATGAGCGACCAGGAAGCCAACATGCTGTTCCTGAACGGTCAGGCTGCGATGCTGCTCAACGGCACCTGGCAGATCGGCGCCTCCAAGGATGCGCCTGAGGGTTTCGAACTCGGCTTCTTCGCCTTCCCGAAGGTCGATGGCGGCAAGGGTGACCAGTCCGACGTTCTCGCCGGTGTCGCCGCCTCCTTCGGCATTTCGCAGAAAGCCGAGAACAAGGCCGATGCCGTGACGCTGCTGAAGTTCCTGTCGTCGCCGGAAGTGATGACCAAGTATGTCGAGCTGCGCAAGACCATGGTGACCGTCAAGGGCGCCACCACGGAAGCCGCTGCCGGCCCGGTTCTCTACGGCATCAGCAACGACCTGATGAATGCCGCCGGCCATCTCGACTCCTTCTACGACACGGCGATGCCGCCGGCCGCGACCAACATCTACTACACCTCGCTGCAGGGTGCGCTGGATGGTTCCGTTGCGCCTGCCGACGCCGCCAAGAAGCTCGAAGACGCGCTGAAGGCCAACAAGTAAGCCTTTCATGATACCCGGGCCGCCGGTTCGACCGGCGGCTCGAAAAAATCAACGGAACCGGCGGACCCATGAGCGCGGATATCGGCTTTGCGAAGAGACACAATCGGGCGGCGCTCGCCTTTCTGGCGCCGGCGCTGATTTTCGTCTTCGCCTTCGTCGCCTATCCGGTGGTTTATGCCGGCTGGCTGTCGATGTTCCAGTGGGACGGCGCCTCGCAGCCGGTCTTCGTCGGCGCCGGCAATGTGCTGCGGCTTGCTGCCGATCCGATCTTCTGGGCCTCGCTCGGGCGCAACCTGCTCGTCGCCCTTTCCGCCATCGTCTTCCAGGTGTTCCTGGCGCTGGCGATTGCCTATTGCCTGGTGCGCATCGTCCCGGCTTTCTCCCGCATCTTCCTGTTTTTCTATCTCGTGCCGGTCATGGTCAGCGAGATCTGCATCGGGCTGCTGTGGCGCTTCATGTACAACCCCTATTTCGGGCTGGTGAATGCCGCCCTGAAGGCGGTGGGGCTGGATAGCCTGAAGCGCGGCTGGCTGGGCGAATCCGACACTGCCTTCCTCGCCGTCGTCGTGGTCATGAGTTTTACCTATCTCGGGCTTTACGTGCTGTTGTTCACCGCCGCCGTGCGCTCGGTGCCGGAAAGCGTCTACGAGGCGGCGGAGATCGACGGCGCCGGCCATTGGCGCAAATTCTTCTCGATCACCATTCCGATGGTCTGGGATGCGGTGCGCGCCAATTCGCTGCTGGCGATCATCGGCTCGCTGAAAACCTTCTCGCTGGTCTTCGTGCTGACCAATGGCGGACCCAGCCACGCCAGCGAAGTGGTCTCCACCTATCTCTACAAGATGGGCTTCGGCAGCTTCGAGATGGGATATGCCGCGACCATCGGCTTTGCCCAGATGGTGCTGACGGCGCTCGCCGCCTGGGTCGTCTTCCGGTACTTGAAGCGGAAGGGCGACGCATGAACCAGACCGTCGTCCACCGCTGGAGCCGCACGAGCAGCATCGTGCTCGCCGTCCTGACCTTTCATGTGCTGCTGGTGGTCTTCCCGTTCATCTGGATGATCTACAGCACCTTCAAGACCAACAAGGAATTCATCCGCTCGGTCTGGTCCTTCCCGACCAGCCTGAATTTCGACGCCTATGTCGGCGCGTGGAGCGGCGGCGCGCTCGGCGGCTACGCGGTCAATTCGCTCATCATCATGGCGGGCGCAACTGTTATCACCGTCTTCGTCTCGACGCTGGCCGGCTATGCGCTGGCCATCTACCGGCCGCGCTGGATGCCGGCGGTGGAGCTGGGCCTGACGGCGGCGATGGCGATCCCCGCCTATGTGGCGCTGGTTCCGCTTGTCGTCATGCTGCGTGGCGCCGGCCTGCTCGACACCCATCTCGGCGTCATCCTGCCGACGGCGGCCTTCAACGTGCCGGTGTCGATCTTCATCATGCAGGCCTTCTTCAACACGCTGCCGCGCGAACTCTTCGATGCCGGCCGCGTCGACGGCGCCTCGGAATGGCTGATCTTCCGCAAGATCGCCCTGCCGATCGCCAAGCCGGCCATGTTCACGGTCGGCATCGTCAACATGATCTGGGTGTGGAACGATTTCCTGTTCCCGGTCGTGTTCATCAACAATCCGGCGCGCAAGACCCTGCCCGTCGGCCTGACCGATTTCGTCGGCGAGCATATCACCAATTATCCGGTGATGCTGGCGGCGATCCTGATCGCGGCGATCGCGCCGCTCGTCCTCTTCATTTTCTTCGAACGCCAGATCACGGCCGCCCTTGTCGGCGGCGCCGTGAAGGAATGATGTCCCAGGAGTAAGCCCCATGTCTTCCAAAGACTACGAATTCGCCAGCCGCGCCGTGTTCTACGAGGCGGAAGAACATTCCCAGTCGATCAGCTACCCGATCTACATGTCGGCCAACTTCCAGTATGCCGGCGATATCTACGACCAGATCGTGGCCGGCGCCCGCAAGGAAGTGAACATCTATTCGCGCTGCGGCAACCCGACCGAATACAAGCTGGAAGAACACATCGCCCAGCTGACCGGCGGCACCGCCTGCCTCGCCACCGCCTCCGGCATGGCGGCGATCTCGCATGCGCTGTTCGGCATCCTCAAGGCCGGCGACCATGTCGTTGCCGATCTCACCACCTATTCCTCGACGCATGAATTCTTCGACCACCGCGCCCAGGATTTCGGCCTGAAGGTCAGCCTCGTCGATTGCACCGACGTGCGCGCCGTCGAAAACGCCTTCACCGACGAGACCAAGGTTCTCTATGTCGAGGCCATCGCCAACCCGACGATGAAGGTGCCGCCGCTGAAGAAGCTGGTCGAGATCGCCCATGCCCGCGGCATCGTCGTTATCTGCGACAATACGTTTGCCTCGCCGGCCGTCTGCCGCCCGCATGAATTCGGCGTCGACGTCGTCGTCGAAAGCGCCACCAAGTTCATCGGCGGCCACAACGATGCCGTCGGCGGCGTCATTACGCTGAAGTCCGACATCCTGCCGGCCGACTGGCTGGAGGACGTGCGCTGGAACACGCTGAACAAGCTCGGCGCGCCGCTCTCGCCCTTCAATGCCTGGCTGCTGCTGCGCGGCGCCCAGACGCTGGCGCTGCGCCTCGAAAAGCAGTGCGCCAACGCTTTGGCGCTCGCCAAGCATCTCGAAAGCCATCCGAAGGTCAAGCGCGTCTTCTATCCCGGCCTGCCCTCGCATCCGAACTACGAGTCGGCCAGCGAACAGCTGAAGGGCGGCGGCGCGATGCTCTCCTTCCAGGTGGTCGATGAACCCTCGGGCGCGCGCCTGCTCAAGCGGCTGAAGCTGTGCTGCTTCGCCGCCAGCCTCGGCGGCCTGCGCACCACGACGCAGGTTCCGGCAACCATGGCCTTCCTCGATATTCCCAGCCAGGAGCGTGAAGCGATGGGCGTGGTCGATGGCCTCGTGCGCTTCTCGGTCGGCATCGAGCATATCGACGACATCATCGCCGATGTCGACCAGGCCATCGACCAGATGCATATCGAGATCTGAGACCTCAAAGATGGCCGTTGTCGTCCTGCTCGGGGATATCAATATCGATCTCGTTCTCGATATCCCCGCCTATCCGGCCGAGGGCGGGGAAGCGATCGCCACCCGTCAGATGGCGGTGATCGGCGGATCGGCGACGAACACGGCCATCACGCTGGCCCGCGCCGGGCATGAAGCCCGGATGATCGGCCGCGTCGGCAACGATGCCTGGGGCCGGCAGGCCATGTCCGATCTGTCCGCGACGGGCATCGTCACACACTGGATCGGCACGGATGCCTCCGAGCCGACCCAGATCAACGTCGTCACCGTCGGCATAACCGGCGAACGCACCATGTTCGCCTATCGCGGCGCCAATGCGCGGCTGGCGCCCGGCGCGGTGATCGAGGAGGCCTTCGAGGGTGCGGCGCTGTTCCATCTCTCCGGCTATGCGCTGCTGCAGGCACCGCAATCGGATGCGGCGCGCAAGGCCATCGATCTGGCTGTCGCGCGAAAAATTCCCGTCAGCCTCGACATTCCCGGCGGCGTCGTCTCGACGATTGCGGCCGACGTGCTCGCCTTGTTGCCGAAGCTCGATACGATCATGCTCGACAGCGCCGATCTTCCCCGGCTGCTCGACCGGCCGGCGGACAGCGTGCTCGGGCCGATGATCGAGGCGCTGTTGAGCGGCGGTATCAGGCGCATCGCGCTCAAGGGGCACGGTTCGCTGTCGCTGCTCTGCCAGCGCGGCAGCACCGACCGCGCGCCGTGGTTCGCGGTCGAGGTGACGGATACGACAGGCGCGGGCGATGCCTTCGCCGCCGGCCATATCCATGGCCGTCTCACGGGGTTGAGCGGCCGCGAATGCTGTCGCTTGGCCAATGCCTTCGGGGCCATGGCCGTCACCCGCAAGGGCGCGGGCCTCGCCATGCCGAGCCTGCAGGATGCGCTGAGCCTGATGGATGCTCAATCGCCGCGATAAGGCCCCGGCAGGCCGAGTTTTGCCAGCAGCAGAATGGTGCGGTTGGCGAGATCGACAAAATCCCCGCCCTGCGCGGCTATTTCCACCTCCAGCCGCCCCTCGCCGCGCGCCGTCTCGAAAGTAGTCAGCAATTCGGTGGTACGCATCGTCAGGTCGCGCAGCGCCGCCACCTCCTCGCCCAGAAAAGCGGCAAGCCCGAGCGCGTTGATCGCGCCGATGCCCGGCGGCGAAACCGTGCCGGCATCGACATAGCCATCCGGCAGGCTGCCCTTGAGATTGGTGACGCGCCTCTTCAGGGCAAGGTCGAATATCTGGTCGGCGGCCTGCTTCGCCCCGGCGACGCGCGAGGGATGGTCGGTATCGGCGGCGGCATGCGGCAGCAGCGACAATTTGCCGGGATGGCGTTTGGCGAGCGGCAGGTAAGGCAGCATCGGCCCGGAGAGTGCGCCGGTTTCCGCATCCTTGAACAGGTCGGCATCGATCGCGGCATGGCTGAGCTTGCCGGAGGCCAGCGCCCGGTCGAGGGCGGCCGTATCCACCAGCTCGCCACGGTCATAATTGACCAGCACCGCCCTATCCGCCAGCGCGGAAAACACCGCCTCGCCGATCAGATCCTGATTGGCAAAACGCCCGGCCGCATCCAGCGGCCCGAGGCCGATATGGATGCTGAGGACATCTGCGCCCGCCGCCGCCTCCGCTATCGAGGCGGCATAGGCAAAGCCTTCGGATTTGATGGATGCGCGGTGGCGTTCGCGGGCGTGGATGACGACTTGCATGGCGAAGGCGCGCGCCAGCTTTGCCACTTCCCGGCCGATATTGCCGTAGCCGATGACGGCGAAGCGCTTGCCCTCCAGTTTTTCGGTCGGGAAAAGCCGCAGATCCTTGCCGGTATCGAAATCGCCGGCCTCCACCAAGGCTTCCAACCGCTCGACGGGCAGGTCGGGCAGGACGCGCAAGACGGCTTTCATCGCCATCTGCGCCGTGGCGCGGCTGTTGAAGCCGGGCGTGTTCATCAGCACGGCCTCGCCGCCCATGCCACTACCGCCACCCCAGGAGGCGGAGCCCATATTGCCGGTACCGGCGCCAATGCGCACGCCGCCGAGCGCAAACCGTGCCTCGGCCGGAATGAAGGTCGCCGCCGCGATCAGCCCGTCATAACGCCCGTCCGCCGTCTCATTGAGCAGTTCTTCGCGCCGGCTGAGATCGGGCTGGTAGAAGAAATGCAGGCCGGGCGGCAGGCTGGCCGCCGGATCGAGCGGCCCTTCGTGAAAATACCCGCCCCGCGCCTCGATATGCGCCATGACTTCGCTGTGATCCGGCCGTCTGTCGGCATCGAAACGCAGGCCGATCAGGTCGCAGATCAGGATTTTGAAGGTCGCCGTCATGCCAGAAAGCTCCGTGCTTCGTCCTCGCCAAGCGCACTCGGCCGCTCGATCCGGGTGGAGAGGTTTACGGAAGACCGGGTTTCGCCCGAGTGCAGGATGGCTTCCATGATCTCCAGCACATGCAGCGCCAGTTCCCCTTCGGCGCGCGCCGGTCGTCCCTCGGCGATGGCCCGCGCCAGCTCGGCGACGCCGAGCATGCGGTAATTGGCGCGGTCCGGCGCGGCATGTGGCCAGTTATGGGCGCCATAGGGTGCGGTCTCGCTGTCGAAATCCGCCCAATCTGCGCCGGCCGACGACAGTGAGACGGTGCCGCCGAACGTATCGGGATCGGGCAGCCGCAATGAGCCCTCGGTGCCGTGCAGTTCGATCGGGTGGTTGGAGTGGCGGTAGACATCCCAGGACGCGCCGAAATTGACCAGCGCGCCGCTTTCGAATTCGAGCAGTGACAGCGCCGTCGTTGGGGTCTCCACCGGAAACATCTTGTTCTTGAAGGGGCCTTCGGCGGTGATCAGCCGCTCCTCCCGTCCCCGCGTGGTCAATGCCACGACGGAGCGCACCGGGCCGAGCAGGTTGACGAGCATCGTCAGGTAATAAGGCCCCATGTCGAGCACCGGGCCGCCGCCCGGCTGGTAGAAGAATTGCGGATTGGGATGCCAATGCTCCATGCCGCGCCCGAACATGAAGGCCGTGCCGCTGACCGGCCGGCCGATGGCGCCGTCGTCGACCAGTTTTCGCGCCCGGCGTCCGGCCGCGCCCAGAAACGTATCCGGTGCCGAGCCGATCCTGAGGCCCCGTCGCTGCGCTTCCTCGACAAGCCGCTTGCCCTCGGCGAAGGTCGAGGCCAGCGGCTTTTCGGTGAACACATGCTTGCCCGCCGCTAAGGCCGATTGCGAAATGTCGAAATGCATGTTGGGCACGGTGAGGTTGAGGATGAGGTCGATCTCCGGATCGGCCAGCAGCGTATCGACGCTCATCGCGGTCAGGCCGTATTCGGCGGCGCGCTGGGCGGCCATGTCGGCGGAGATATCGGCGCAGGCGCGCATCTCCACCCCGGCAAACAGCCGCGCATTGCGCATATAGGTCGCCGAAATAGTGCCGCAGCCGATCACGCCGATGCGCAAGCCGCTCCCCGCCCCCGACTCCATGAAAACCTCCACCTCTGCCATTCCGGCCGCGACATTAGTCTGGCTTGCGAACAAATGGAATGACCCGGCCGGGCGGAATTTTCCCGTGCCGTCAGGGCAACTCAGCGATGCGGGCGCGCAAGGCGCGAACCTTGTCCGCATCGGTGCGCCGCGCGGCGGGCGAGGCGAAAGCCATGTCGAGCACGCGCGCATCCGGCTCGATCACAGGTGCGGCGCAGGAGGCGTGGATTTCGGTAAACGGTGCGGCGGCAAGAATGGCCTCGACCGTCTCAAGATTGACGCCGGAACCCGGCATGATGGTCAGCCGACCGGCGGCGGCGTCGAAGGCTTGTTTCAGGCCATCAAGTCCTTCCTTCGCGGTCCTGGCACCGCCCGACGTCAGGATGCGCTCGAAACCGAGATCGGCGGTAAGGCGCACGGCGGCGGCGATATCCGGCGTCAGGTCGATGGCGCGATGCAGGGTGATGCCGAGCCCTTGCGCATGGGCGACCAGCGTCGAAAGCACGGCCTCGTCCAGATGCCGGTCGGCCCTGTTGGCGCCGAAGACGACGCCCGGAAGGCCGGCCTCGCGGGCGGCGTCGATATCGCGCTTCATGATGTCGATCTCGGCGGCGCCATAGGTGAAATTGCCGGCGCGCGGGCGGATCATCGCATAGGAGGGGACGGGCAGTTTTGCGGCCGCGTCCATGAGGCCCCTAGACGGCGTCAATCCGCCGACCGACAGGGCCGAACACAGCTCGATGCGGTCCGCTCCGCCTGTAACGGCGGCCATCAAGCCATGATAATCGTCAACGCAGACTTCGAGTCTTCGCTCAGCCACCTGCAAATTCCTTCAACCCGAGGATCGCTGCACCAATCAGGCCGGGCTCGATGCGGCATTGGCCGCGTACCACCAGCGGCCGGTGGAAACGGCGCAGGGTGCGCGCCCGCACCGCCGCGTCGAGGGCTGCCAGCAGCGGTTCCGCATTGGAAAGCCCTCCGCCGACCGGCACGATGGTCGCGCCGGTGATGTTGATGGTCAACGCCAGCGGCGAGGCGACGAGATCGACATAGACGTCGATGGTGCGCGCCGCCGTTTCATCGCCCGCCTGCCAGTCGGCGATGATGGTCTCGCTGTCGAGATCGACCTCGTGGATCAGCCGGTGCAGCCGCTCCAGCCCGCGCGCGCCGCCGACCGTATCGACGCAGCCCTTCTGGCCGCAGCCGCAGGCGAAGGCGGGGATTTTCACCCGAGGCGTGCCAGCCTCGGCGGCGATGGCGGGGCCATGGCCCCATTCGCCGGCAAAACCGTCGGTGTTGATCAGCTTGCCGTCGACGACGATTCCACCGCCGACGCCGGTGCCGAGCACGGCACCGAGAACAATGCGATGCCCCTGTCCTGCCCCGATGCCGGCCTCGGCCATCGCCAGGCAATCGGCGTCATTGGCGACCAGCGTCGGAATGCCGAATGCCTTTTCGATTTCTGCCGTGAGGTCGCGGCCGTCGATGCAGGGAATGTTGGCGACGGTCGCCGCCCGAGTGTCGGGATCGACGACGCCGGCAATCGAGATCGCGATGCCTTCGATCTTGCCGCCGACGCTTTTCAGCGCCTCGGCGATAACCGCCAAAAAGGCGGAGAAATCCCGCGCCGGCGTCGGCCAGCGCGGCAGGGTGTCGATATCGGTCGCCGAACGGGCGACCGCACCCTTGATCGTCGTTCCACCGATGTCGAAGCAGAGGATCATCGGCGGCTCACCGGATCGCCTTGCCGTTGGCGTCGAAGCGGTGGATGGAGGCGTTATCCGGCGAGGCGTAGACGATGTCGTCCGGCGCATAGCGATGCTCGCCGAACAGGCGCACCGTCAAGAGGCCGGCCTTTTCCGATTCCAGGTAGACGATGGTGTCGGCGCCGAGATGCTCGACATGCACCACCTTGCCCTGCCATTCGCCGCTTTCGCGCGATAGCGACACGTGCTCGGGGCGGATGCCGATGGTTTTCGCGCCGGCTTCGCTGAGCCGTTCGGCGTCGATGAGGTTCATGGCTGGCGAACCGATGAAGCCGGCGACGAACAGGTTGGCGGGGCGGTTGTAGAGCTCCATCGGCGAACCGACCTGCTCGACGGCGCCGGCGCTCAGCACCACGATCTTGTCGGCCAGCGTCATCGCCTCGACCTGGTCGTGTGTGACGTAGATCATCGTCGCCTTCAGTTCGCGGTGCAGGCGGGCGATTTCGAGGCGGGTCTGGACGCGCAGCGCCGCATCGAGGTTCGACAGCGGTTCGTCGAACAGGAACAGTTTTGGCTCACGCACGATGGCGCGGCCGATGGCGACGCGCTGGCGCTGGCCGCCGGAAAGCTCGGCAGGGCGGCGGGCGAGATAGGGTTCGAGCGACAGCATGGCGGAGGCCCGCGCCACACGTTTTTCGATCTCGACCTTCGGGGTGCCGGCCTGCTTGAGGCCAAGGCCCATATTGTCCTTGACCGTCAGGTGTGGATAGAGCGCATAGGACTGGAAGACCATGGCGATGCCGCGCTTGGCCGGTGGCACGGCGCCGACTTCCTGGCCATCGATGCGGATACTGCCGGCGGTGGCGTCCTCGAGGCCGGCGATGACGCGCAGCAGCGTCGACTTTCCGCAGCCCGAGGGACCGACAAAGATGACGAATTCGCCGTCCTTGACGTCGAGGTCGATACCCTTGAGTACTTCATGATTGCCGAAGGCCTTGCGGACGGAATTGACCTGAAGGGAACCCATCGAATGTCTCCTGGAATATGAGTTAGAGCGTCACGGGCTGGCCGGTTCGGACGCTCTCGTCCGCGGCGAGGCAGATGCGCAGCGATTGCACCGCATCCTGCATGTGGCGGCCGAGGTCGATATCCTCGCGGATCGCCTTCAGCACATAGGCCTGTTCGAGATCGCACAGATCCTGATGACCGGGCTCGCCCGCCATGGTCAGGTTCTCGTCGGGGTGGATGAACCTGCCGTTCGGGCCGGTCTCGGCATTGTGCAGGCGGATGACCGACGTCTTGGTGTGGGTGTCGATGTCGTCGGACTTGGCGTTCGGGTCCATGACGATCGAAACCGAGCCCTTCGGCGACATGACATCCTTCACGAAGAAGGCGGTTTCGGAGATCATCGGTCCCCAGCCGGCTTCGTACCATCCGAGTGAGCCGTCCTCGAACATCACCTGCAAGTGACCGTAGTTGTACATGTCCGGCGCGATCTCGTCGGAGAGGCGCAGGCCCATGCCGCGCACCTGCACCGGCTTGGCATCGGTGATCTGGCACATGACGTCGACATAATGCACGCCGCAATCGACGATCGGCGGGGTGGTCTGCATCAGCGCCTTGTGGGTTTCCCAGGTCGGGCCGCTGGACTGCTGGTTGAGGTTCATGCGGAAGACGTAAGGGGCGCCCAGCTTGCGCGCCTCGGCGATGAGCCGCACCCAGGAGGGATGATGGCGCAGGATATAGCCGATCACCAGCTTGCGGCCGGCCTTCTTCGCCGCCGAGACGACGCGCTCGGCATCGGCGACCGTGGTCGCCAGCGGCTTCTCGACGAAGACGTGGCAGCCTTGCTCGAAGGCGGCGACGGCATAGTCGGCATGGCTGTCGGAATAGGTGCAGATCGCCGCCAGATCCGGCTTCAACTCGGCCAGCGCCGCGGTGAAGTCGGGGTGGATGGTGTAGCCGCGAAGCTCTTCCGGCAGTTCCACCTTCGAACGGTTGACAAGGCCGACGATCTCGAAGCCGGGATTGTTGTGGTAGGCCAGCGCATGGCTGCGGCCCATGTTGCCGAGACCGGCGACGAGAACGCGGACGGGGTTTTGAGAGGTCATTTCACTGCTCCTGCGGTGATGCCGCGGATCAGTTGCCGCGAGAAGATGACATAGAGGATGAGGACCGGGAAGATCGCCAGCGACAGGGCGGCGAGGACCGCATTCCAGTTGGTGACGAACTGGCCGATGAACATTTGCGAGCCGAGGGTGACGGTCTTTGTGGCTTCGCCCGGCGCCAGGATCAGCGGGAACCACAGGTCGTTCCAGATCGGGATCATGGTGAACACCGCGACCGTGGCCATGGCCGGTCTGACCAGCGGTAGAACCAGCCGGAAGAAGATGGCGTATTCCGAGAGACCGTCGATGCGGCCGGCGTTCTTCAGGTCGTCGGAAACGGTGCGCATGAATTCCGAGAGGATGAAGATGGCGAGCGGCAGGCCTTGGGCGGTGTAAACCAGGATCAGCGCAGTCAGCGTGTTGACGAGCCCAGCGGCGACCATGCCCTGCAGGATGGCGACGGTGCCGAGCCGGATCGGGATCATGATGCCGATGGCGAGATAGAGGCCGAGCATCGTATTGCCGCGGAAACGGTATTCCGACAGCGAGAAGGCGGCCATGGCGCCGAACAGCAGCACCAGAACGATCGAGACCAGCGTGACGATGAAGCTGTTTTGGAAGTAGCCGAGGAAATCGCCCTGCTTCAGCACGGTTTCATAGCCGATCATGCTGAAGCTGGAAGGGCCCGGCAGCGCCATCGGCTCGCGAAAGATGGCGTTCTTGGTCTTGAAGGAATTGATGATCGTCAGGACAACCGGGAAGAGCGAGATCAGCGTATAGGCGACCAGCGCCAGGTGAACCAGGCCGGTACGCAAGGGGGAATGGGTCGGTTTCGCCATGACTGGCCCCTCAGAACTGGTAGCGGCGCATGCGGCGCTGGATGGCGAACAGGTAGAACGAGACGCCGGCGAGAATGATCAGGAACATCACCGTGGCGATGGTCGCGCCCATGGAGCGGTCGCCGAGTTGCAGCTGGAAGCCGAAGAAGGTGCGGTAGAGCAGCGTGCCGAGGATGTCCGTCGAGCCGTCCGGGCCGGCAAGCGCCCCTTGCACGGTGTAGACCAGGTCGAAGGCATTGAAATTGCCGACGAAGGTCAGGATCGAAATGATGCCGATGGCGGGCAGGATGAGCGGCAGCTTGATCTTCCAGAACTGGCTCCAGCCGGTGATTCCGTCGCATTCGGCCGCCTCGATCACCTCGTCCGGGATGTTGAGTAGCGCGGCATAGATCAGGATCATCGGGATGCCGACATATTGCCAGACCGAGATCAGCGACACCGCGATCAGCGCCGAGCCCGGCTGGCCGAGCCAGGGGCCGAACAGCGATTTCAGCCCGACCAGATCCAACATCCACGGCGCGACACCCCACAGCGGCGACAGGATCAGCTTCCAGATGAAGCCGACGATCACGAAGGAGAGCAGCGTCGGCATGAAGATCGCTGTGCGGTAGAAGGTGACGAAGCGCAGCCGCGGCAGCGACAGCATCGCCGCCAGCGCCACGCCGATCGGGTTCTGCACCAGCATGTGGATGACGAAGAAGACGAGGTTGTTGCGCAGCGCGTTCCAGAAGCTCGCCGCCCAGCGCTCGTCGCCGAACAGCGTCTTGAAATTGCTCAGGCCCACGAAGACCGACTGGCCGTCGACCGTGTTGTACAGCGACAGGCGTAGCGTCTCGATCAGCGGCAGGATCATGATCGCCGAGTAGATGACGAAGGCCGGCATGAGGAAAAAGGCGATATGCCAGCGTATCGGCCGCCTGGCCGTCCCGATTGCGTCATGGGGTGAAGAAGTGTCGCTCATGGCCCTGCCTGTCCCGTCCCTTTGCTCACGTGGTGAATATCCGCATGTGGACGCTGTCGCGCGGCCAGCTCCGCCGCACAATCAGCGTCCTCCACCATACGATGTGTTTCGGGGCCGGTCGCCCCTCGCCATGGCGGTCTGCCCGGCTTTCTGGAAAGCGGGACCGCCTTTCTTCCCTTGGCCGCGCACAGGCGCGAAGGCGGCGGGAAAACGTGCCGGACCGGGCGGATCGGCATGCCGGTCCATCAAGGTCTCATCGACCGCCCTCCCCCCGTTCAACAACGGGGAGAAGGAGCATTCGGACGGGCCGTTGCCCGGACAGGCCTTACTTGGCCGGCTTGTACCAGCTGTCGAGGCCCTTCTGTAGCTTTTCGCCAGCCTGCTCGGGCGTATCCGTGCCGTTGATGACGTTGGCGGATTCGACCCAGGTCTCGTTTTCGAGGTTCGGCGTGCCGCGCGACAGGATCTGGTAGGTCGAGCGGATCGTCGGCTTGCACTTTTCGCGCCAGGAGACGAATTCCTGGGCCAGCGGATCGCTCATCTTCACCGCCGTCGAATTCAGGCTGAAGAAGCCCGGCAGCGCGTTGGCGTAGATTTCGGCGAATTCCGGCGAGGCGACCCAGCTCAGGAACTTCTTGGCTTCTTCCTGATGGCCGCTCTTGGCGTTGAGGCCCATGCCGATGTCGTTATGGTCGGAGATGTAGCAGGTGTCGCCGTCCTTTTGCACCGGCGGCGGGAAGGCGCCCATCTTGAAATCGGCCTGCGAGTTGAACTGGCTGATTTCCCAGGAGCCGGCCGGATAGATGGCGGCGCGGCCAAGCGTGAACATGTTCTGGCTGTCCGGATAGGTCTGCGCCTCGAAACCGTCGCCGAGATAGGGCTTCCACTTGGCGAGAACGCGATAGGGCTCGACCCAGTCGGCGTCGGTCAGCTTCTGCTCGCCCTTGATCAGCGCCAGGCGGCCTTCCTCGCCCTTCCAGTAGGTCGGGCCGATGTTCTGGTAGCCCATGGTTGCGGCTTCCCAGAGATCCTTGGTGCCCATCGCCATCGGAACATAGGTGCCGTCGGCCTTGATCTTGTCGAGGGCGGCGAAGAATTCGTCATTGGTCTTCGGCACGGCGATGCCGAGCTTGTCGAAGGCGTCCTTGTTGTAGATGAAGCCGTGGATGACCGAGGCCATCGGCACGCAGAAGGAAGCCTTGCCGTCGTCGGTCGTCCATGCGGCCTTGGCGACATCCGAGAAGTTCTCCATGCCGGCGAGGCCGGTCAGATCCGCAAGATGCTTCTTGCTGTAGAGTTCGAGCGAGGCGTCGAAGGGACGGCAGGAAATCAGGTCGCCGGCGGAACCGGCATCGAGCTTGGCGTTCAGCGCGGCATTGTATTCGGTCGGCGCGGTCGGCGAGAACACCACCTTGATGCCGGGGTTCTTGGCTTCGAAAGCCGGAATCAGCTTTTCCTGCCAGATCGACAGGTCGTCGTTGCGCCAGCTTTCGATGGTCAGCGTCACGTCGGCCGCCTGGGCGATGCCCGTCATGCCGAGAACGCTGGTGGTCAGCAGCAATGCCTTGATCGTACGAGTCATGATGTTCTCCCTCTTGCGGAGAGCCTTTCGCATGCGGCCCTCCCGAAATCCGTTGGCCGGGCCGTCCATCGGCGTCGGCCGGCCGCGGATCGCGGCCTTCACTCTTGCAATACCAAGGGGTTTTGCGCTCGGATGCACCGTGCTTCGTTGTTTCCGGTGCTTTCGCCGGTTGATGCCTCCTCGCCTTCCCCCTTGCGGAGAGAGAATGCCAAAAAAATACCAATTGTCCAGCAGAAAATTTACTTTTTGATTTTCCTCCCGGGAACGCAGGCGCAAGACGCAAATTTTCGCAATGAATCCAGTGGAATGGTATTTTTTCGCGCCGTTTGTAAAAAGCTGCTTGGTTAATGGTATTTTTTTGGTATTATCTAGGCGTGGAGGTTTCCGATGGCTGAACTTTTCGTTGGCATCGATGGCGGGGGGACGGGATGCCGGGTGGCGGTTGCCGATCGGCAGGGTCGCATCTTGGGGCGCGGCAAGGGCGGCGCCGCCAATATCCTCTCCGCGCCGGACGCCTCCCTCGCCAATATGATCGATGCGACGCGGCAGGCTTTCGCCGCCGCCGGCCTCGACCAATCCTCCATCGCCGCCGCCTCGGCGTTGCTCGGCCTTGCCGGCAACAATGTCGGTGATGCCGTCCATTATATCCGCGCGAAACTGCCCTTCCGGCAGGCGGCGATCGAATCCGATGCGCTCATCGCCCTGCAGGGCGCGCTGGGACATGGCGATGGCATCGTCGGCACGCTGGGCACGGGGTCGGTCTATGTGCTGCGTCGCGCCAGGGCGATTCGCTTCGTCGGCGGCTGGGGATTTGCGGTCGGCGATCTCGGCAGCGGGGCGCGCCTCGGCCAGGCTTTGCTGCAGGAAAGCCTGCTTGGCTATGACGGAATCTGCGCGCGTACGCCGCTTCTGGATGAGGTGCTCGCGGAATTCGGCGGCGATCCCGGTGGCATCGTCGAATTCGGCCGTGCCGCGTCGCCCGGTGATTTCGGGCGTTATGCGCCGCGCCTGTTCGACCACGCCAGGCAGGGTGATGCAACGGCGCTGCGGCTGATCGGAGAAGGCGCCGGCCAGGTCTCCGCCGCGCTTGACGCCTGCCTGCGCCATCTCGGCGATGAAAACGGCGCGATCTGCCTGCTGGGCGGCCTCGCGAAAGCTTACGATCCTTATCTGGCCGAACGGCATCGCGCCCGCCTGGTTTTGCCGCAGGCGGATGCGCTGACCGGCGCGGTCGCGCTGGCGGTGCAGCGTTTCGCGCTGCCGATGGGAGATGCCGCATGACGGAGGCGCTTGAAGTGTTGTTGCCGCTCGATGCTTTGCAGGCGCCCGCCACCGGGCCGCTCTACATGAAGCTGCGGGGGCTGCTGGAGGATGCGATCCGCGACGGCCGCCTCGGCCTCGGCGACGCCCTTCCGCCGGAGCGCGACCTTGCCGATTACGCCGGCGTCAGCCGGGTGACGGTGCGCAAGGCGGTCGACGACCTCGTCAAGGACGGCCTGCTGACCCGCAAGCATGGTTCCGGCACCTTCGTCGCCAAGCCGGTTTCGCGCGTGCAGCAGCCGCTATCGCAACTCACCTCCTTCTCGGAGGACATGGCCCGGCGCGGGCTGGTGACGCGGGCCGAGTGGCTGGAGCGCGGGTTGTTCACCGCCTCGCCGGACGAAATGATGATGCTCGGCCTTGCGGCCGGCGCGCCGGTGGTGCGCCTGGGGCGCCTGCGCCTTGCCAACGACATGCCGCTTGCCATAGAGCGCGCCAGCCTTTCGGCCGAGATCCTGCCCGATCCCGATGCCGTCGGTTCCTCGCTCTATGCGGCGCTGGAAAAGGCCGGTGCCCGGCCGGTGCGCGCCGTGCAGCGCCTGTCGGCCTGCAATCTTCGAAACCCGGATGCGGCGCTTCTGTCCGTGCCGGTGGGTGCCGCAGGCCTGTCGATCGAACGGATCTCCTATCTGAGATCGGGACGGGTCGTGGAGTTCACCCGCTCGCTCTACAGGGGCGATGCCTATGATTTTGTGGCCGAGCTGACGCTTGCCGAGACTTGAAACACGGGATGGAATGAGATGACGATTACGACACATATGAGCCGGGAAATCGCTGAAATTCCGCAGGCCGTCGCCCGGCTGCTCGACCAGGGCCGCGCCGGCTTCGCGGCCGCCGGCGCAGCCCTGCGCGACAAGGATCCGGCCTTCCTTGTGACCATCGCCCGCGGTTCCTCCGACCATGCTGCCCACTTCATCAAATATGCAGTGGAACTGCAGGTCGGCCGTCCCGTTGCCTCCCTCGGGCCGTCCATCGCCTCGGTCTACAAGACCGACATGCGCTTCTCCGGCGGCGCGGCCATCGCCATCTCGCAATCCGGCAAGAGCCCCGATATCGTCGCCATGGCGGATGCGGCGACGCGCGCGGGCGCGGTGACCATTGCGCTGACCAACACCATCGATTCGCCGATGGCGGCTGCCTGCCAGCATGCGCTCGACATCGCCGCCGGCCCGGAACTGGCAGTCGCGGCCACCAAGTCCTATGTCAATTCCGTCGTCGCCGGCCTTGCCATGCTGTCGGAATGGACCGGCGACAGCGAGCTTTGCCGCGCCGTCGCGGCCCTGCCGGAACACTTGCAGCGCGCCGTCGAACTGGAATGGGACGAACTGGCGATGGCGCTCGGCGGCACCGAGTCGCTCTATATGCTCGGCCGCGGCCCCGCGCTCGCCATTGCCGGCGAAGCGGCGCTGAAATTCAAGGAAACATCGGAGGTCCATGCCGAAGCCTATTCGGCGGCGGAAGTGCTGCATGGCCCGGTGGCGCTGGTCAACTCCTCCTTCCCGGTCATCCTGTTCGCCGCCCGTGACGCCGCAGAGCCCTCGGTGGTCGAAGTCGCCGACAGGCTGGCCGACAAGGGCGGCCTGGTCTTCGCCACCAGCGACAAGGTCACAAAGGCGCGCCCCCTGCCCTATATCGCCACAGGCCATCCGCTCACCGACGCGCTGGCGCTGATCGCGCCCTTCTACGTCTTCGTCGAAGCATTTTCGCGCTCGCGCGGATTCAACCCGGACCAGCCGGCGGCGCTGAAGAAAGTGACGGAAACCCGATGACCTCGAAGGCAATCATCGCCGGCCGGCTGTTCGACGGCGAAGAATGGCACCACGACTATGCGGTGCTGTTTTCGAACGGCGTCATCGACGCCCTCGCGCCGGCGGCGCAACTGCCAGCCGATGCCGAAATCGTCGAGACAGTCGATCTGCTCGCCCCCGGCTTCATCGACCTGCAGGTCAATGGCGGCGGCGGGGTACTGCTCAACGACGGGCCGTCCGCCGATGCCATCGCGCGCATTTGCGCCGCACACGCCCGGTTCGGCACGACGGCGCTGCTGCCGACGCTGATCACCGATACGCCCGCGATCACCAAGGCGACGCTGGAGGCCGGCCGACAGGCCGCCGCCAACCGGGTGCCGGGCTTTATCGGCCTGCATCTCGAGGGGCCGCACCTGTCGCTGGCGCGAAAAGGCGCGCATGATCCGAACCTCATCCGACCGATGCGCCAGCCCGATCTCGACCTGATCCTCGCTTATGCATCCGATTTCGAGACGCTGCTGACCACGGTCGCGCCGGAAAACGTCACCCGCGACCAGGTGACGGCCATGGCCGATGCCGGCGTCGTCGTCAGCCTCGGCCATTCGGACACTGGCTATGCGACGGCCGTCGATTACGCCCGCGCCGGCGCCCGCATGGTCACGCATCTGTTCAACGCCATGAGTCCGCTCGGCCATCGCGAACCCGGCGTCGTCGGGGCGGCGCTCGATGATGGCGGCCTGTATGCCGGCCTGATCGCCGATGGTTTTCACGTTGCCTGCGCTTCCATTGCAATTGCGTTGCGTGCCAAGGCCGGCCCGGCCCGCATCTTTCTGGTCACCGACGCCATGTCGCCGATCGGCACCGATCTGGAAGGTTTTACCCTCAACGGTCGCCAGATCCACCGCCATGGCGGCCGACTGACGCTTGATGACGGCACGCTGGCCGGTGCCGATATCGACATGCTGTCCTCGGTGCGCTTCCTGCATGAACGCATCGGCCTGCCGCTGGAAGAAGCGCTGCGTATGGCAAGCCTCTATCCGGCCGAAGCCATCGGCGTCACCCATCGCCGCGGCGCGCTGAAATCCGGTCTCGTCGCCGATTTCGTCACCCTGACCGATGCGCTGGACATGGACAGTACCTGGATCGGCGGCCACAAGGTGTTTGCCGCAAGCTGATCTCTTGGCCGTAATTCCCTTCTCCTGGAGACGAGAAGGGGGTTGGCGTACCTGCCCCATTTCTTATGCAGTCTTCCTCGTCGCAAAATCGGTGAACGAGGTCACCTGGACCGGCTTTGCGCCTTTCCTTCCGCCCTCGGAACGGCAATGATCGCGAGAGATCATTCCTTTCGAAGGCCAAGCCGTGAGCGATTTGCAAAATCTCCTGACCGACGTCGCCGGCGTCTCGGTCGGCCATGCCACAGATCTGGCGCTCGGCTCCGGCGTCACGGCCATCGTCTTCGACGCGCCTGCCACCGCCTCCGGCAGCGTTCTCGGCGGCGCGCCGGGCGGGCGCGATACCGATCTGCTCGATCCGTCGCGCACCGTCTCGCAAGTCGATGCCTTCGTGCTCTCCGGCGGCTCCGCCTTCGGGCTGGATGCGGCCGGCGGCGTGCAGGCCGGCCTGCGGCAGGCGGGGCGCGGTTTCCGTGTCGGCAACGTACTCGTGCCCATCGTGCCGCAGGCGATCCTGATGGATCTGTTGAACGGCGGCAACAAGGATTGGGGCCTGCATTCCCCCTATCGCGATCTCGGTTATGCCGCCTTCGAAGCGGCGAGCGGCGGTCCTTTCGCGCTCGGCACGGTCGGCGCCGGAACTGGCGCGACCACGGCCAACCTCAAGGGCGGCCTCGGCTCGGCCAGCGCTCGAACTTCGCGCGGCGCCGTGATCGCGGCGATTGCCGCCGTCAACGCCATGGGCTCGGCCGTGGTCAGCGACGGCCCGCATTTCTGGGCGGCACCCTTTGAGCAGGACGGCGAATTCGGCGGCCTCGGCCTGCCCTCCTCCTTCCATACCGACATGCGCATCAAGGGCATGACAACGACGGCCACGACCATCGCCGCCATCGTCACCGATGCGGCGCTGACCAAGGCCGAGGCGCATCGCCTGTCGATTGCCGCCCATGACGGCCTGGCGCGGGCGCTCTCCTGCGCCCACCTGCCGCTCGACGGCGATACCGTCTTCGCCGCCTCGACGGCACGGCAGCCGCTGGCCGGGCCGGAGGAATTCATGGAGCTGTGCCACATCGCCGGCCAGGTCATGGCCCGCGCCATCGCCCGCGGGGTGTACGAAGCTACCGCCCTCCCCTATGCGGGCGCCCTGCCTGCCTGGCGAGACCAATTTGCCGATCTGCGGCCTTGAAACACACGGCAATCGATGAAACAGATTGGTGCAGTGCGAAGGGTGGAGCGAGCATCGATGAAAATTCCGGGTCTGGTCCTGTCTCTGGCTTTGGCTATCTCCTGTCTGACGGCGCCGGCAGAGGCCGCGCCCCGCACGGATATCGTGCTCGGCATGGGCATCGAACCCGCCGGCCTCGACCCGACCATCGCCGCCCCCGTCGCCATCGGCCAGGTCACCTGGCAGAATGTTTTCGAGGGTCTGGTCACCATCGACCGCGATGGAAAAATCCGTCCGCAACTGGCGGAAAGCTGGGAAATCTCGTCCGATGGCCTGACCTACACCTTCAAGCTGCGCCGGAACGTCGCCTTCCATGACGGCTCCGCATTCGATTCCGGCGTCGCCAAGGCCGCGCTCGACCGGGCGCGCGGCGCCCAATCGGTCAATCCGCAAAAACGCTTCTTCGAAGCCGTCGCCTCCATCGATACCCCCGATCCGCAGACGCTGGTGCTGCATCTTTCCCGCCCCGCCGGCAGCCTGCTCTATTGGCTCGGATGGCCCTCCTCCGTCATTGTCCACCCGAAGACGTCCGACAGCAACAAGACCGAACCGGTCGGCACCGGCCCCTTCGTCTTCGACCGCTGGGTCAAGGGCGATCGCGTCGAACTCAAGCGCAATCCGAATTACTGGAACAAGTCCGCCCATATCGCCCTCGACAAGGCCGTCTTCCGCTTCATCGCCGATCCGCAGGCGCAATCGGCCGCCCTCGTCTCCGGCGATGTCGACGCCTTCCCGGAATTCGGCGCGCCGGAACTGATGAGTTCTTTCGAGAGCGACGACCGCCTGACCACCGCTATCGGTAATACCGAGCTGAAGGTGGTCGCCGGCATGAACAACGCCCAAAAACCTTTCACCGACAAGCGGGTGCGCGAGGCGCTGATGCGGGCGCTGGACCGCACGACGATCATTGACGGCGCCTGGTCGGCGCTGGGAACGCCGATCGGCAGCCACTATACGCCGAACGATCGCGCCTATGTCGATCTCACCAACGTCTATCCCTACGATCCCGAAAAGGCCAAGTCGCTGCTGAAGGAAGCCGGCTATGGCGATGGCCTGAGCTTCACCATCAAGGTGCCGCAAATGTCCTATGCGACGCGCACCGCCGAGATCATGCAGACCATGTTCGCCGAGGTCGGCGTCACGCTCGCCATCGAGCCGACCGAATTTCCGGCGAAATGGGTGCAGGACGTCTTCAAAAACCGCGATTACGACATGACCATCGTCGCCCATGCCGAGCCGATGGACATAGATATCTATTCCCGCGATCCCTATTATTTCAACTATCGCAACACCGCCTTCGACGCTGTCATGACCAAGGTGGAGGCAACCGCCGATCCGGCCGAGCAGGACAAGCTTTATGTCGAAGCCCAAAAAATCCTCGCCGAGGACGTGCCGGCGCTGTTCCTGTTCGTGATGCCGAAACTCGGCGTCTGGGATCGCAAGCTGCAGGGGCTCTGGGTCAACGAACCCATCCCTTCGAACGTGCTGAGCGAGGTGCATTGGCAGGAATGACGGACGGGCTAGGGTCATGATTGGGCTGGTGCTGCGCCGCCTTGCCGGGCTCGTCCTGACGCTCGTCGCCGTCTCGGCGCTGATCTTCGCCGTGATGAACATCCTGCCCGGCGATGCCGCCGCCATCATGCTCGGCACCTCGGCGAGCGAGGATACGCTGGCAGCGTTGCGCAGCGAGCTTGGCCTCGACCGGCCGGTCGTCTGGCGTTACCTCGCCTGGATTGCCGGGGTGCTGCATGGGGATTTCGGCCGCTCCTATACCTATGGCGTGCCGGTTTCCGAGCTGATCGGCGAGCGCCTGTCGCTGACCCTGCCACTGGCGGGGATCGCGCTTGTCCTCTCGGTGCTGGTCTCGGTGCCGCTCGGCGTTGCCGCCGCCGCGCGGCGACGGGGGATTATCGATGGCCTTGCCACACTCTTCGCTCAGATGAGCGTCGCCATGCCGGCCTTCTGGGTGGCGATCCTGCTGATCATCCTGTTTTCGGTGCAGGGTGGCTGGCTGCCGGCCGGCGGTTTTCCGGGCTGGCAGGCCGGTTTCTGGCCAGCGCTCAAATCGCTGATCCTGCCCTCGGTGGCGCTGGCCCTGCCGCAGGCGGGTGTGCTGACGCGGGTGACGCGCGGCGCAGTTCTGGATGTGATGCATGAGGATTTCGCCCGCACGGCGCGCGCCAAGGGCATCGGCCGACGCATGACGCTATGGCGGCATGTGCTGCCGAATGCGGCCGGCCCCATCGTCACCGTGCTCGGCCTGCAATTCACCTTCCTCGTCGCCGGCGCGGTGCTGATCGAAAATGTTTTCAATCTTCCCGGTCTCGGCCGGCTCGCCTATCAGGCGCTGACGCAACGCGATATCGTCGTCATGCAGGCGGTGGTGCTGCTGCTCTCCGGCCTCGTCATCGTCGTGAATTTTTTGGTCGATCTCCTCCAGATGCGGCTCGATCCGCGCCTGCGCGCGACCCCGGCATGAGCGCATCGACCCGCAAGCGCCCGCTCGGCCTGATTGCCGGCCTTGTCCTGATCGGCCTGCTGCTGGCCGTGGCGCTGCTGTCGCTCGTCTGGACGCCGGCATCGCCGACCAAGATGCAGATTCTGCTGAAGCTCAAGCCGCCGCTCGTCGCCGGTCTGCTGGGTACAGATCAATATGGCCGCGATATCGCCTCGCTGCTGATGGTCGGGGCGTGGAATTCGCTCTCTATCGCCTTTCTCTCGGTGCTGATCGGCGCCGGGGTCGGCACCGCGCTCGGGCTTGCCTGTGCCATCAAGCGCGCGGGAATTTTCGCCACGCTGGTACTGCGCGGTTGCGATGTCCTATTCGCCATTCCGCCGATCCTCTCGGCGATGATGCTCGGCGCCTTCATCGGCCCCGGCCGGTTCACGGCGATCATTGCCATTGGCGTGTTCATGATCCCGGTCTTCACCCGTATCGCCTTCGCCGCCGCCAGCCGCATCTGGGCGCGCGATTACATCATGGCGGCCCGCGCCTGCGGCAAAGGCGCGGCGCGGATCAGCATCGAGCATGTCGCCCCGAATATCGCCACGCCGATCCTCGTGCAGGTGACGATCCAGCTCGGGCTTGCCATCCTCACCGAAGCAGGCCTGAGTTTTCTTGGTCTCGGCCTGCCCCCTCCGGCTCCGACCTGGGGACGGATGCTGGCGGAGGCGCAGACCTTCCTGCGTCCGGCCCCCTGGCTGGCGCTGCTGCCCGGTCTCGCCATCGCGCTCTCCGTTTTAGGTTTCAACCTGATCGGTGACGGGTTTCGCGATCTGCTGGATCCGAAAGCGGAGACGGGCCGATGACGCAACCGCTGGTCCGCGTCGAAGGCTTGAGCATCGAAACGGCCTCGGGCCGGCCGATCCTGCGCGACCTGAGCTTGACGCTCGGGCGAGGCAAAACCCTCGGGCTTGCCGGCGAGTCCGGCTCCGGCAAGACGATGACGGCGCTGGGGGTGATCGGCCTTTTGCCGGCGGGTCTAAAAACCACCGGGCGGATCGTCTTCGAAGACAATCCCCTGCCCAATGCCAACGATCCGGCCTGGGACGACATTCGTGGCCGCCGCATCGGCATGGTGTTTCAGGAGCCGCTGACGGCGCTCAATCCGGCCATGTCGATTGCCGATCAGGTGGCTGAGGGCCTTGTCCGGCATCGCGGCATCGGCTGGCGGCAAGGGCGTCGGGATGCCGTCGCCCTGCTCGACCGGGTGCGCATCCCGCGCGCTGCCGAGCGGGCGAAAAACTATCCGCATGAATTGTCCGGCGGCCAGCGCCAGCGGGTCGGCATCGCGATTGCCATTGCGCTCCGCCCCGCCCTTCTGATCGCCGACGAGCCGACGACGGCGCTGGATGTCACCGTGCAGCGCGAGATCCTCGATCTGTTGGCTGAACTGGTGCGCGACGAGGAGATGGCGTTGATGCTGATCAGCCATAATCCCGGCGTGCTCGCCTATGCCACCGAAAACCTGCTGGTTCTGCGGCATGGCGATTGTGTCGAGAGCGGGCCGACGCGGCAGGTCTTAACCGCGCCTTCCCATCCCTATACGCGCGGACTCTTGGAGGCGATCCCGCGCGGCAGCCATCGCCAGCGCCGCCTGCCTATGGAGGGGCGATGACGCCGCTGCTCGATATCCGCAATCTTAGCCGCGACTATGCCCGTCCCGGTTTTTTCGGCAAGCGCGAGCGCGTCTCAGCGCTGCGCAACGTCGATCTCAGCCTGCAACCGGGTGAAATCCTTGGTCTTGTCGGTGAAAGCGGTTCCGGAAAATCGACGCTGGCGCGGCTCGCCATGGCGCTCGATGACCCAAGCGGCGGCGAGGTTTTGTTCGAGGGCGAAAACCTGTTTGCCCTGCCGGCGCAGGCATTGCGGCAGCGGCGGCGGCATTTTCAGATGGTGTTTCAGGATCCCTTCGGCTCGCTCGATCCGCGCCACCGCGTCGGGCGCATCGTCGCCGAGCCGCTGCATCTGCTGAGCCCGCGCCCCTCGACAGCAGAGGCGAAGACTGAAGTCGCGCGTATTCTGGAGGCGGTCGGCCTGCCGGAGGATGCCGTGGGGCGTTTCCCGCATGAATTTTCCGGCGGGCAGCGGCAGAGGATCGCGCTCGCCCGCGCCCTGATCACACGGCCAAAGCTGGTCGTCGCCGACGAGCCGGTCTCGGCGCTCGATCTTTCGGTGCAGGCGCAGGTACTTGACCTGATCCTCGACCTCAACGAAAAATTCGGCACGGCTTTCCTGTTCATCAGCCATGATCTTGATGTTGTCGAATATATCGCCGACCGGGTCGCCGTGATGCGCGCTGGCGAGATTGTCGAGATGGGGCCGGCGGCCACGGTGTTTTCCAATCCGCAGCATGACTATACGCGCTCCCTGCTGGCGGCGCAGGCAGTGTTCACGGTGCCGGAGATGCAGGACTGAGTTTTACCAGCCCTCTTCCAAGACCCTTGCCAGACTGTCGGCGAAGAAATCGGCGCTCTCGCGGCTGAGGCAGAGCGGCGGCTTGATCTTCAGCACGTTGAGATAATCGCCGGTCGGCTGCATGATGACGCCGAGATCGAGCAGGCGGTCGCAGATCGCCGCCGTCTCCTGCGTCGCCGGCTGCAAGGTCTGGCGGTCGCGGACGAATTCGACGCCGAGATAAAGCCCCATGCCATGCACGGCGCCGACAAGGGGAAAACGCTGGCCGAGTGCTTCCAGCCGGGCCTTCAGGTGATCGCCGATATCGCGGGCGTTTTCCTGCAATTCCTCGTCGGTCATGATGTCGAGCACGGTCATGCCGACCGTGCAGCTCACCGGGCTGCCGCCGGCGGACGAGAAGAAATAGCCGCCCTCCCGCTCCAGCGCCTCTGCAATTGCCTTGCTGGTGATGACCGCGCCGAGCGGATGGCCATTGCCCATGCCCTTGGCGATGGTGATGATATCGGGCTCGACGCCCTGCTGGTCGAAACCCCAGAAATAATGCCCGAGGCGGCCGTATCCAACCTGCACTTCGTCGGCGATGCACACGCCGCCGCGGGCGCGCACCTCGGCATAGATGTCCTTGAGATAGCCTGGCGGCAGCGGAATGCCGCCGGCATTGCCATAGACGGTTTCGCAGATGAAGCCGGCGAGCTTCTCGCCCTTGCGGTCCACTTCCTCGAACAGTGGCATTGCGGCGGCGATGTAATCCCGCGCCGAATTCTCGCCGCGATACAGGCCGCGATAAGTGTTGGGCGACATGATCGGATGCACCCAGTCCGGCCGGGTCGAGAGCGCCTTCGGATTGTCGGCGACCGAGGTGGAGACGGCGTCGCTGCCGACCGCCCAGCCATGATAGCCTTCCAGCAGGCAGACCATGTTCTTCGCGCCCGAGGCTGCCCAGGCGAGGCGGATCGCCAGATCGTTGGCTTCGGAGCCGCTGTTGACGAGGAAGACCGTATCGAGCTTTTCCGGCGCCAGCGAGGCCAGCCGCTCTGAGAATTCGGCGACCGCCCTGTAATGGAAGCGGGAATTGGTGTTCAGCATCGACCATTGCCGATAGACGGCTTCCGCCAGGCGCGGATGGCCGTGGCCGACGATGGAGACGTTGTTGACCATGTCGAGGTAGGCCCGGCCGGTGGTCGAGAACATGTGTTCCTTCCAGCCGCGCTCGATCTGCGGCGGGTTGGAATAGTAGTTCTTCTGCGGTTTGGCGAAATGGCGGGTGCGGCGGGCAAGCAGGTCGTCGCCGTCGAGAGCGGGCGCATCGCAATGGCTGCCCAGAAGGGCCGAGGGCGAGGGGCTGAGCTTGCGCCAGAGGTCGGCCTGCGACGGACGGCAGAAATAGGGCGGGAACAGGCCGGCCTCGGTGCAGAGTTGCAGGCGCATCAGGCCGAAATGCCCAGCCGTGCCCTCCACCGTGCCGAGCGGCTCGCCTTCGGAAAGCGTGATGCCCGCCTCATGCAGGCAATCGAGGCCAAGCAGATGCAGGTGAATGCCCTCGCCCGCCAGCACTGTGCGCTCATTGTAGCGCTCGATGCGGCCGGCGAACGGGGCAGCCGTCTGGAACCCGGCCGGCAGGCAGAGATCGACATGCAGCGCAAACGTCTCGGGTTCGGCGGTGGAGCGCAGGTTGGTCTCGGTCAGGCGATATTCGCCGTAGCGGGTGATGGCGATGCCGGTTTCGCGCGCAGCCTGTTCGAGAAGTTTCAGCTCCATGCCGCGCCGCAGAAAATTGTCCTGCTCGAAATGTGGGCTGTCGATATCGAGCGACAGCAGGCGGATGGCATCTGTTCCGACGCCGGGCAGCAACGGGCCGATAGGCGGCAGGTCCTGTGCGGGATCGGCCATGTCGAGCGCGGCAAGGATCGCCTGCTCCATGACGACGGACTGCACCGAGGTCGCCACTTCGAAGATCGTTCGCTCGTGCTCGATGTTGCCAAGCACATAGTCGTTGTCGGGCTCGACGGCCAGTTGCTGCTCGCTGCTGGCGACGAGGATGCAGGCGCGGGCGACGATCAGCGGCCACAAGGCGCGGGCTTCCGCCGCATTCAGCGGATTGACGGCATGATAGGCGCGGATGGCCGGCAGGATGAAGAACGGATTGCCGTCGGCATGATGCAGCAGCGCCGAGCAGGTGACGGCGAGATCGGCGGCCAGCCAGCCGTTGAGGATATCGCCGAAATCGATGACGCCGTCGGGGATCAGCCGGCCGGCCTCGTCGGGGCGCGAGACGACGTTGTCGTCGGTGACGTCGTGATGGATCGCCTGGATGCGCAACTCTTCCGCCAGCGGCTGAATGCGCCTGACGGCGGCGACCATCGCCTTGGCGATGCGATCGCGCGCCTGCATATCGGTAATCGCCTGAAGGAGGTGCAAGGCGACCTGGCCGGCGCGGCGCAGATCCCATTGCAATTCGCGCTCGAGGCCGGGATGCTCGAAATCGGCAAGGTTGACGGCAATGCGGGCGGTAAGCGCGCCGAGCACGGCAACAGCGGTTTCGCCGAGATATTTGCGCTGCGTCAATGGTTCGCCGTCGAGGTAGGTCAGCAGCCGCACCTGGTATTCGTCGCCGCCAACGGCGAGGAACAGGATGTCGTCGCCATTGCTGGCCTTGACGGGGGTCGGCACGCGCGGGCTGTCGGGTTTGGTGGCCAGATGATGCATGGCGGCATTCTGGGCTTCCAGTTCGACGGTCGCATATTCCATGCGGCAGATTTTCAGCACGTAGCGGCTTTCGCCGGTATCGAGGCGGTAATTGCGATCCTGCTGGCTGCCGAGTTCGGTGATCGTGCCTTTCAGACCGTAGAAAGTGTCGAGGATCGCCGCCGCTTCCTCCGCCGTCACATCCGGCCGTGGCAATTGCGTGCGCTGAAGAAGCGTTTCGTCCGCCATGGAATCCCCCGAGAATCAATCCAAACGACTGTAACTGCAAGGTCATAGGCCTGCAAAGCCAGCCCGCGGAGCAGAAAGCGTAAAAACCGTTGAATTTCGGGGTATTGCGCCTTTTTTGCCGCGCACGGGCCGGTCGAGGCCCATGCGCGGTCGCTGCCGTCAGTGGCTGGGCGACAATTGCCCGGCGCGTTCGCGACGGTTGTGGCGCACCGACGCCCAGAAGGAAATGCCGATCAGCGTCGCGCCGCCGAGGCCGGTGATCACTTCCGGAATATGGAACATCGTCTGCACATACATGATCACCGCAAGGATCAGGATGGCGTAAAACGCACCGTGCTCCAGATAGCGGTATTCGGCCAGCGTGCCCTTTTCCACCAGCATGATGGTCATCGAGCGCACATACATGGCGCCGATGCCGAGGCCGATGGCGATGACGAACAGGTTCTGCGTCAGCGCGAAGGCGCCGATGACGCCATCGAAGGAGAAGCTGGCATCGAGCACTTCCAGATAGAGGAAGGCGCCGAAGCCGCCCTTGGCCGCCTCGCTCATCGCCCGCTGCGAATAATCGAGGAGGCCGCCGATGACTTCCACCGCGAGGAAGGTCAGCAGGCCGTAGATCGCCGAATAGAGGAAGGTGGTGGCCTCGGTCCCCTCCAGCATCGCCGCGAAAACCAGGATGGTCAGCAGAACGATGGCGATCTCGACGCCCTTGATCGAGGCAAATTTCGCCATGCGCGATTCAAGCAGGCTGAACCAGTGAACCTCCTTCTCATGATTGAAGAAGTAGGACAGGCCGACCATCATCAGGAAGGTGCCGCCGAAGGCGGCGATCGGCAGGTGCGCGTCGTTCATGATACGCGCATATTCGTCCGGCTGCTTCGCCGCGAGGATGACGGCCTCGATCGGGCCGATGCCGGCGGCGATGACGACGATCGCCAAGGGGAAGACGATGCGCATGCCGAAGACGGCGATAACGATGCCCCAGGTCAGGAAGCGATGCTGCCAGACCGGCGTCATGTCCTTGAGCTTGTTGGCATTGACAATGGCATTGTCGAAGGAAAGCGAGATTTCGAGGACCGCGAGCACGACGCAGATGAAGAACACCGTGGCCATGCCGGACAGCGTGCCGGTAGAAGCCCAGCCGAGCCAGGCCCCGAGCACGAGGCCGAGCCCGGTGACGATGAAGGCCCAGACGAAATAGCTCATAGTGGATTTGGGGAGGGAAGCGTTCATGCGCGCATCCCCCCGAAGGCCGTGTTGGCCGAAAAAACGGAAGACGCAGCAATAACGCCATCGGCGTCATGCGGGCGAGGCATGGGAAGATTTTTCATGGGTTTGAATCCGCCGGCTTATCTTGCAGGCGGTACCGACATCACGAGAGCGCCGTAAAAACTCTCGCCAGAGGGGCCCGGCACCAAAGTTCCGATCGCGCGCCGATGTCTGGCGCTCGCGACGCTCCAGTAATTAGTCGCAATTCGCGCAACGTCAAGTCCCCGCCGAATTTGGCCTTGACGAAACGGTAAACTTGGGAAAAGCTAAGATGTCAGACCAATTCAGAGGTCGACCAATAATCTCCGCCCGTGCCGTATCTCCGGCTGCGGAAGCGAGGGAAGCGGGAACGAAAGAACGGGGAATGGCAGAGCAATCGTCGCGGCCGGTCATACGGCCGCTGCCGCCGATGGACCGTGCGCGGCAGGTCACGCAAGCGCTGGTGGATTATGTTGCCGACGCCCGGTTGCGGGCTGGCGACCGTCTGCCGGCCGAGCGCGAATTGATGGAGGCGCTGGCCGTCGGCCGCTCCACCATCCGCGAGGCGATCCGCCATTTCCAGGCGCTCGGCGTCATCGAAACCCGCAAGGGCAGCGGCACTTATCTGCTGAAGCCGATTTCCAAGGCGACCATCCACATGCCGCTGTCGCTGGACACCGTGCATCTGCGCGACGTGCTGCTACAGACGCTGGAGGTGCGCCGCGGCATCGAATGCGAGGCCGGCATGGTTGCGGCGCGGCGGCGGACGCCGGAGGATCTGCGCCGCATCGAGCAGAAGCTCGACGAGATGGAGCGGGTGCATCTGGAAAAGGGTGCTTCCGGGCCGGAAGATCTGGCCTTTCACCTGGCGATCTACGATGCCACCCACAATCCCCTGTTTCGCCAGCTTCTGGAGCAGATGCGCGAGACCTTCGAGCGCTTCTGGGAGCATCCTTTCGACCGGCAGGATTTCGCCCGCCGCTCCTTCCCCTATCACCGCACGCTGTTCAACGCCATCGCCGCCCAGGATACCGAGGCGGCGCGGCGCGAGACGCTGAAAATCCTCGACGTCGTCGAGGAAGACATCAAGGACATGTCCCGATGACCCATGATGCCGATCCCTTCGATCTGGCTTCCCTGATCACCGCCCATGATGCCGGCCATTTCGCCGATGCCGTCGTACCGCCGATCTTCCAGACCTCGCTGTTCACCTTCGGCAGTTATGACGAGATGGTGTCCGCCTATCGCGGCGAGATCGTCCGGCCGATTTATACGCGCGGGCTGAACCCCACCGTGCGCGCCTTTGAGGAGATGCTGGCCAGGCTGGAAGGCGGCGAGGACGCCCTCGGTTTCGCCAGCGGCATGGCGGCGATTTCCGCTTCCGTCCTGAGCTTCGTCGAGCCGGGCGACCGCATCGTCGCGGTGCGCCATGTCTATCCCGATGCCTTCCGCCTGTTCGGCACGCATCTCAAGCGGATGAGGGTCGAGGTGACCTATGTCGACGGCCGCGACGAGGAGGCGGTCGCCAGGGCGCTGCCCGGCGCCAAGCTGTTCTATATGGAAAGCCCAACGAGCTGGGTGATGGAAACCCACGACGTCGGCGCCCTGGCGGCGCTGGCGAAACGCCATGGCGTGCTGACCATGATCGACAATAGCTGGGCAAGCCCGATCTTCCAGCGGCCGCTTACGCTCGGCGTCGACCTCGTCATCCATTCGGCTTCAAAGTATCTCGGCGGGCATAGCGACGTCGTTTCCGGCGTGGTCTCCGGCTCGAAGGAGCTGATCGGCCGCATCCGGGCGGAAGCCTATCCCTATCTCGGGGCGAAGATGGCGCCCTTCGATGCCTGGCTGCTGCTGCGCGGCCTGCGCACCTTGCCGATCCGCATGAAGGCGCATGAGGCGGCGGCGATGACCATCGCCCAGCGGCTTCAGGCGCTGGACGAGATCGAGGCGGTCTGCCATCCCGGCCTTGCCAATCGCCTGCCGGCCGGGCTCACCGGCACATCCGGCCTGTTTTCCTTCATTTTCCGCGAGGGCGTCGATGTCAGGACCTTTGCCGACACGCTGCAACTGTTCAAGCTCGGCGTGAGCTGGGGTGGCCATGAGAGCCTGATCGTGCCCGGCGACGTCGTGCTGGAGCAGAAGGCGCAACCCAATTCCGCGCAGACCTTCGGCATTTCCGCGCGGTCCGTCCGCCTGCATGTCGGCCTCGAAGGCGTCGAGGCGCTGTGGGCGGATATCGAGCGGGCGCTGGGCGCCGCCAGGAGTAAAACCTAGTTCATCCAGTGTTATCAAAACCAAAGGAGGGGAAAGAATGATGAAGAAACTGATCACTGCCACCCTGTTCGCTACGATGATGGCGGGCACGGCCATGGCCGATACGACGCTGAAGCTGGTTGAGGTCATCACCAGCCCGGAGCGCACCGAGACGCTGAAATCCATCGTCGGCAAGTTCGAAGCCGCCAATCCGGGCACCAAGGTCGAGATCATCTCGCTGCCCTGGAACGAGGCCTTCCAGAAATTCGCCACCATGGTTTCGGCCGGCGATATTCCCGATGTCATGGAAATGCCAGACACCTGGTTGTCGCTCTATGCCAATAACGGCATGCTGGAAAGCCTCGAACCCTATCTGGAGAAGTGGGAGCATACCAAGGAACTGACGCCGCGCGCGCTGGAGCTTGGCCGTGACGTCAACAAGACCGCCTATATGCTGCCTTATGGCTTCTATCTGCGCGCCATGTTCTACAACAAGAAGCTGCTGAAGCAGGCCGGTGTTTCCGAGCCGCCCAAGACCATGGAGGACTTCACCAAGGCTTCCGAGGCGATCTCGAAACTTCCCGGAAAGTATGGCTATTGCATGCGCGGCGGCCCGGGCGGGCTGAACGGCTGGATGATCTTTGCCGCCTCGATGGCCGGCAACAATAAATATTTCAACGAAGATGGCACCTCGACCATGAACAGCGAAGGCTGGGCCAAGGGTCTGGAGTGGATGGTCGACCTCTACAAGAAGGGCTACGCGCCGAAGGACAGCGTCAACTGGGGCTTCAATGAAGTCGTCGCCGGCTTCTATTCCGGCACCTGCGCCTTCCTCGACCAGGATCCGGATGCGCTGATCGCCATTGCAGAGCGCATGAACAAGGACGATTTCGGCGTCGCGCCGCTCCCCAAGGGGCCGGGTGGCAAGTCCTTCCCGACCATCGGCTTCGGCGGCTGGTCGATGTTCAACTCCAGCCAGAACAAAGATCTTTCGTGGAAGCTGATCGCCACGCTCGAAGGGCCGGAAGGCAATATCGAGTGGAACAAGCGCATCGGCGCCCTGCCCGCCTATACCAGCGCCGAAAAGGATCCCTTCTATGCCGGCGACCAGTTCAAGGGCTGGTTCCAGGAACTGGCCGACCCGAACACCACGCCGACGGTGATGCCGACCTATCTGGAAGAATTCGCCTTCTTCAAGGATTCGCTGGCGATCAAGACCTCGCAGCAGGCGCTGCTGGGCGAAATCTCGCCGAAGGAACTGGCCGACCAGTGGGCTGATTATCTCACCAAGGCGCAGCAGAAACATCTGAACAAATAAATCCTTCTGGCGGCGGTGGGCAGACCATCGCCGCCCCATCCTGCCGACAGACGGCGAGAAAACGCCGCGAGGGGAATTTGGCCGATGACATTTCAAGCCGATGCGTCGTTTGCGCGCCGCGACCGGAAGCCGTGGCTTGCGCGTCTGGCCGACGCCGCCCAGCCCTATCTCTACAGTGCCCCGGCGCTGATCCTGATCGTCGCGGTCATGCTGGTGCCGCTGACGATCGGTATTTCCTATGCCTTCCGCGATATCCAACTGCTCAATCCGTTTTCCGGCGGCTTCATCGGTCTCGACCATTTTCGCGAGCTTGCGAAGGACAAGGCGTTCTACGGAGCCTTGCGCAATACGCTGTGGTGGACCGGCGCTTCGGTCTTCCTGCAATTCATCTTCGGCCTGATCCTCGCTTTGCTGCTCGACAAGCCGTTCACCGGCCGCGGCATCGCGCAGGCGCTGGTTTTCCTGCCCTGGGCGGTGCCGTCCTTCCTCGCCGGCCTCAACTGGGCCTGGCTGTTCAATCCGGTCATCGGGCCGATCCCGCACTGGCTCTATGGCCTGGGGCTGATGAGCGAGCCCGGCAATATCCTCTCGGATCCGAACCATGCGATGTGGGGGCCGATCGTCGCCAATGTCTGGTGGGGCATTCCCTTCTTCGCCATCACCCTGCTGGCGGCACTTCAGGCGATCCCGCGCGATCTCTACGAGGCCGCCGAAATCGACGGCGCCGGCTGGTGGCAGCGCTTCGGCTCGATCACCCTGCCCTTCCTGGCGCCGACGATCGCTATCACCGTGCTCCTGCGCACCGTCTGGATCTCGAATTTCGCCGACCTGATCGTGGTCATGACCGGCGGCGGGCCGGCCGACAAGACGCAGATCGTCGCCAGCTACATCTTCACCCAGGCCTTCAAGCGGTTGGATTTCGGCTATGCCTCGGCGGTGGCGCTGGTGCTGCTCCTGCTGCTGCTTGCCTATTCGCTGCTGATCATCCTGCTGCGCCAGACGCTTTTGAATAAGGACTGAGCCCATGAGACGGTCGCTCCTGCCGCTGCTGGCCCATCGCCTGGCGATACTGATCTACATCGCCTTCGCCCTGTTTCCACTCTTCTGGCTGTTCAAGGTCTCGGTGACGCCGAACGATCTGCTCTATACCGAAGGCGTGCGGCTCTGGCCGTCTCGCACCACCTTCGAGCATTATGGCTTCGTGCTGCGCCACAGCGATTTCCCGACCTTCTTCAAGAACAGCCTGATCGTCTCGGCCTCCACCGCTATCGTCGTGACGATCGCAGCCTCGCTGTCAGGCTATGCCCTGTCGCGCTTCGGCTTTCGCGGAAAATACCTGATCGTGGCCTTGATGCTGCTGACGCAGATGTTTCCGCTGGTCATGCTGGTGGCGCCGATCTTCAAGATCCTCTCGCCCATTGGCCTGACCAACAGCCTGACCGGCCTCGTCATCGTTTACACTGCCTTCAACGTCCCATTCGCCACCTTCCTGATGCAGTCCTTCTTCGACGGCATTCCCAAGGATTTGGAGGAGGCGGCGATGATCGACGGGGCGACGCAGTTTGTCGCCTTCCGGCAGATCATCCTGCCGCTGACCTTGCCCGGCATCGCAGCGACGCTCGGCTTCGTCTTCACCGCCGCCTGGAGCGAGCTGCTCTTCGCGCTGATGCTGATCAACGGCAATGCCGCCGCCACCTTCCCTGTCGGGCTTTTGACCTTCGTGTCGAAATTCTCGGTCGATTTCGGGCAGATGATGGCGGCCGGCATTCTCGCGCTCATCCCCGCCGGCCTCTTCTTCCTTCTCATCCAGCGTTATCTCGTGCAGGGCCTGACGGCTGGCGCGGTCAAAGGTTGATCCCATGGCTTCGATCGATATTGAAAACGTCCAGAAATCCTATGGCGCCGTCAAGGTGCTGCACGGGGTCGATCTGCGCATCCGCGACGGCGAGTTCATCGTGCTCGTCGGCCCATCGGGTTGCGGCAAATCCACATTGCTGCGCATGGTCGCCGGCCTCGAAGAGGTCACCGACGGCGAGATCCGCATTTCCGGCAATCGCGTCAACGAGCTGCCGCCCAAGGACCGCGATATCGCCATGGTGTTTCAGTCCTATGCGCTCTATCCGCACATGAATGTCGCCGGCAATATGAGCTATAGCCTGCGCCTGCGTAAAACCGCCAAGGAAAAGATCGATAAGGCGATCGCCGGCGCGGCGGCGAAACTCGGTCTCGAACCCTTCCTGGAGCGTCGTCCCAAGGCGCTTTCCGGTGGTCAGCGCCAGCGCGTCGCCATGGGCCGCGCCATCGTGCGCCAGCCCAAGGCCTTCCTGTTCGATGAGCCGTTGTCGAACCTCGATGCCCGCCTGCGCGAGCAGATGCGTGCCGAAATCAAGAAGATGCATGGCGACCTCAAGGCGACCTCGATCTACGTGACCCACGACCAGATCGAGGCGATGACGCTGGCGGACCGGATCGTTGCCATGCATGGCGGGGTGGTGCAGCAGGTCGGCAGCCCGCTCGATCTCTATGACCGCCCAGCCAACCTGTTCGTCGCCGGCTTCATCGGCTCGCCCGGCATGAATTTCCTCGACGCCACCTATGCCGGCGGTGCAGCGCGCCTCAAGGACGGGACCGTGGTGCCGCTGGCCGGCCCCTTGCCGCTTGTCGAGGGAACGTCGATGACGCTCGGCATCCGCCCCGAGCATGTGACAATCTCGGACACAGCGACCGGTCTTTCCGCCCGTGTTGACCTGATCGAACCGACCGGCTTCGGCATCATCCTGCACCTGTCGCTGCATGGCCTGCCGCTGAAGATTTTCACCCTCGACCGAGCCGCGCTTGCCTATCGCGGTGAGATCGCCATCGCCTTTCCGCAGGCGCAATTGCACGCCTTCGGCCCGGACGGCGTTCGGGTATCCTGACGAATCCGGGCTGTCGCCAAAAGAAAAGCCCCGCTCGAACAACCGGGCGGGGCTTTTTCCATGTTTCGAAAAGAGCGGCGCGAATCGCGCCACCCCGTCCATCAGTTGGCGACGACGACCTTGGTCGTCTTGGTCGCGACGACCTTCTGGACCGCGGGCGAACTGCCGTCCGGCGAATAGCCGCCGCCAATGGCGACGTTGAGCGAAACGTAGTCGCGGGCCTGCTGCTGGATCGCCTGGGCGAGGCTCGTCTGCGCCGCCGAGACCTGACGCTGGGCGTCGAGCACGTCGAGCAGCGAGGAGGCGCCGTCCTTGTAGCTGGCGGTGGCCAGCGTCAGGGCTTCTTCGTAGGAGCGAACCTGGGCGCGCAGCGCCGAGACCGTCTGGGCATCGCGCGAGACGGCGGCGAGCGCGTTCTCGACCTCTTCGACGCCGTTCAGAACCGTCGCCTTCCAGACCAGATACTGCGTCTTGGCATTGGACTTGGCGATATCGACACCGGCCTTCAGGCGGCCGCCATCCAGGATCGGAAGCGTAATGCTCGGGCCGAACGACCAGTTGACGAGGCCGCCCTTGATCGAGCTGGAGCCGAGATAGCTCGGCTGGATGCTGCCGCCCAGCGTGATCGACGGATAGAGCTGCGCTTCGGCGACGCCGATATTGGCGACGGCCGCCGCCAGTTCGCGCTCCGCCCGGCGGATGTCGGGACGATTGCGGATGAGATCGGCCGGGACGCCGGCACGGACATTCATGCGCGCCACCGGCTGGCCGCCGCTCTTCTGCATGTCGCCGATCAGCGTCGAGGCTGGCAGGCCAAGCAATGTCGAGACGCGATGCACGGAAACGCGGAAGCGGGTTTCGAGCCCCGGGATTTCCGACAGCGTCGAGTTGACCAGACCTTCTGCCTGCACGACGTCGAGGCGGGAAGCGGCGCCGGCTTCGAGCTGGAAGCGCGTGAGGTTCAGCGTCTCGCGGCGGGACGCCAGGTTCTTGCGGGAAATCGCCAGCAGTTCCTGGTAGTAACGCGCATCGATATAGGCCGAGACGACGTTGGACAGCAGGGTCAGCCGCGCGATGTCGATATCGGCATAGGCCGCGTCCAGCGAGGCCACGGCACTTTCGCGTGCTCGGGCATACTGGCCGAACAGGTCGAGCAGCCAGGATACCGACAGGCTGCCGCTGGAGATGTTGCGGACATCCGTCTGCGTGCGCAGGTTCCGGCTACCGCCTTGTCCGCTGACCGTATGCGAGGCACCAAGCTGCCCTTGCGGCAATGCGCCGGCGCCGGCGGAGACGACGTTGGCCTCGGCGGCATTGATGCGCTCAAGTGCCTGGAGGATCGTCAGGTTCTGTTCCTGGCCCTGGACGACATAACCGTTCAGGCGCTTGTCGCGGAATGCGGTCCACCAGTCCTTCATGGCGATATCGCCATTGGACTTGACACCGCCTTCTGCGAATTTGGCCGGAAGCACCATCTCCGGCGCCTGGTGATCAGGACCGACTACGCAGCCCGACAGCGTCAACAGACCGGCGAAGGCGGCGGCAGCTCGAATGGACATCATCTTCTTATCCTACACATTTCATAGTTCAGCCTGCCGGTCGTTACGCACCGGCGGCGCCCATTATGCTTTCAGCTTGCCGGCCTTGAACCATCCGGTCTGCAACATGTTTTCGAATCCCCGGAGTGCAGGCGTACATGAAATTTTAACGCCTTGCACTTCCGAAAACCCTGCGAACCACCACAAAGAAGGAGGGTACGAAGAAAATTCCGAGGAGTGTTGCAGAAAGCATACCCCCGAGCACCCCGATGCCGATGGCATTCTGCGCGGCAGAACCCGCCCCGGTTGCGATCGCCAGCGGAACCACGCCGAGAATGAAGGCGAGCGAGGTCATGATGATGGGTCGCAGGCGCAACCGCGCCGCCTCCAGCGTCGCATCGATGATTCCCGCTCCCGCGGCTTGCCGGTCCTTGGCGAATTCGACGATCAGGATCGCGTTCTTCGCCGCCAGGCCGATTGTGGTCAGCAGGCCGACCTTGAAATAGACGTCGTTCGACTGGCCGAACAGGATCGCTGCCCCCAACGCGCCCAGCACCCCGATCGGCACTGCCATGATGACCGAGAAGGGGATGGACCAGCTTTCATAGAGCGCGGCAAGGCAGAGGAAGACGACCAGGACCGACAGCGCATAGAGCATCGGCGCCTGCGAACCGGACAGACGCTCCTGATAGGATATTCCCTGCCAGGCGACGGTATAGCCGCCTTCCATCCCGGCCGTCAGCCGTTCGATCTCGTTCATGGCGTCGCCGGAGCTGACGCCGGGCGCGGCGCTGCCGTCGAGCGAGATGGCGCTGCTGCCGTTGAAGCGCGCCAGCGCCGGCGGACCGGTAATCCAGTCCAGACGGCTGAAGGCGGAGAACGGCACCATCTCGCCCTGCTGGTTGCGGGCATACCAGTATTGCAGATCGTCCGGCTGCATGCGGAACGGCGCGTCGCCCTGGACATAGACCGGCTTCAGCTCGTTGTTGAGCGTGAAGTCGTTGACGTCGCGACCGGCGAAGATCGTCGACAGCATCGAGTTGACCGAGGCCAGATCCACGCCCATGGCGCCGAGCTTCTCCTGGTCGAGCAGGATCTTCATCTGCGTTTCCGCATCGCGGCTGTTGGAGCGCAGCGCCACCACCTTGCCGCTGGAATTGCCGAGCTGGATGAGCTTCTTGGAGGCTTCGGTCAGGGCGTCGTTGCCGTGCTTGCCGCTATCGACCAGATACATGGAGAAGCCGCTCGACGTACCGAGGCCGGGAATCGCAGGCGGGGCCAGCGGGAAGACCTGGGCGTCGCGCAAGGTGAAGAAATAGCCCATGGCGCGGCCGACGATCGCCTGCGCCGACTGGTCCGGATTCTTGCGCTCGGCGAAATCCTTCAGCTTGGTGAAGACGATGGCGTTGTTCTGGCCGGTGCCGGAGAAGGAAAAGCCGAGCACGCCGAAGACCGCGGTGATGTTGCCCTTTTCCTTTTCGAGGAAGTAGTCCTCGACCTTCTTCAGCACGGCCTCGGTGCGTTGCGTCGTCGAGCCGGTCGGCGTCTGGATGATCGTCAACAACACGCCCTGGTCTTCCTGCGGCAAGAAGGAGCTGGGCAGCTTGGTGAACAGGAAGGCGCAGGCGCCGACGATACACAGAAAGCCGGCGATGACCGTCACCGGCCATTTCAGCAGGACGCCGATGGTGCCGACATAGCCGCGCGTCGTTGCGTCGAAGCCGCGGTTGAACCAGGCGGCCGGGCCGCGGCCCTTCTTGTGATGGTCGATCGGTTTCAGCATCGTGGCGCAGAGCGCCGGCGTCAGCACGATGGCGACCAGCGCGGAGAGCAGCATGGCCGAAACGATGGTGACCGAGAACTGGCGATAAATGATGCCGGTCGAGCCGCCGAAGAAGGCCATGGGAATGAACACGGCGGTCAGCACCAGAGCGATGCCGATGATGGCGCCGGTGATTTCGCCCATGGATTTTTCCGTCGCCTCGCGCGGCGGCAGGCCCTCGTCGCTCATGATTCGCTCGACGTTCTCGACGACGACGATAGCGTCGTCGACGAGCAAGCCGATGGCGAGAACCATGGCGAACATGGTCAATGTGTTGATCGAGTAGCCGGTGATCGCCAGGATGCCGAAAGTGCCGAGCAGCACCACCGGCACGGCGATCATCGGAATCAGCGTGGCGCGCAGGTTCTGCAGGAAGATCAGCAGCACCACGAAGACGAGCACGATGGCTTCGACGAGCGTTTCGACGACCTTCTCGATCGACAGCTTGACGAAGGGCGTGGTGTCGTAAGGATATTGGATCTCGACACCATGCGGCAGGGTGGGCGCGATGGCGCTCAGCGCATCCTTGACGCGGGCGGCGGTATCGAGCGCGTTGGCGCCGGTCGCCAGGTTGACGGCGAAGCCGCTGGCGGGCATGCGGTTGGCGCGTGTGGCGCCGCCATAGCTCTCCTCGCCGATCTCGATGCGGGCGACGTCGCTCAGGCGAACGGTGGCGCCATCCTTCTCGACCTTGAGGATGATCGATTCGAATTCGGAGACGGTGTTGAGCTGGCTCTGCGCGGTGATGGTGATGTTGATCTGCTGGCCGCGCGCGAGCGGCTGGGCGCCGAGCGACCCGACGGAAACCTGGGTGTTCTGCGCCTGGATCGCCGAAGTCACGTCGGCGGGGGTCAACTGGTATTTCTGCAGCTTGAACGGATCGAGCCAGATGCGCATGGCATAGCCCGAGCCGAAGATATTGATGCTGCCGACGCCTTCCAGGCGCTTGATCTGGTCCTCGATCTGGCTGGAGACGAGGTCGCCGAGATCGACCGAGCTGCGCTTGCCGTCGACCGAGACCAGCGCGCCGACCATGAGGATGCTCGACGTCGAGCGCGACACGGTGATGCCGGCCTGCTGGACGACGTCGGGAAGCTGCGACTGCACGAGCTGCAGCTTGTTCTGGACCTGGACCTGGGCGATGTCGGGATTGACCGAGTTGCCGAAGGTCAGCGACACTTCGGCGCTGCCGGTGGTCGAGGACGAGGTCATGTAGGTCAGGTCGTCGAGGCCCGTCATGCCGTCCTCGATCAGGGTCGTCACCGATTTCTCGACGGTTTCGGCGCTGGCGCCGTTATAGGCGGCAGTGATGCGCACCGTGGTCGGCGCGATCTCCGGATATTGCGAGATCGACAGCGTGAAGATCGCCAGTGCGCCCCCAAGCATGATGACGATCGCGATGACCCAGGCGAAGATCGGACGTTGGATGAAGAAATGAGCCATGCGGGTTCTTCCAGGCGTTCTGAACGGTTCCGGCAGCGCCGCGCGTCGGTGGGCGACACGCGCGGGAGGCGCTGCTACACATCGAAACTGCGGCCTGCGGCGCGGGTGGCGCGCGCGGGCCGCAGGGCTTCAGGCGTCAATTGGCGGCTGCCGGGGCGGCGGGCGCGGCCTGTGCCGTCTGCTCCATGACCAGGCCGTCCTCGTCGATCTGCACCTCGGTCGGCTTGACCTTGGCGCCGGGCCCGATCCACTGGAAGCCATCGACGATCAGCTTGTCGCCGTCCTTGATGCCCTTGGTCACCAGCCAGGAATTGTTGGATGTGCGCGCATCCTCGAAGGTGCGGACCTCGACCGTGTTCTCGGCGGAGACGAACTGGGCGGTCAGCTTGCCGCGCGCGTCGCGCGTCGCCGCGCGCTGCGGGATCAGGTAGCCGGTCTCGCGGCCGATCTCGACGGTGGCGCGGACATACATGCCCGGGAGGATGCGGCGGTTCGGGTTTTCGAAGACGGCGCGGATGTTGAAGGTGCCGGTGGTTTCGCTGACGGCCATTTCCGACATGTCGAGCGTGCCGGTATGGTCGTATTCGTTGCCGTCTTCCAGCGTCAGGCGGATGACGGCATCCTTGGGCGATCCCTTGAGGTCGCCGGAGGCGAGCATCCGCTCGAGCTTCAGCAGGTTGGTGCTCGATTCGGTGAGCTGGATATAGATCGGGTTGATCTGGCGCAGCGTCATCATCGAGGTCGTCTGGTTGGCGGTGACGACGTTGCCGACATTGATGCCGGTGGCGCTGGCGATACCGTCGAAGGGGGCGCGGATCTTGGTGTAATCGAGGTTGATCTCGGCAGAGCGCAGTGCCGCCTGCGCGGATTCGACGTCTGCCTTGGCCTGCAGCAGGGTCACCTTGGCGTTTTCGTATTCAATCTGGGTGGCGCCGCTGTTCACCAGGCGCTGGTAGCGGGCAAGGTTGGTCTCGGCGGTCGGCACGGCGGCCTGCGCCTTGGCGACCGCCGCCTGCGACTGGGCAAGGGCCGCCGAATAGCTGCGGTCCTCGATCTGGTAGAGCAACTCGCCCTTGGAGACCGTGCCGCCCTCCTTGAAGGCGACGGAGGTAACGACGCCGGACACCTGCGGGCGGATTTCCGCTGTCTGGAAGGCGACCGCGCGGCCGGGCAGCCTTGCGGTAAACGGCAGCTCGCGCTGTTTCATGGTGACAACGCTGACAGGGGTTTCCTGCGCGGCGGCTGCACCGTTGCCGCCGGCCGCCTTCTGCTCGCCTTTTTCGTTGCACCCGGCGACCATGCCGGCAGCGGCAAGGAGGGCTATGATCAGCGCATGACGTCGGGCCATGAGAATATCCATTCGATTAAGTGTACCTGCCAGATCGGGCACGGTAAGAGAGTGTTGCTTCAGGTGAAATTTACAAAGGCCAATTTTTTGAAGTCCGTTTTCCAGATCATCGAATTCTCATCGAGCCGACCTATTTGCAACACTTCACGCCACTGAAATTGCCGGAAGGACTCCGGCATCGTCGTGAAAGTGACGTAACTTATGAATCGTCACCTGGCAAGCGGATTTTGCAGTGCAGTATTGATCAGATCCACAAGAATCCGGCATCGTTCCGGCAGTTCTTCCTGATGGCACCGCACCAGGAAGATGGGGTGCAGAACGCTGGCGAGAGCGGCGCTGACGGCCTTGGCGCTCTCGGCCGGATCGGGGCAATGATAGATGCCGGCGTCGACGCCGGCGCGGATGATCGTCTCGAACTTTTCTTCCAGCAGCCGCTTGTAGAGCCGGCCGCTGGGAAAGTCGGTGTCGGCGGTCATCAACACCATTTCGAAGAGATAGGGGCTTTGATGCAGGTCTTCGAGATGGCTTTCCATCAGCCGCTGCGCGACGCGCAACAGCCGGTCTCCCGGCGGGACGATGACGTCGAGAGCGGCAATATGGGCGGTCATGCGGTTGATGTGCCGCTCGGTGATGGCGACCGCCAGATCCGTCTTCGAATGGAAATGCTTGAAGACATTTGCCGGCGACATGCCCAGCGCTGCGGCGATGTCCGCGATTGAAATCTTCGAGAAACCCTGGGCGCGGAACAGTTCTTCCGCCTTCAGCAGAATATCCTCGCGCGTTTCCTCGGCTTTGCGGCGCGGCCTGCGCATTGCGTTCGTGTCCTCGACCGTGAGCCGGGCCGGAACGGCCCGGTTATGCTAAGGGTCCCTTAGTAGCTGAGTCTGGCGCTTTGGGCGCACAAGGTCAACTCTAGGTAAAATAGGGCGCCAGATTGGCACGGACACGGTCGCGGGGCGTGGCAAAACTGTCATCGGGCACGAATGTCTGGCCGGTGATCTGCTCGAAGGCGCGGATGTAGACTTTGGAGGTGTCTTCCACCAGTTGCCCTGGGATTTCGGGAATCTCGTCCTTGTAGGGGTCGCAACGCTCGGCCACCCAGGCGCGCACGAAATCCTTGTCGAAGCTTTCCGGCCGCGTGCCGGCCTGGAAGGCGGCGTCATAGGTGGCGGCGATCCAGTAGCGGCTGCTGTCGGGGGTGTGGATCTCGTCGGCAAGCTTGATGGCGCCGTTCCGGTCGGTGCCGAATTCGTACTTGGTGTCGACGAGGATGAGGCCGCGCTCGGCGGCCATCTGCTGGCCGCGGGCGAACAGCGCCAGCGCATAACGCGACAGCGTATCCCACTGCGCCTGCGTCAGCAGGCCCTTGGAAACGATCTCGGCCGGCGTCAGCGGCTCGTCATGGCCGCCATCGAAGGCTTTGCTGGTCGGCGTGATGATCGGCTGGTCGAGCTTCTGGTTGTCGCGCATACCCTCGGGCAGGCGTACGCCATACATCTCGCGTTCGCCCCTCCTGTACAGCGTCAGGATCGAGGTGCCGGTGGTGCCGGCGAGATAGCCGCGCACCACCACCTCGACCGGCAGGATATCCAGCCGCTCGCCGATCACCACGTTGGGATCGGGATAGTCGAGTACGTGATTGGGGCAGATGTCGCCGGTCTTCTCGAACCAGTAGCGCGCCGTCTGGGTCAGCACCTGGCCCTTGTAGGGGATGCAGGTGAGGATGCGGTCGAAGGCGCTGAGGCGATCGGTGGAAATGATGATGCGCCGCCCGTCCGGCAGGTCGTAATTTTCGCGGACCTTGCCGCGATAATAGTTCGGCAGTTCGGGGAAATGGGCTTCCTGAAGTATACGCAACGTCGCTGTCCTGATCGATTCCGGGCGCGGGGGATGTGGGCGACCCTCGTGTCTCCCGCCGGCAATGTCAAGGACGCAACCCGCGCCGATCCCCAATTCAAAGGGGTCGCGCGGACCGCAAGGATCAGAAAAGCGCGTCTGCGAACAGATCTTCTTCGTCGTCGCCGGACGATGCGGCCGGCGCGGTCTCGACGGCGGGCGCGCTCGCGGCGGTCGCCGGCAGGAAATGCTGATGCACGCTGCGCTCCTGCGCCATCGTATAGGTCTTGTGGATGCGCTGGCCGAGTTCCTCTGCCTTGGCGGCGAGGTCGGAGATATCCGCGATGTCAGGCCCGGCGAGATGCGCCAGTTCCGCGGCGCACCGTTCCAGCACATCGCCGAGTTCGCTTTCAAAATCCAGCGTCTTGATCGAGCGCCCCACCTGGTTGAACATCTGCTCGCCTTCGGCGGCCAGTTCGGCCAGATGCGTGTCCATCGTCGCGCCGGCGTCGCGGATCATCTGCAGGGCGTCGGCCAGCGGCTGGTCGATGGTGTCGGCGCCGGTGGCGCCGTTGGCGGAAAGCCCCTTTGCGGCATCGTCGAGAATGGTGAGCTGCTGCACCACCGTTTCGGCGGATTCCTCCAGCTTGGCGGCGAACAGCCTGAGTTCGGCGGTGACGACGTTGATCGAGCGGGCTTCCTCGCCAAGCCGCGAGCAGCGCAGATTGGTGTTGAGCGCCATATAGTTGATGTCGCTCTTGATGGCGCGGATGACCGTGATCGCCGCCAGCAGATCCTTGGCCGTGCCCGTTGTCGAGGCGGCGACCTGATCGGCTTCGCCGCTTGCCGCCTTGACACGCCCGACAAGGGCCGCGCCCGCCTCGACGCTGCCTTCCAGCGTCCTCAGGAAATTCTGCCCGTCGCCGCCTTGTGTCATCGCATCGCGAAGCTGCATGATGCGACGGGTGTCGTCGACGAAACCGGACATGTTCCTGACGACATTGCGGCTTTCGCGCTGGAAATCCTCGACCATCTCGGCAAGCTGGGCGGCGGCGAGATGGTAGACGACGTTCATCATCCGTGCCTTGGCGTCGGCATTCAGCGTCGCGTCGCTTGCGACCAACTCTTCGTAAAGCCTGAAGCTCGCCTGCACATGCTCGATGCGCTGGCGGGTGATGTCGCCGATCTGCAGCGCCGAAAGCACGGTGGCGATCTTGGACTGAACGCCGCGCGCCAGCCGCGAGACGTCCTGCGCGATCTTGCCGAGCTTCTGATGATGGGTGCCGACCTTGGCGGCGTTTTCCCGGAGATCGGTGACGATCTGCGGCACGGTCCTCGAATATTCGGTGGCGATGGTGGCGGCGAAGCCGCGGGCGCGGCGAAGCTGCGCATCCAGCGTCGAGAGCTGGGAGGCGAAGCGGTTGACTTCCGACGAACCGGACTGAATGCGTTCGAGGATCTCTTCCGCGAAACCGGCGAAATCCGGAATGCCGGCCCCGGTGATCTTGGCAGTCAGGGCGAAGGTGCGCAGGTAGCGCATCGTCTCCTGCATGTCACAGACATGGCTGTGCATCTTGGCCGCCGTCATCGACAGTGTTTCGAAACTTTCCTGGCGTCCTGCCTCCCGTGAAGGAAGTGCCGCCAGCCGCTCCGCCGTCTTCAGAATGCCGCCGACCGTGCCCTGCGTCGTCTCCTGGTCGAGCGAGCCCGTCAGCCGGTCGAGCGATCCGATCAGCTTGGCGATGACGTCCATGATCGACAGAAGAACCGTGCCGCCGTCGAGAAAACGCGCCTCCACCTGGCTGTGGGCGCCAAGCAACATGGTATCCAGAGCGGCACGGTCGTTGTTTTCGAAGTCTTTTACAAGTTTAGCGCTGGCTTGCACGGCGATACCTTCGCTTGTTTATTAGAATTACTTGAAAATACTATCGTCCCGGAAAAAACCGGTAAACAGAGCTGCGTGCCGCGCGGTAAAACTGCTGTTCGCGCCGGTTTTCGGCCATTAATGTTAATGTGGGCTGAAACAAACCCTTCGAATTCCTCCTTTCGCGATGGGCCTGGAAATCAGGTGTTTTCGCCGCATCCCAAGAAATAACAGGCGAGAATTCATACGCGTTTCGGTACAGAAGCGGCATCTTTGAGTAGTGCCCGTTTACCCTTTGTTAAGCCTGAAATGAAACCTTCGTTGACGATTTGAAAGTATTGTCACCGGCGGGGTTGGGATGGCAGACGTCAGCAGAAACCGTAGCGAAACACGTCTTCCCGAGAGGGCGAACATCCGCACCGTCAAGGAGTTGCAGCCGGAACTACTGGCGGCGCTTCTGGGCGGCGATGCCGTGGTGCTCGACATCACCGCGTGCCGCGAGGTCGATTTCAGTTTCGTCCAGATGATCGAGGCTGCCCGCCTTTACGCAAGGGTCGTCGGCAAGACGCTGACGCTTTCGGCACCTGCCGAGGGCGCCGTGCTCGACGTCCTCCGGCGGGCAGGCTTTCTGGACCAGGTTTCGCCGGAACACGCATCGTTCTGGCTCCATCGCGAGGTTTGATAAGTATGAGTGCGCGTATTCTCACCGTTGACGATTCCGCCAGCATCCGGCTGACCACCCGTGTCGCCCTGTCGAATGCGGGCTACGACGTCACCGAAGCGGTGCATGGCCAGGAAGGGCTGGACAAGGCCAAGGCCGACAGCTTCGACCTGATCGTCACCGATCTCAACATGCCGATCATGGACGGCCTGACCATGATCGAGGAAATCCGCAAGGTGCCGAGCCTGACGGGCACGCCGATCATCTTCCTCACCACGGAATCGGATGCCGACCTCAAGGCGCGTGCGAAAGCCGCCGGCGCCACCGGCTGGCTGACCAAACCCTTCGACCCGGAAAATCTCGTCAAGATCGTCAGGAAGGTCCTCGGAAAATGAGTTTTCCCGATCCCATTCAAGTGTTCAGGACCGAAGCGGCCGAGCTTCTCGAACAGATCGAGATCGGCCTGCTCGACCTCATGCACGATCTGTCCAACAAGGATCAGATCGACGCGGTCTTTCGCAGCCTGCATACGCTGAAGGGATCGGGCGCGATGTTCGGCTTCGAGGCGCTGGCGGCCTTCACCCATCATTGCGAGACCGTTTTCGACAAGGTGCGCAAGGGCGAGGTCGCCGCCACCGTCGAGATCGTCTCGGTGGTGCTCGAATCCAAGGACCATATGCGCCTGCTGGTCGAGCGCCCCTCCGACGAGCTGGAGCCGGTCGGGGCAAAGATCCTCGCCAACCTGCACCGCGCCGTCGAGGCCGTCAAGAATGGCGAGCCGGCCACGCCGGCCGCACCCAAGGAAGCCGCCTGGCGCGTGCGCTTCAGCCTGCCGCGCAACGCCATGGCCAACGGCACCAATCCGCTCGGCCTGCTCGACGAGTTGCGCGACCTCGGCACGGCGACGATCAAGGTCGATTTCCCCACTCTGCCCTCGCTCGACGTGCTCGACCCCAGCGACCTCCACGCCGCCTGGACCGTCGATCTCGTCACCGCCCAGCCGAAATCGGCGATCGAGGACGTGTTCATCTTCGTGATGGACGATATGGAACTGGATATCGCGCCGCTGCGGGCCGCAACTTTCACAATCCAGCCGGAAAAGCCGGCCGTTGCGGCCCAGCCGGTTGCCGCCGAACGTGCAACACTGACGGAAAATGCCCCGGTTCCCGCCGCTGTGCCTGCGCCTGTTCAGAAAGATGCCGCACCCGCTGCCGCCGATGCCAAGCAGAACCGCGCCGCCGAGAGCGTGCGTGTGCCGGCCGAACGTCTCGACGAACTGATGGACCGCGTCGGCGAACTTGTCATCGCCCAGTCGCGCCTGCGGCAGCTCGCCGGCCATGCCGATATCCAGATGCGCGCCGTCTCCGAGGACATCGAACGGCTCTCGGGCGAGCTGCGCGATACGATGATGGTGCTGCGCATGGTGCCGGTCGGCACGTTGTTCGGCCGCTTCCGCCGCCTTGTCCACGATCTCGCCCGCGAGACCGGCAAGGTCATCGAGCTGGTCACCGAAGGCGAGACCACCGAGGTCGACAAGACCGTCATCGAGCGCCTTGCCGATCCGCTGGTGCATCTGGTGCGCAATTCCGTCGACCACGGGCTGGAAACCCCCGAGCAGCGTCTGGCCTCCGGCAAGCCGCAGGCCGGCCGGGTCACGCTCTCGGCCCGTCAGGCGAGCGGCGAAGTCATCATCACCATCAAGGACGACGGGCGCGGCATCGATCGCGACCGGGTGCGCGCCAAGGCGGAATCTTCCGGCCTTATCGCCCCGAATGCGGTGCTCAGCGACCAGGAAGTGCTGCAATTGATCTTCCAGCCCGGCTTCTCGACGGCGCAGGCGGTCACCAATCTCTCCGGCCGCGGCGTCGGCATGGATGTGGTCAAGAAGACCATCGATGCGCTACGCGGCGCCATCGACGTCTCGACCGTGCCCGGCGAAGGTTCGGAAATCTCGCTGCGTATTCCGCTGACGCTCGCCATCATCGAAGGCCTGCTGGTACGCGTTGGCGGCGGTCGTTATGTCATTCCCCTCTCGGCGGTCGAGGAATGCCTCGAATTGTCGCTGGAAGAGGATCTGCGCTCGCGCGGCCGTTCCTTCATCTCGCTGCGCGACAGCCTTGTGCCGTTCATCCGCCTGCGGGATCTGTTCCGCACCGGCACCAAGCCCGATCCGTTCCAGAAAGTCGTGGTCATTTCCACCGGCGCCGAGCGTGTCGGCCTGGTGGTCGACCAGATCATCGGCGATCACCAGACGGTCATCAAGGCCATGTCGAAACTGCACCATGACGTCGCGACATTCTCCGGTGCGACCATCCTCGGGGATGGCTCCGTCGCTCTCATTCTGGATGTCGTCCACCTCGTGGCGGCAGGCCAGCAGCAGGAGGCGCAGATGCGTATCGCCGGATGAACCAGCCGCTCAGAAAAGTCCCCGACGCCGTGTGGCGCGATGCCGAGGAAATCGAAGTCCTGACCTTCGACATCGCCGGCGAAACCTTTGCGCTGGAGGCGGTCATCGTCCGCGAAATCCTCGATCTCGTGCCGGAAACGCCGGTGCCGGGCGCCAAGGATTTCGTCGGATCGGTCATCAATTTCCGCGGCCGGATCATTCCGCTCGCCGATATCCGCATTGCTTTCGGCATGGAGGCGGTGAAGGCCACCATCGACAGCCGCATTATCGTCATCGAAATGGAATTCGACGGCGAAATCAACCTGATCGGCATCCGCACCGACAAGGTGAACGAGGTGACGACGCTGGCAAGAACAGCGTCCGAGCTTCCGCCCAGCGTCGGCATGAAATGGCGGGCCGACTTCATTTCCTGCCTCGTCAAGCGTGGCACGGATTTCATCATTGTTCCCGATCTTGAAGTAATTTTTTCCACCCAGGCCGAAAAGTGACGTCAGTACAGAGCCGGACTGTGAGCAGCCACAAAAAAGGAATTTGACCATGCGCGTCACGATCAAAGCAAAACTCGTAACCACCTTCGCGGCAGTCATCGCGCTATCCGGCGTCAGCATGTTCATCGCCGTCGGAAGCCTCGCCGACCTCAATGACAAGATGGATCGCGTCGTCAATCTCCGTGCGGCCAACAGCATCGAACTGAGCGAAATGCAGACGGCGGCGACCCGCATCTCCAACACCATGCGCCAGATGCTGCTCAGCTCCGATGTGGCTGAAATCGACGCATTGACGAAGTCGATGGCCGAGGACAACCGGTGGATCGTGACGGCGAGCGAGGATGTTCGCGCGAGGCTGTCCACCGAAGCCGGCCGGGCGATACTGAAGGATTTCGAACAGAAATGGCCACTTTACTGGAACCAGATGGCCGATCTTCAGACCGCTGCCCGTCAGAACAACGATGCACTCGCCATCCAGATGGCCAACGGCCCGATGCGCGAAGCGCGCGAAACCGCCGTCAAGGCGCTGTCGGATCTCGTCGCCTTCAACGGTGAGCGGCAGAAGGAAGATCTCCAGGCCGCGATCACCACCTATGAGAACAGCCGCCTGACGCTGATGAGCCTGCTGGCCGCTTCGACGTTGATCGCCGCCGCCGCCGCGCTGTGGATCATCCTGTCGATCTCCCGCGGGCTGCGCCGCGCCAGCGAGGCCGTGCGTTCGGTTGCCGAAGGCGACCTGACGCGCGCTCCTGAACACAAAGGTCAGGATGAAATCGGCGACCTGCTCTCTTATGTCGACTCGATGATCGAGCGTCTGCGCGGCGTCGTTGGCGATGCGCTCTCGGCGTCGGAAAACGTCTCCGCGGGCAGCCAGCAGCTTTCGGCCTCGTCAGAACAGGTCAGCCAAGGTGCGACCGAGCAGGCTGCATCCGCCGAAGAGGCCTCCGCCTCGATGGAGGAAATGGCCGCCAACATCAAGCAGAACGCAGACAACGCCGCCCAGACCGAGAAGATCGCCCGCCAGTCTGCCAAGGATGCGGAGGCCTCGGGCGATGCCGTCAACCGCGCCGTCTCCGCCATGCGTACGATTGCCGAAAAGATTTCGATCGTGCAGGAAATCGCCCGCCAGACCGACCTCCTCGCCCTCAACGCCGCCGTCGAGGCAGCGCGTGCCGGTGAGCATGGCAAGGGTTTCGCGGTCGTCGCTTCGGAAGTGCGTAAGCTCGCCGAACGCTCGCAATCCGCCGCTGCCGAAATCAGCGGCATGTCGGGCGATACCGTCAAGGCTGCCCAGGAGGCCGGCGAGATGCTGACCCGTCTGGTTCCGGATATCCGCAAGACGGCCGAACTGGTCTCGGAAATCACCGCCGCCTGCCGCGAGCAGGATATCGGTGCCTCGCAGATCAACGAGGCGATCCAGCAACTCGACAAGGTGACGCAGCAGAATGCCGGCGCCTCCGAGCAGATGTCGGCGACGTCGGAAGAACTCGCCGCCCAGGCCGAAGAACTGCAGACCTCCATCGCCTTCTTCAAGGTCGAGGACGGCGGCGCGAGCATCAAGCCGCAGCGCAAAGCCGCCGCCGCCAAGGGCGCCGTCCGCCCGATCAAGCAGATGGCTAAGCCGCAGGCAAGGGCAGTCCCCGCCCAGACGGTCGCCGCCCAGCAAGCGCGGGTCAAGGGTTTCGCCCTCGATCTCAGCATGGGTGGCCCCGACGAAGACGACGACGCCTTCCGCCAGAGCGCCTGAAGGCTGCAGCGTCAAACAGAATTCAGACGGCCGCAATCTGCGGCCGTCGACTGCCGGACGATGCTTGTCCGGCCTGATATGCGCGAATCAAGCGGACGGCACGGCGTGAATGCATCGCTACCCTTGCTGTAACGGATCACGGGCGATCGCCCCGACTGACGGACAAACGGGAACCTGAAGCAATGCGCTTTACCATTAAAATGAAACTCGGACTGGTCTTCGCCTTTATCGTCTTCATGACGTGCGCGATGGCAGGGCTGGCGATCTACAACCTCTCGTCGCTCAACAATGCGATCACCGTGATGGTTCAGGGGCCGGTGGCGAACCTGCGTCAATCGGGCGACCTGTCGAGCGCCGTGTCCTCGTCGATCCAGGCGGAGAAGAACGCGATCCTGAATACGGAAGCGGCGCGAATCGGCGAATACATCGACGAAATCTCGCAGCAGCGCGGCACGATCAAGACGGTTCAGGAGCAACTGGCCCAATCCGACGATCCGGATGTTCGCGATCTCATGGTGAAGTTTGGCGAACTGTTTCCGCAATGGACCGCCATCCAGGATCGCATCGCCGCGCTCGCCACCGAGAATACCTCGGATTCGAATGTGCAGGCTTCGCGGCTTTCCATGGGCGAAGGCCAGAAGATCACCGCGGAACTGGTCGCCATTCTCGGCAAGCTGGACGATACGGTGACCGGCAACGTCAAGGAAACCGATGCCGCGACCGACGCCCAATATGCCCAGTCGCGCCTGCTGCTGTTCACCATGGTCGGTGTCGTCGCCGTGATTTCGATCGCGTTTGCCGTCTGGATCGTGCTCAACATCTCGCGTGGCCTGCGCCGCGCTGTCGAACTGGCGGATGCGGTGGCCATCGGCGATCTCAGCAAGGACGTCACCCACAAGAGCAATGATGAAATCCGCGATCTCGTCAATGCGATGACGACGATGACCGGCAATCTGCGCAACACCGCCGACGTCGCCAACAAGATCGCCGCCGGCGACCTGATGATCACGCCGAAGCCGCTCTCCGATAAGGATACGCTGGGCTTGGCGCTGGAAAGCATGGTCGAGCGTCTGCGCGGCGTCGTCGCCGACGCCATCTCGGCATCGGAAAACGTCTCCGCGGGCAGCCAGCAGCTTTCGGCCTCGTCCGAACAGGTCAGCCAAGGCGCGACCGAACAGGCCGCATCCGCCGAAGAGGCTTCCGCCTCGATGGAGGAGATGGCCGCCAACATCAAGCAGAACGCCGACAACGCCGCCCAGACGGAAAAGATCGCCCGCCAGTCGGCCAAGGATGCCGAAGCCTCTGGCGATGCCGTCAACCGCGCCGTCTCCGCCATGCGTACGATTGCCGAAAAGATTTCGATCGTGCAGGAAATCGCCCGCCAGACCGACCTCCTCGCCCTCAATGCCGCCGTCGAGGCAGCGCGTGCCGGTGAACATGGCAAGGGGTTTGCGGTCGTCGCTTCGGAAGTGCGTAAGCTCGCCGAACGCTCGCAATCCGCCGCTGCTGAAATCAGCGCCATGTCGGGCGATACCGTCAAGGCTGCCCAGGAAGCCGGCGAGATGCTGACCCGTCTGGTGCCGGATATCCGCAAGACGGCCGAACTGGTCTCCGAAATCACCGCCGCCTGCCGCGAGCAGGATATCGGTGCCTCGCAGATCAACGAGGCGATCCAGCAACTCGACAAGGTGACGCAGCAGAATGCCGGCGCCTCCGAGCAGATGTCGGCGACGTCGGAAGAACTCGCCGCCCAGGCCGAGGAACTGCAGACCTCCATCGCCTTCTTCAAGGTCGAGGACCAGCGTGGCAGTAAAGTGGCGGCTCGTGCCGTTCCACGCGCTGCCGCTGCCGCCAATGTCCGCGCCATCCGCCCGGCCGCCAAGCCGGCGGCCCGCCCGGCCGCCACGCAGTCCGTCGCCGCCCAGCAGGCGCGGGTCAAGGGCTTCGCCCTCGATCTCAGCATGGGCGGCCCAGATGAGGATGACCTCGCCTTCAGGGAAAGCATGTAACCATGGCCAACAATTCCGCAGAAGCCCAGTTCGTGACCTTTGCGCTCGGCGACGAAGTCTTCGCCGTGCCGGTCGAGGTGGTCCGGGAAATTCTCGACCATGAGGAAGCCTTCAAGATTCCCAACGGTCCCGATTACCTGCTGGGCCTGCGGGATGTGCGCGGCCAGGGCGTGCCGACCATCGACCTGCGCCTGAAGCTCGGCTTGTCGCGCATGGTGCCGACGCCGCACACGCGGGTGCTGGTGCTCGACATTCCGCTGGCCGAGCGCACCTTGACGCTCGGCATGGTCGCCGACCGGGTGTTCGAAGTGACGCCGTTCCGGCGTGACAAGATCGAGCCGGCGCCGGATATCGGCGCGCGCTGGCAGTCGGATTACATCGACGGCGTCGTGCGCCGCGACGACGGCTTCGTCGTCATCATCAACCTCGCCCGGCTGCTGTCGAGCGAGGATGCCGCGATCCTCGCCGCGCGCCGCGCGGCCTGAGCCGACTTCATGGCGCGCAAACGCGCGCCACCTCTTTGTTTTCCAGCATGGACGGGACAGGGTTTCGCGTGCCCGTCGATGCTTCAAGGGAGCGTCCGCGTTCATGAGTGCAGTCAGTCGCGTTCTCCAATCCGCCGACGACCGGATCAGCAAGCGCAATTTCGAGAAGCTGTCCGAATACATCTACAATTACAGCGGCATAAAGATGCCGGCGGCGAAGATCACCATGCTCGAGGGCCGGCTGCGCCGCCGCTTGCGTGCGACCGGCCATTCCAGCTTCGACGATTATTGCCATTTCCTGTTTCAGCAGGGCGGGCTGGAGAGCGAGGCGATCTACCTGATCGACGCGGTCACCACCAACAAGACCGATTTCTTCCGCGAGCCAAACCACTTCGCCTTCATGAAGAACCAGGCGTTGCCGGAGTTGGTCGGCAACGGCGTCTATGACATCCGCGCCTGGAGTGCTGCCTGCTCCATCGGCGCCGAGCCCTATACCATGGCGATGGTAATGGACGATTTCATCGATGGCCGCTCCGGCCTCAGCTACGGCATCGTAGCCACCGATCTCAGCACCGAAGTCCTCGATGTCGCAAGGCGCGGCATCTATACCGCCGACATGGTCGTGCCGGTGCCCACCCCCTTGCGCAACCGCTATGTGATGCCGGCGCTGGATGCGACGCGTCGCGAGGTGCGCATCGTGCCGGGCCTGCGTGCCCGCGTCGGCTTCGGGCGCATGAACCTGATGGATCCGGCCTATCCGATCCGCAGCAAGATGCATCTGATCTTCTGCCGCAACGTGCTGATCTATTTCGACAAGAAGACCCAGACGGGCGTGCTGCAGCGGCTGTGCGACTGCCTGGAAAAGGGCGGCTTCCTGTTCATCGGCCATTCCGAGTCGATCACCGGTATAGACTTGCCCCTCCGGCAGGTCGGCAATACGGTCTTCCAGCGGCTCTGAGCATGTCGCGCAAAACTGTCCAGCGGTAGCGAAGAAACGCCATGAAAAAAATCCGTGTCCTCATCATCGACGATTCCGCCAGTGTCCGCCAGACGCTGACCCGGGTGCTGGAGGAGGATCCGGAAATCGAGGTCATTGCCGCCGCGACCGACCCGTTCATGGCGGCGCGCAAGATTCGCGAGGAAATCCCCGACGTCATCACCCTCGACGTGGAGATGCCGGGTATGGACGGCATCACTTTCCTGCGCAAGCTGATGGCGCAGAAGCCGATCCCCGTCGTCATGTGCTCTTCGCTGACCGAGGAAGGGTCCGAAACATTGATGCAAGCGCTCGAGGCGGGCGCCGTCGACATCATCCTGAAGCCGAAGATCGGCGCGGCCGATCATCTGGCCGAATCCGCCGAGCGCATCCGCAATGCCGTCAAGGCGGCCTCGAAGGCACGGTTGTCGAATGTCCGGCTTCCGGTGCTTGGCGACAAGGTGCGCCCGCAGGCCAAGCTGACCGCCGATGCGGTGCTGCCGCCGCCGACCGGCCGGGCGATGGCCAAGACGACGGAAATGGTGGTCTGCATCGGCGCATCGACGGGCGGGACGGAGGCGTTGCGCGAGGTTCTCGAAGCCCTGCCGGCCAATGCGCCCGGCATCGTCATCGTCCAGCACATGCCGGAAAAGTTCACTGCCGCCTTTGCCCGGCGGCTGAATTCGCTTTGTGAAGTCGAGGTGAAGGAAGCGGCGGACGGCGATGCCGTGTTGCGCGGCCATGTTCTGATCGCGCCCGGCGACAGGCATATGCTGCTGGAGCGACAGGGAGCGCGTTACCATGTCTCGGTCCGCACCGGCCCGCTGGTCTCCCGCCACCGTCCCTCGGTGGACGTGCTGTTCCGCTCGGCGGCGCGGGCGGCGGGTTCGAATGCCATGGGTATCATCATGACCGGCATGGGCGACGACGGCGCCCGCGGCATGGACGAGATGCGGCAGGCAGGCGCCTATACGGTGGCGCAGGACGAGTCGAGTTCGGTGGTTTTCGGCATGCCGAAGGAGGCGATCGCGCGCGGCGGCGTGGCGAGAATCCTGCCGCTGGACCAGCTCGCGCGCGAAATCATGCTGGCGCATTCGAAATTCTAGAGCATTTCATCGTCTTGCCTTGCCGCATTATCCGAGGCCGAAGCGATCACGTTTCGGCCGGAAACGCCCCGGACGGTCAGGCCGCCAGCTTCAGCAGGTTGCGCTCGATGTCGGGCACCGGCATCTGGGTATAGTCCTTGGCGATTTCGGCGGTGATCGCCTTGCGGGCATTGGCGGGAAGAGCGTTGCGCAGGTAGCCGAGCGCCTGGGGCGGTGCGACGAGGACCATGGTGCCGGGCTGGTGTTCCTCGACGATCCTGCCGATCCTTTCGGCGATCCCGGACAGGAAATCCTCTTCCGCCAGCATATGCCAGTCGGTCTGTTCCATGGCGCTGCGGGCGGTGCCTGGCGGATTGTTGGCGCGGCCCGGCCTGTCGGTGCCGAGTTCGCTGGTCTTTTCGTCCGGCTGCGTGACGGTTTCCACCACCTGCAGGTTCATGAGATCGGCATCGCCTTCGTTGCGCAGGATGAGCGCTTTCGCGCCGTCGCAGACGATGATCCAGGATTTTCGGGGGATGCGAATGGGCGCCAAGATCGTTCCTCCTTTTGCTGAATAAGCGCCCGCATAGGGGCGCCATCGATCCTGGAAAGAACGCGGCAGGGCCGGAACTGTTCCCGGCCCTGCCATGTGCGAGGGTTAAACCGCCGCCTCTTCAGGCGTGTTGTTGGTCTCCTTGCTGCGCTTGGCGCGCGAGCGGCGCCAGTCGCCGAGGAACAGCAGGATCGGCGCGGCGATGAACACCGATGACGAGGCAGCGACGAAAATGCCGAACACCATCGGCACCGCGAAGCTTTCCACCGCGCTGCCGCCCCAGATTGCCATCGGCAGCATGGCGAGGAAGGCGGTCGAGGAGGTGTAGAGGCTTCGGCCCAGCGTTTCGTTGATCGACAGGTCGATCAGTTCGCGCAGCGGCATCGACTTGTAGAGGCGCATGTTTTCGCGCATGCGGTCATAGACCACCACCTTGTCGTTCACCGAATAACCGACCAGCGTCAGCAATGCGGCAATCGCCGTGAGGTTGAAGTCGAGGCCGGTCAGCGCGAAGAAGCCGATGGTCTTGGTCACGTCCAGCACCAGCGTGGCGATGGCGCCGACCGCGAACGGCCATTCGAAGCGCCACCAGATATAGGCGAGCATCGCCAGGCTGGCGAGCACGACAGAGAGCACGCCGGCCATTGCCAGCTCGCCGCTGACCTTCGGGCCGACGACTTCGGTGCGCTCGACCTTGGCGGACGGGTCGATCTGGGCAACTTCGGCCTTCAGGTGTTCGACGGCTGCCGTCTGGGCTTCCTCGCCGCCGGGCTGGCGTTCGACGCGGACGAGCATGTGGTTGGGGTCGCCGAACTCCTGGAGCGCGACTTCCCCGAGACCGAGCGCATCGAGGCCAGCGCGGAATTTCGCGAGATCCGCCGGCTGCTGCGTCACGACTTCCATCTGGATGCCGCCGCGGAAGTCGACGCCGTAATTGAGGCCCGGCTTGATGAACAGGATGATCGAGGTGATCGACAGCACGGCCGAGAGGCCGATGCCGAAGAAGCGCGCATTCATGAAGTTGATGCGCGTGCCGTCCGGAATCAGATGGAAGGGCAGCAACGGCTTGATGTCGATCTTCTTCAGCTTGTAGCGGCCGGCGATGAAGATCATGATGACGCGGACGACGGAAACGGCCGTGAACATCGAGATGGCGATGCCCAGACCCATGGTGACGGCGAAGCCGCGCACCGGACCGGATCCGAACCAGAACAGCAGCACCGTCGCGATCAGCGTCGTGACGTTACTGTCGACGATGGTGGAGTAAGCGCGGGCAAAGCCCGAATCGATGGCGGCGAAGGTGGATTTGCCCTTTCGGGTTTCTTCCTTGATGCGTTCGTTGATGAGAACGTTGGCGTCGACCGCAAGGCCGATGCCGAGCACGATGCCGGCGATGCCCGGTAGCGTCAGGGTCGCCCCGATCAGCGTCAGGCCGGCAAAGGTCAGGATGATGTTCAGCATCAGCGCGAAGTTGGCGAGAATGCCCCAGGCGCCATAGAGGATGAAGATGAATCCGACGACCAGCGCAAAGCCGATCAGGCCGGCATAAACGCCCTTGCGGATGGCGTCGCCGCCGAGATCGGCGCCGACAGTGCGTTCCTCGATGACGGTGAGCTTCGCAGGCAGGGCGCCGGCGCGCAGCAGGGCGGCCAGCGTGTTGGCGCTCGCCACCGAGAAATTGCCGGAAATCTGGCCGGAACCGCCGGTGATCGGCTCACGGATGACGGGCGCGCTCAGCACCTTGTCGTCGAGGACGATGGCGAAGGGGCGGCCGACATTGGCGCGGGTGATGTCGGCGAAGCGCACGGCGCCGGCATTGTCGAAGCGGAAGGAGACGATCGGCTCGCGGGTGTTCGGCTCGAAGCCGACGCGGGCGTCCGACAGGCGGTCGCCGGAAAGCTCGACGCGGTCGACGACCGGATAGCTGTTGCCTTCCTCGTCCTTCAGCACGGTGACGCCGCGGTCGCCGGCATTGCCCAGCAGATGGAAGCTCATCTTGGCGGTGGAGCCGAGCAGCTTGCGCAGCTGCGACGGATCCTCGGCGCCCGGAAGCTGGACGAGGACGCGGTTGCCGCCGACGCGCTGGATGGTCGGTTCGGACACGCCGACTTGGTCGACGCGCTGGCGGATGATTTCCAGGCTCTGCTCGACGGCGGCGCTGATATTGTGTTCGAGGCCGGCCGGCGTCATGGCGATCTTCACGCCTGCATCGCCTTCGGCGGTGACGGCGAGATCGCTCTGGCCGGCAGTCAGGCCGATGCCGACGGGATTGGCGAGCTTCTGAAGCTCGGTGATCGCCGCGTCACGCTGGCCGGGATCGGTCAGCGTCACCAGCAGATAATCCTGCACGCGGCGGATCGAGGAATTGCCGATATTGGCATCGCGCAGCACGCGGCGCGAATCCTGGATGAGGCTCTGCAGCCGCTCCTTGGTCAGGTCGGCGGCATCGACCTCGAGCACGAGATGCGAACCGCCGCGCAGGTCGAGGCCGAGCGAGACCTGGTTGTGCGGCAGCCAGCTCGGCAGCCTGGCAAGCGTGTCCTTCGACAGCACGTTCGGCAGCGCCACGAGGATGCCGATCAGGATGATGATGATATAGCTGGTGACAAGCCAGCGTGAATTGCGCATGTGTCTGGTCCTTGCGGAAAAGAAAAAAGCAACGGCAAGCGCCGCGCGAAATCCGGCCAGGCCGGAATGGCGTTGCGGAAACGCACAAGAAGATCAGGCCGGCGGCCCGCGCGGCAGGCGGTCGCGTCGAGCGGGCAGCGGCAAGGCCTGCGGTTCAACCGGCAGGAGCCGTGCGGCGGTAAAATAGGGCGATGGCAGAGCGCGGATCGCCGTCAATCCCCAGCCGTCGCCTGTCCAGACCGTCTGTGGCGGGTCCTTGCGCTCGATGATCGGCGTGGCGCGATTGCTGTCGCGGTTTCCGGCATAGAGCGTCTGGCCGGGCTTTTCAGCGCCCATGGCGCCGGCGCGTCCCAGCGTCAGAACCTGGGCATGTCCAAGCGAAAAACTGACGAGCGCGAACAGGAACAGCAGGCAGCCGGAGAGCAGCGGCGACAGCCGCCGGCACGCGGCCGCTTGCGCGGCACGGCTGTGCGTCAGGCTATGTCTGCTCTGGCTCACTTTCGGCGCATCTCCGGTTCCGGCGCGAAAAAATCCCTCGTCGCATATACGTTTCGGACCCGCAGGGCAAGCAGTCGGCCAGGATTGCCGTTGGGCCGCGCTTGCAAGCGCGGCCACTTCGCCCCACATTGACGGTCACGACCATGTGCATGACGAGGCGAGAGCATGAATATCGGGGCGGCATCTCGTCGATCCGGCCTGCCGGCGAAGACGATACGATATTACGAGGAAATCGGCCTTATTGCGGCCGACCGGGCGCAAAACGGCTATCGCGATTATTCCGATATGCACATCGGCCGGCTGCAATTCCTGCATCGCTCGCGCAACCTCGGCTTTTCCGTCGAGGAATGTCGCCAGCTTCTGTCACTCTACGACGACAAGCAGCGCGCCAGCGCCGAGGTGAAGGCAATCGCCGAGACGAAGCTTGCCGATATCGACCGCAAGCTCAAGGAATTGTCGAGCCTGCGCGAGGCGCTGACCCATCTGGTCGCCCATTGCCATGGCGACGACCGCCCGGATTGCCCGATCATAGACGAGCTTTCCGGGCAGATCCGGTGCCAGAACGGAGCATGATCCCAAACAGTGTGAAGCGGTTCTTGGATAGGATCATGCGATCTCGAAGAATCATTTCAGTTGTTTGAGGCGCATGGCGTTGGCGAGAACGAAGACGCTCGACATCGCCATGGCTCCGGCAGCCAGCATCGGCGACAGCGTCCAGCCGGTGAGGCCGGAAAAGGCGCCTGCGGCGACGGGGATCAGCACGATATTGTAGGCGAAGGCCCAGAACAGGTTTTGGGCGATGTTGCGCATCGTCGCTTTTGAGACGGCGATGGCGCGGGCGACGCCCTGAAGGTCGCCAGACATCAGCACGACGTCGGCGCTTTCGATGGCGATATCCGTGCCTGTGCCGATGGCAAGGCCGACGGAGGCTTCGGCCAAGGCCGGCGCATCGTTGATGCCGTCGCCGACGAAGACGACCGGACCGGCGCGGCCGGCGATTTCGCGGATCGCATCCACCTTGCCGCCGGGCAGAACCTCGGCCACTACCGTATCGATGCCAAGCGGGCCGGCGACGGCTTGTGCCGTGCGGCTGTTGTCACCGGTCAGCATGGCGACGCCGAGACCGAGATCGTGCAGGCGGCGGATGGCGTCCGGCGTCGTCTCCTTGACCGGATCGGAAACGCAGACAAGCGCCGCAAGCCGGCCGTCGATGGCGACATAGAGCGGCGTGCGCCCCGCCTCCCCTGCCCGCGCGGCTTCGTCGCGCAAGGCGGCGGGGTCGATGCCGCGCCCGGTCATGAAGCGGTCGGCGCCAACGAGCACGGCATGGCCGTCGACTGTGGCGACGATACCGAGCCCAGTTTCGGTGTGGAAATCGGTTGCCGGAGACAGGGCAAGGCGTTGCCCGGTCGCAGCCATGACGATGGCGGCGGCGACCGGATGTTCGGAACGCGCTTCGGCCGAGGCCGTCAGCCGCAGGATTTCGTCGCGCTCGAAACCCGGCAGGGGGATGAGATCGGTGAGTTCCGGATGGCCCTTGGTCAGGGTGCCGGTCTTGTCCAGCGCGACGGTGCGGGCGTCCTTCAGCGTTTGCAGGGCTTCGCCGCGGCGGAACAGAATGCCCATTTCGGCGGCGCGGCCGGTCGCCACCATGATCGAGGCCGGCGTCGCAAGGCCCATGGCGCAGGGGCAGGCGATGATCAGCACCGAAACGGCATGGACCAGCGCGACGCCAAAAGCGTTTTCCGGACCGGCGAGCATCCATGCCACAAAGGTCAGCAGCGCGACGCCGATGACCACGGGCACGAAGACCGCCGTCACCCGGTCGAGCAGCGATTGGATCGGCAGTTTTGCGCCTTGCGCCTGCTCGACCATGCGCACGATCTGCGCCAGTAGCGTTTCCGCGCCGACCTTTGTCGCCCTGTAGCGCAGGCTGCCCTGGCCGTTGATGGTGCCGGCGAGCAGGGCCGAACCTTCCCGCTTTTCGACCGGGATCGGCTCGCCCGAAATCATCGATTCATCGATATGCGAATGGCCGTCGAGGACGGTCCCATCCACGGCGATGCGCTCGCCGGGACGCGCTTCGAGCATATCGCCCGCCATCACCTCGTCGACAGGCACGTCCACAAAGGTGCCGTCGCGCGCGACGCGGGCGGTGCGCGGGCTGAGATCCAGCAGCTTGCGGATGGCATCGCCCGCCTGCCCCTTGGCGCGGGCTTCGAGATAGCGGCCGAACAGGACGAGGGTGACGATGACGGCGGCGGATTCGAAATAGACATTCGCCGTGCCGGCCGGCATCAATTGCGGAAAGAAGGTGGCAACGGTCGAATAGGCCCAGGCGGCGGTCGAACCGATGGCGACAAGCGAATTCATGTCGGGGGCCAGCCGTAGCAATGCCGGAATGCCGTGACGATAGAAGCGCAGGCCTGGGCCGAACTGCACCAGTGTCGCGAGCAGGAACGAGATCACATAGATCGTCTGCTGCCCGAAGGTCATGGCCAGCCAATGGTGAAAGGACATGAAGAGGTGCGAGCCCATTTCGAGCACGAAGACAGGCGCGGTCAGGATCGCCGCGACGATGGCGTCACGGCGCAGCGCCGCCAGGTGCCGGTCGCGGTTCTCCGTCCCGGCGTCGGCGGCCTTGGTGACCAGTCGCGCTTGATAACCGGCCTTGCGCACGGCGGCGATCAATGCACCGGCCGGCAGCGTGCCGAGGCCTTCGACATGGGCGCGCTCGCTGGCGAGATTGACGCTTGCCGCCGAAACACCTGGTACGTCGTTCAGCGCCTTTTCCACCCGGCGTACGCAGGAGGCGCAGGTCATGCCCTCGATTTCCAGATCCACCACGCTTGCCGGCACATCATAGCCCGCCTTGCGGATCGCCTCGACCACCGGCGTCATTTCTGCCGACGGCACCAGGCTCACCTCAGCCGATTCGGTGGCAAGGTTCACGGACACCTCTTTTACGTCCGGCAGCTTGCGAATGGCGTTTTCGACCCGGCGCACGCAGGAGGCGCAGGTCATGCCTTCGACGGGAAGGTTGATGCGTTTCAGAGCCGTCATGCTTCTGGTCCTCACTCGGTATTTTTCCAATTGGCATGGGTCTAGACCTTCCAGTCACGGGAAGGTCAATGGCATTTTTGATGCTTCTGAATTTTCCGCAAACAGGATTGACCTTCCAGTGGCAGGAAGCTTCATAAGGATGGCGCCCTGTTATTCCAGAAGATGCGAGGAAGCCATGCTGACACTTTCCGTTCCCGACATGTCCTGCGGCCACTGCGTCAAGGCGATCACCGAAGCCGTCAAGGAGGTCGACACCGCCGCCACCGTCTCCACCGATCTGGCGACCAGGACGGTGCGCATCGAAACCCTTGCCGAAAGCGCGAAAATTCTTAAGTCTCTGGACGATGCCGGCTATCCGGCAACGCTTGGATAACCGGTCCCGGAGCCGGAGAAAGGTCTGGCGCCCGGCGCCTTTCATGCGGTTCGTCTATCTCGCTTTCGGTTGGTCGATGGTCGTCGTCGGCATCATCGGCGCCTTCCTGCCTGTGTTGCCGACGACGCCGTTTCTTTTGCTGGCGGCCTGGGCTTTCGCCCGCTCGTCGCCACGCCTCGAAGCCTGGTTGCTCGACCACAGGATCTTCGGCCCACCCTTGCGCGACTGGAGAGAGCGCGGCGCGATCAGCCGCAGGGCGAAGACGATGGCCTGCCTGCTGATGGCGGCAAGCTATGCCGCCTACTGGTTCGGCCGCCATCCCGGCCCACTGGCTGCGATCCTGGTTGCGCTTCTCATGGCCGGCAGCGCTACCTTCATTCTGACGCGACCGGACGAGCGCAACCGCTAAAGCGCGTCGTGATTTTCCGGATTCGCTCCTTGTGCTTCAGGTCTTTTATTTTCGCATGTCGTTGTCGCAAAGCCGCTGCACACTTTTGCGCGACATGTTTTAGCGCAGGCGTTTCGCCAACAAATGACGTCGGATCGATAAATATTTTAAACTTGAAATAGATTTCGGCTGGTGTAACCTGCGCCCATAGGGAACAGAGTATTGGCAGTCGTCGGACGCAAGCCGCACAAGCGGTTCCGGCCGGGATTGCCCCATAAAAAGGGGAACGATCAACCATGTTGAGCCCTTCGGCGCATGTCGACACTTTCACGCGCGATAACCTTCCGCCACGCGAGGAATGGCCGGAATTCCTCCTCGACGGTTATGACTATCCGGATTATCTGAACGCCGCCGTCGAATTCACCGACCGCATGGTAGACAAGGGTTTCGGCGACAAGACAGCCCTGATCGGCAACGGTCGCCGCCGCACCTACAAGGAGCTGACGGACTGGAGCAACCGGCTCGCTCATGCTCTGGTCGAGGATTACGGCGTCAAGCCGGGCAACCGCATCCTGATCCGCTCGGCCAACAATCCGGCGATGATCGCCTGCTGGCTGGCCGCGACCAAGGCGGGCGCCGTCGTCGTCAACACCATGCCGATGCTGCGTGCCGGCGAACTCAAGAAGATCATCGACAAGGCCGAAATCAGCCTTGCGCTGTGCGATACGCGCATCATCGAGGAACTGGTGCTTTGCGCCAAGGACAGCGACTTCCTCAAGCAGGTCGTCGGCTTCGATGGCAGCGCCAATCACGACGCCGAACTGGATCGGATCGCGCTCGACAAGCCGGTGAAATTCGAGGCGGTGAAGACCGGCCGCGACGATGTCGCCCTGCTCGGCTTCACCTCGGGGACAACCGGCGTGCCGAAGGCGACGATGCATTTCCATCGCGACCTTCTGATCATCGCCGACGCCTATGCCAAGGACGTGCTGAACGTGCAGCCGGACGACGTGTTCGTCGGTTCGCCGCCGATCGCCTTCACCTTCGGCCTCGGGGGGCTGGCGATTTTCCCGTTGCGCTTCGGCGCTGCGGCCGCCCTGCTGGAGCAGGCGACGCCGCCGAACATGGTCAAGATCATCGAGACCTACAAGGCGACGATCAGCTTCACGGCCCCTACCGCCTATCGCGCCATGCTGGCGGCGATGGATCAGGGTGCCGATCTCTCGTCGCTGCGCATCGCCGTCTCGGCCGGCGAGACGCTGCCGCCGCCCGTCTATGACAGCTGGGTGGAAAAGACCGGCAAGCCGATCCTCGACGGAATCGGCTCCACCGAAATGCTGCATGTCTTCATTTCCAACCGCCTGGATGACCGCGCCGCCGGCTCCACCGGCCTGCCGGTCAAGGGTTATGAAGCCTGCATCGTCGACGACCAGATGAACGAGGTGCCGCGCGGCACGATCGGCAAGCTGGCGGTGCGTGGTCCCACCGGCTGCCGTTACCTCGCCGACGAGCGCCAGAAGGACTACGTCAAGCAGGGCTGGAACCTGACGGGCGATGCCTTCTACCAGGACGAGGACGGCCATTTCCATTTCGCCGCCCGCGCCGACGACATGATCATCTCCGCCGGCTATAATATTGCCGGGCCGGAGGTGGAGGCGGCACTGCTTGCCCATGACGACGTCGCCGAATGCGCCGTCATCGGCATGGCCGACGAGGCGCGCGGGCAGATCGTCGCCGCTTACGTGGTGCTGGTTCCGGGCGTTTCTGGCGACGAGGTGATGACGCTGAAGCTGCAGGCCCATGTCAAGGCCACTATCGCCCCCTATAAGTATCCGCGGGCGATCCACTATGTCGACAGCCTGCCGAAGACCGAAACCGGCAAGATCCAGCGCTTCCAGTTGAGAAAGAACGCGACCGCATCATGACCGATATTTTCCAACGCACCAAGGCTCTGTTCGAGATCCCCGAAGGGGTGATCTATCTGGACGGCAATTCGCTTGGACCGCTGACAACCTCCGTGCGCACCCGCCTGGCGAGCGAAATCAAGGACAACTGGGGTAATCAGTTGATCCGCGCCTGGAACACAGCCGGCTGGATCGACCTGCCCAATCGCGTCGGTGACCGCATCGGCCGGCTGGTCGGCGCCCCCGCCGGCTCGGTCATCGCGGCCGATTCCACCTCCGTCAACCTGTTCAAGGCGCTGACGGCGGCCTTGTCGCTGGCCGGTGACGGCCGTCGGACGATCCTGTCGGATCGCGGCAATTTCCCGAGCGACCTCTATATTGCCGACGGCGTCATCCGCACCGTCGACAAAGGGCACAGCCTGAAGGTCGTCGCCCCCGAAGAGGTGGAGGCCGCTATTGACGACAGCGTCGCCGTGCTGATGCTGACCGAGGTCGATTACGCGACCGGGCGGCTGCATGACATGAAGGCGCTGACCGCGAAGGCAAAGGCCGCTGGCGTCGTCACCATCTGGGATCTCGCCCATTCGGCCGGCGCCATTCCCGTCGATCTCACCGGCGCCGGTGCGGATTTCGCCATTGGTTGCGGCTATAAATACCTGAACGGCGGCCCCGGAGCCCCGGCCTTCATCTATGTCCGCCCGGACCTGCAGGACAAGGTGCAGCCGGCCATTTCCGGTTGGCTCGGCCATGAGGCGCCGTTCCTGTTCGATCTCGACTACCGCCCCGGCGCGTCCATCGAGCGCATGCGCGCCGGCACGCCGCCGATGTTGTCGATGCTGGCGCTCGAAGCCGGCCTCGATGCATGGGACGGCGTCGACATGCAGGCGGTGCGTGAACGCTCGATTGCGCTCTGCGACCTGTTCATTGAGGAAGTCGAGGCGCGCTGCCCGGATCTGGTGCTCGCCTCGCCGCGGGACGGTCTGAGGCGCGGCTCGCAGGTTTCCTTCCGCCACCGCGAAGGCTATGCCGTCATGCAGGCGCTGATCGCCAACAATGTCATCGGCGATTTCCGCGCGCCCGATATCATCCGCTTCGGCTTCACGCCGCTCTATATCGGTTTCGAAGAGGTGAAGGCCGCCGCCGCCGTTCTGGAGCGCGTTATAAAAGAAGAGCTTTGGAACCGTCCCGAATTCCTGAAGAAGAGCAAGGTGACATGACCGGCCGCGATCCCCACCCCGATGGCGCGGAACTGAATTTCCGCGAAAAAATGTCCTATTCGGACTATCTCAGGCTCGACAAGGTGCTGGATGCCCAGTCGCCGTTGTCAGATGCCCATGACGAACCGCTGTTCATCATCCAGCACCAGACCTCGGAATTGTGGATGAAACTGGCGATCCACGAGATCCGCGCCGCCTGTCGGGCGGTGCGCGCCGACGAATTGCAGCCGGCCTTCAAGATGCTGACCCGCGTCGCGCGTATCTTCGAACAGCTCAATAGCGCCTGGGACGTGCTGCGCACGATGACGCCGAGCGAATACACCACGTTTCGCGATGCGCTCGGCCAGTCCTCCGGATTCCAGTCGTGGCAATATCGCGCCATCGAATTCCTGGCTGGCAACCGCAACCTGGTGATGCTGAAGCCGCATGAGCACGACGCCGGCATCACCGAAAAGCTTCAGGCGATCCTCGACCAGCCGAGCCTCTATCAGGAAGCTCTGATGCTGCTCGGCCGCAACGGCTTCGACATTCCGGCGGAAGCCATAGGCACGATCGGCAGCACCCGCGAGGAAAGCGAAACCGTATTGTCGGCCTGGCGCGAAGTCTATCGCGACCCGACCAAATACTGGGCGCTTTATGAACTCGCTGAAAAGCTGATCGACTTCGAGGATTATTTCCGCCGCTGGCGCTTCAACCACGTCACCACGGTCGAACGCATCATCGGCCTCAAGCGCGGCACCGGCGGCACAGCCGGCGTCTCCTACCTGCGGCGGATGCTGGAGGTGGAGTTGTTCCCGGAACTATGGAAGGTTCGCACGGTTCTATAAAAAAGGGAGGGCAATGCCCTCCCTTTTCTTCAGGCGTTGCGCAGCCGGCCCTGCATGATGTCGAGCACGGCGCGGGCCGCTTCCATGACATTGGTTCCGGGGCCGAAGACGGCTGCGACGCCGTGGTCGAGCAGGAAGTCGTAATCCTGACGCGGGATGACACCGCCGACAACCACGATGATGTTTGCGGCTCCTCTGGCCTTCAAAGCTTCGATGAGTTGCGGCGCCAGCGTCTTGTGGCCGGCGGCGAGCGACGACATGCCGACGACATGCACCTTTTCGGCGATGGCGAGGTCGGCCGCTTCTTCCGGCGTCTGGAACAGCGGCCCGGCCAGCACCTCGAAACCGAGATCGCCGAAGGCCGAGGCGATGATCTTGGCGCCGCGATCGTGGCCGTCCTGGCCGAGCTTGGCGACCATGATCTTCGGCTTGCGGGTCAGCGCCGTCTTCATCTCGCCGATGCGCGAGACGAGGTTGGTGTATTCGGGATCGTCGCGATAGGCATCGCCATAGACATCGCTGACCACGACGGGAACGGCGGAGTGATCGGCAAAGACGGAGCGCATGGCGTCGGAGATTTCGCCGACGGTAGCGCGGGCGCGCGCAGCCTCGACGGCGGCGGCCAGCAGGTTGCCCTCGCCGCTCTTCGCCACCTGTGTCAGTGCCTCCAGTGCTGCAGTGACGGCATGGGAATCGCGCCGGCGCTTGGTATCCTCGATGCGGCGGATCTGGGCGCTGCGAACGGCGGTGTTGTCGACTTCGAGGATATCGAGCTGTTCCTCGGTTTCCAGCCGGTATTTGTTCACGCCGACGATGACCTCTTCGCCGCGGTCGACGGCGGCCTGGCGGCGGGTGGCTGCCTCCTCGATCATCCGCTTCGGCAAGCCTTCCGCCACGGCTTTTGTCATGCCGCCCATCGTCTCGACCTCTTCGATCAGCGCCCAGGCCTTTTCGGCGAGTTCGTTGGTCAGGCTTTCGACGTAATAGGAGCCGGCGAGCGGATCGACCACCTTGGTGACGCCGGTCTCGTGCTGGAGGATGAGCTGGGTGTTGCGGGCGATGCGTGCCGAAAAATCGGTCGGCAAGGCGATGGCTTCGTCCAGTGCATTGGTGTGCAGCGATTGCGTGCCGCCGAGTGCCGCCGACAGCGCCTCATAGGCGGTGCGGATGACGTTGTTATAGGGATCCTGCTCTTGCAGCGACACGCCCGAGGTCTGACAATGGGTGCGCAGCATCAGCGAAGATGCCTTTTTCGGCTGGAATTCCTCCATGATCCGCGACCAGAGCAGGCGGGCGGCGCGCAGCTTTGCCGCTTCCATGAAGAAATTCATGCCGATGGCGAAGAAGAAGGACAGGCGCCCGGCGAAATCGTCGACATTCAGGCCCTTGGCGAGGGCCGCGCGGACATATTCGCGCCCGTCGGCCAGCGTGAAGGCCAGTTCCTGCACCAGCGTCGCGCCGGCTTCCTGCATGTGATAGCCGGAAATCGAGATCGAATTGAACTTCGGCATCTCCTTCGAGGTATATTCGATGATGTCGGCAACGATCCGCATCGAGGGCTCGGGCGGATAGATATAGGTGTTGCGGACCATGAACTCCTTGAGAATGTCGTTCTGGATGGTGCCGGAGAGTTCGCCACGCGGACACCCCTGCTCTTCGCCGGCGACGATAAAATTGGCGAGGATCGGGATGACCGCGCCGTTCATGGTCATCGAGACGGACATCTCTTTCAACGGAATGCCGTCGAACAGGATCTTCATGTCCTCGACGCTGTCGATGGCGACGCCCGCCTTGCCGACATCGCCTTCGACGCGCGGATGGTCGCTGTCATAACCGCGATGGGTGGCGAGGTCGAAGGCGACCGACAGGCCCTTCTGGCCGGCAGCGAGATTGCGGCGGTAGAAGGCGTTGGATTCCTCCGGCGTTGAGAAGCCGGCATATTGGCGGATCGTCCAGGGGCGTCCGGCATACATGGTGGCGCGCGGCCCGCGCAGGAATGGCGCAAAACCCGGCAGGGAATCCAGATGGCCGATGCCGTCGAGATCCTCGGCCGTATAGAGCGGCTTGACGTCGATGCCCTCGGGCGTGTGCCAGGTCAGCGTTTCCGGCGCGCGCTTCAATTCCTTCTCGGCCAGGCTTTCCCAGTCCTTCAGGGTCTTTTCCGACATCGCCGGCTCCTCTTCATTCCATTGAAAGTTTTGGGGAGCGGCAGCGCCGCCCGCCGGCCTCATTCGAATTCGATGATCAGCTCGTCGACGGCAAGGCTCTGGCCCGGCTCGGCGGCGATGCGCTTGACCACGGCCCGCTTTTCGGCGCGCAGGATGTTTTCCATCTTCATCGCCTCGACGGTTGCCAGCGCCTGCCCCGCCTCCACCTGCTCGCCGACGGAAACGGCAATCGAGGTGATGACGCCCGGCATCGGGCAGAGCAGCATCCGCGACGTATCCGGCGGCAATTTGACCGGCATCAGCCGCGCCAGTTCCGCGACGCGTGGGGAGCGGACATGGGCGGTGACATCCATGCCGCGCCAGCGCAGCCGAAGGCCGGTGCCGGCCCGGTTGATCTTGACGCCCATCACCGCACCATCGACGGTGAAATGCGTATGCGCCTGACCGGGCAGCCAGCCACCGGCGACGGTCGCCTTGCCGCCATCGGCGAAGCGGATGGCGGTGCCATCTTCGCTGGTGGCGACGGAAACCGGGAACTCTTCGCCGTTCAGCGTCACCACCCAGTCGCGGCCGATCACCCGGCGGTGATTGCCAATGGTGCCGGAGATTTGCACGGCACGATTCTGTAGCGTCAGGTTGACGACGGCGGCGATAGCCGCCAGCTTGCGGGCCGCATCGGGTTCCGGCTCGACGCCGGTAAAACCGTCCGGGAATTCTTCGGCGATATAGGCCGTGGTCAGGCGTCCCGAGCGAAAGCGCTCCTGCCCCATGACGGCGGAAAGGAAGGGCAGGTTGTGGCCGATGCCATCCACCTCGAAATCGTCGAGCGCGCCGCGCATGGCGTCGATGGCGGCGATGCGGTTCGGAGCCCAGGTGCAGAGTTTTGCGATCATCGGATCGTAATACATCGAGATCTCGCCGCCTTCGAAGACGCCGGTGTCGTTGCGCACCACGGTCCCGTCCGCCTGTCTGCCTTCGACCGGCGGGCGATAGCGCGTCAACCGGCCGATGGAAGGCAGGAAGTTGCGGAAGGGATCCTCGGCATAAAGGCGGCTTTCGATGGCCCAGCCGTTCAGCTTCACATTGTCTTGCCCGAAGGACAGCTTTTCGCCCGCGGCAACGCGGATCATCTGCTCGACCAGATCGATTCCGGTGATCAGTTCGGTCACCGGATGTTCGACCTGCAGGCGGGTGTTCATTTCGAGGAAGTAGAATTTGTTCGCCTTGCCGTCGACGATGAACTCCACCGTGCCGGCGGAGTGGTAACCGACGGCCTTGGCCAGCGCCACGGCCTGTTCGCCCATGGCCTTGCGGGTCGTCTCGTCGAGGAAAGGCGACGGCGCTTCCTCGATGACCTTCTGGTTCCGGCGCTGGATCGAGCATTCGCGTTCGCCGAGATAAAGCGTCGTACCATGCTTGTCGCCGAGCACCTGGATTTCGATATGGCGCGGCTCGGTGACGAATTTCTCGATGAAGATGCGGTCGTCGCCGAAAGAGGATTTGGCCTCGTTGCGGGAAGATTGGAAACCTTCGCGGGCCTCCTGGTCGTTCCAGGCGATGCGCATGCCCTTGCCGCCGCCGCCGGCGGACGCCTTGATCATGACGGGATAGCCGATCTGGCCGGCGATCTTCACCGCCTCCTCGGCATCCTCGATCAGGCCCATATGGCCCGGCACGGTCGACACGCCGGCTTGCGCCGCGATCTTCTTCGAGGTGATCTTGTCGCCCATGGCCTGGATCGCGCCGACCGGCGGGCCGATGAAGGCGACACCTTCCTTTTCCAATGCCTCTGCGAAGGCGGCGTTTTCCGAGAGGAAACCGTAGCCCGGATGCACCGCATCGGCGCCGGTCTTGCGGATCGCGTCGATGATCCGGTCGATGACGATATAGGACTGCGACGACGGCGCCGGGCCGATATGCACGGCCTCGTCCGCCATGCGCACATGCAGCGCATCCCGATCGGCATCGGAATAGACGGCGACGGTGGCGATGCCGAGCTTCTTGGCCGTCTTGATGACACGGCAGGCGATTTCACCGCGATTGGCAATCAGGATTTTCTTGAACATCAGGTGTTTTCCAGTCCCCGTGCTTTAATCTTTATACTTCTTTTCATAGGGCATCAGCAGCAGCGCCGAGGCTGTGGCCGCACCGCCGAAAATCGAAGCGAAGGGCACGACGATCAGCAGAACCGGCACGATCGGGTTCGCATCATGGGAAATGCGCGTGCCGATGCCGCCGAGATCGAGCAGGATGAGGGCGGCCGCCGCCGCCGCGCCGATAAAGCTGCCGATGGCCGCATGCAGCACCATGAAGCGCAACATGCGCCAATGATCCTTGCGGGCTTCTTCGGGCGTCATTTCCGGCTTTCTCGTCCTGGACATCGCTTTCAGCCTTCAGAGCGGAATCGTATCGTGCTTCTTCCAGCGCGTTTCCACCTGCTTGTTGCGCAGGGAGGCGAAGGCGCGGGCGATGCGGCGGCGGGAGGAATGCGGCATGATCACCTCGTCGATGAAGCCGCGTTCGGCGGCGACGAAAGGATTGGCGAAGCGTTCCTCGTATTCCCTCGTGCGCGCGGCGATCTTCTCGGCATCGCCGAGTTCCGAGCGATAGAGAATTTCGGCAGCGCCCTTGGCGCCCATGACGGCGATTTCAGCAGTCGGCCAGGCATAGTTGACGTCGGCGCCGATATGCTTGGAAGCCATGACGTCATAAGCGCCGCCATAGGCTTTTCGGGTGATCAGGGTCACCATCGGCACCGTCGCCTGGCTATAGGCGAACAACAGCTTGGCACCGTGCTTGATGACGCCGCCATATTCCTGCGCGGTGCCCGGCAGGAAGCCCGGAACATCGACCAGCGTCAGGATCGGGATGTTGAAGGCATCGCAGAAGCGCACGAAACGCGCCGCCTTGCGCGAGGCATCGATATCGAGGCAACCGGCCAGCACCATCGGCTGGTTGGCGACGATACCGACCGTCTCGCCCTCGATGCGGATGAAACCGGTGATGATGTTGCGGGCGAAGGCCTCCTGGATTTCGAAGAACTCGCCCTCGTCGGCGACGGCCGTAATCAGCTCCTTCATGTCGTAGGGCTTGTTGGAGCTGTCGGGGATCAGCGTGTCCAGCCGGTTTTCCAGCCGGGCCGGATCGTCGTGGAAGGGACGCAGCGGCGGCTTCTGACGGTTGTTGAGAGGCAGGTAGTCGAACAAGGCCCGCACCTGCTCCAGTGTCTCGATGTCGTTCTCGTAAGCGCCATCGGCGACGGAGGATTTTTTCGTATGGGTGGAGGCGCCGCCCAGTTCTTCCGCCGTGACGATCTCGTTGGTGACCGTCTTGACCACATCCGGGCCGGTGACGAACATGTAGGAGCTATCGCGCACCATGAAGATGAAGTCGGTCATCGCGGGCGAATAGACCGCGCCGCCGGCGCAGGGCCCCATGATCACCGAGATCTGCGGCACGACGCCGGAGGCCTCGACATTGCGCTTGAACACGTCCGCATATCCGGCCAGCGAATCCACGCCTTCCTGGATGCGGGCGCCACCCGAATCGTTGAGGCCGATGACCGGCGCGCCGTTGCGCACCGCCATGTCCATGATCTTGCAGATTTTCTGCGCATGGGTTTCCGACAAGGAGCCGCCGAGAACGGTGAAATCCTGGGAGAACACATAGACCTGGCGGCCGTTGATCGTGCCCCAGCCGGTGACGACGCCGTCGCCGGCGACCTTCTGGCTGGCCATGCCGAATTCCGTCGCCCGGTGGGTGACGTACATGTCGTATTCCTCGAAGGAACCTTCATCCAAAAGCACGTCGATGCGCTCGCGCGCCGTCAGCTTGCCTTTGGCGTGCTGGGCATCGATGCGGCGCTGGCCGCCGCCCAATCGCGCCTCGGCGCGTCTTGCTTCCACTTCGGCGAGAATGGCGCGCATGGAAGGTCCTCCCTGTCTGGCAATCGAAATCGTCGCATTGTCGATTACGCCGTTTATGGGATGAATAAAATGCTTGAACGCGCGCATATGCATAAGTTACAAATATGCAAATACAAAATTGCAAACTTGCGAATGCGGTGAGTCATGGCGATCGGAAAACTTTTCATCGGCCGCAAGGTGCGCGAATTGCGCGAGGGCCAGCGCGCCACCCAAAGCCAGTTCGCCGAGCGCATCGGCATTTCCACCAGCTATCTCAACCAGATCGAGAATAACCAGCGCCCCGTCTCCGCCGCCGTGCTGCTGGCGCTGGCGGAAAAATGCCAGGTGGATATCGCCGCCCTCTCCTCCGGCGAGAATGACCGTCTGCTTTCGGCGCTCTCGGAAGCCCTGAGCGACCCGCTGTTCGAAACCTATAACCCGAGCCTGCAGGAATTGAAGCTCGTGACCCAGAATGCACCGGGCCTCGCCCATGCCTTGATCCAGGTGCATCAGGCCTATCGCCGCAATAGCGAGCGGCTGGCGAGCTTCGACGACACCATCGGCCGCTCGGCACTGGCCGAAACCACGCCCTACGAGGAAGTGCGCGATTTCTTCCACTTCGTCGACAATTACATCCACGAGATCGACACGCTGGCCGAGCGGCTGGCGGCGGCGCTGAACCTTGGCGATGGCGATAGCCATGGCTTGCTCGCCAGCTATCTGGAGCGCCAATACGGGGTGCGGGTGGTGCGCGGCGCACCGGGCAGCGAGGAGGTGCGCCGCTACGATCCCAAGGCGCGCATCCTGACCTTGAACCCTTATGCGCCGGCTTCGACCCGCGATTTCCAGATCGCGCTGCAGATCGCCCAGCTTCATGCCGGCCGCGAGATCGATGCCGTGGCCGCCGCCGCCGGGTTCCGCACGGAGGAAGCGGTGGAGATCTGTCGCATCGGCCTGCACAATTATTTCGCCGGCGCGCTCATCCTGCCCTACCAGACCTTCCTCAAGGCGGCGCGCGAATTGCGCCACGATCTCGAATTGCTCGCCGCCCGCTTCGGCGCGTCGCTGGAGCAGGTCTGCCATCGCCTCAGCACCCTGCAAAGGCCAGGCGCCAAGGGAATTCCGATCTTCTTCGCCCGCATCGACCGGGCCGGCAACATCACCAAGCGCCACAGCGCCGCCAAGCTGCAATTCGCCCGCTTCGGCGCGGCCTGCCCGCTCTGGAATGCGCATCAGGCCTTCGAGTCGCCGGGGCGAATGATCCGCCAGCTCGCCGAGACGCCGGACGGCGTGCGCTATCTCTGCCTTGCGACGCAGATCACCAAGGGTAGCGGCGGTTTCGGCGCGCCGCGGCCGCACTACGCCATCGCGCTGGGCTGCGAGATTTCCTATGCCGACAGTTTCGTCTATGCCGACGATCTAGATCTGTCGAACCGGGCGGCCTTCGATCCCATCGGTATTTCCTGTCGCATCTGCGAGCGCATGAACTGCGCCAGCCGCGCCGTGCCGCCGCTCAAGCACAAGCTGACCATCGACCACACACTGCGCGGCGCCCTGCCCTACCGTATCGCCGATTAGCAGCTGCTAAGAACACCCTTCAAAGCGCGCCCGAAACATGCTCGCTGGCACGGATAAAGCTCCACATAGCGTTGCTGATATCGACGATGCCGGCAATGGATTTTTCGAGATGGTCGATCTCGCGCTGGTCCATCTTTTCGACTTTGCCGTAATGCACATGCTTGTCGTCCTCGACCAGGCGCATGAGCTGGGTACTGAGGATCTCGCCCTTCTCGTCGAAAGCATAGATGCAGTGATTGTATTTGTTGCGGGTCTTCGCTTCTTTCTTAAGACGGGTCATCAACGACAGGATCGCCTTGCGATCTCCAGGCGGAGTTGCGGCAAGCTTGGCAAGCCGCTCGATCAGGTCGATGCGGGCTCGGGTGGTGTTCAGCGTCAGGAAGACGACGATCGCGGCTTCCTTGTCCACCCGCAACAGGTGCGCGATCAGGTAGATCAGCAGGCTTTCGGTGTTGGTCCAAACGTAATTCAGTCGTCCGACCCGAAGCAATACGTCCGACATCGCCGCCATGCTGAAGCCTCCCGACCCTGCGACAGGCCGCCATCATACCGCAATTCCTCGGGGAAGTCCGGGATTGCGATGTCGCAGGAAAAGCGGGCGCTCGAGGGTCGAGCGCCCCACAAGGATCTCACCGCTCCTTGAAGGCGCGCGACATGCTGTCGGTGATCGGCTTGGTGAGATATTCGAAAAAAGTGCGCTCCGAGGTCTGGATCAGCACGTCGGCGGGCATGCCCGGCACCGGATGAAAGCCGTGGACGCGGGCGATCTCGTCGTCGGAGACCTGCACGCGCACGATATAGACGTCCTTGACCGACATGCCGGACGCTTCCTCGACACTGTCGGCTGAGACGTAGAACACCGTCCCGTTCAGCACCGGCGTCGTGCGCCGGTTGAGCGCCGAAAGCCGGATCGCGGCGGGCTGGCCCTGGTGCAACTGATCGATGGAGGTGCGCAGCACCTGCGCTTCGAGGATCAGCGGCACATGGGCTGGGAGGATCTCCATGATCGGCTTGCCGGTGGTGATGACGCCGCCGGCGGTGTGATAATAGGATCGGATCACCGTGCCGGTCACCGGTGAGCGGATGGTGGTGCGATCCAGCACTTCCGATGCCTCGCGCACCTGTTCGCGCACGCTGTCGAGATCGGCCTCGGCCGATTCCAGCGCGTCCAGAGCCGCCTGGCGATTGGCATTGGTGGCGATGACGGCTTCCTGGCGGAAACGGGCGATTTCCGCTTCGCTCTGGTTCATTTCGCCGCTGAGCCGTGCGATGTCACCCATGGCGTCGGCGATGGCGCGCTCCAGCGCCAGCATGTCGGTCTTGCGGATGATCCCTTGCGCGGCGAGCTTGGTCTTGGAATCGCGCTCCTCCGTCAACAGCGCCAGCTGGCGGTCGAAAGCAGCCTTTTGCCCCTCATAACCGGAATACCGGAATTCCAGCGACTTGATGTTCTTGTCGATGAGATTGAGCTGTTCCTCCAGCTTGATCCGCTTGCTGTGGAAGACGACGTTCTGGCTCTGTATGATCGCATGGATATCCGGATCCTGGGCTTCGTCCATGACGATATCGGGAATCTTGAAGGTCGTCTCGCCCTGCGCTTCGGCACGCAGCCGGGCGACGATCGCCTCAAGGCGCAGCCGCCGCAGCTTGTAGGCGCGCTCGTTGGCGAGTGCAGCCGTCGGGTCGAGGGTCAGCAGCACATCGCCTTCCTTAACGCTGTCGCCTTCGCTGACCATCATTTCCTTGATGATCCCGCCTTCCAGATGCTGGACGATCTTGTTGTTGCCGGTGGCGACGAAGCTTCCCTGGGCGATGATCGCCGAGGCGAGCGGCGCGGTCGCGGCCCAGAAGCCGAAACCGCCGAAGGAGGCGAACAGGACGCCGAGGCCGACAACCGTATGGATACGGATCGAGCGCGGCACCTCGGCATACCATTCGATCTGTTTCTGATCCTCGGGCTTCTTCTTCTTGCTGCGGAAAACCATCTCAACCCCCTATGCGCGGTTCTGCGCCGCCCTGCTGCTGCTGTCCGCGATTGCCCGAAAGCGCCTTCAACACTTCCATCCGCTCGCCGAACATGCCGACGGTGCCATCCTTCAGCACCAGGATCTTGTCGACGCATTGCAGGAGCGCTGGGCGCTGGGTGATCGTGACCGTGGTGATACCCTGCTTCTTGGCATGCATCAGGGCGCGGGCGAGCGCCGCCTCCCCTTGCGTGTCGAGATTGGAGTTGGGCTCGTCGAGCACCACGAATTTCGGATCGCCGAAGAAGGCGCGGGCCAGCGCGATACGCTGCTTCTGGCCGCCCGAAAGCGGCGAGCCATCGGCGGTGACGATGGTCTCGTATCCCTGCGGCAGGCCGGCGATCAGCTCGTGCACATCGGCCAGCACCGCGGCCTCGAAGATCTGCCGGTCCTCGATATCGTCGCGCATGCGTGAAATGTTCGCCTTGATCGTACCCGGGAAAAGCTGCACGTCCTGCGGCAGGTAGCCGATGCTTTCGCCGAACTGACGCTGGTCCCAGTTGCGCAGATCCATCAGGTCGAGGCGGACATTGCCCGAGGTCGGCATGATCGAGCCGACCAGCATCTTGCCGAGCGTCGTCTTGCCGGAACCGGAATTGCCGATGATCGCCAGCGACTCGCCTTTCTTCAGCGAGAAGGAAATGCCGTTGAGGATCACGCGCTTCTGCGGCGGCGGGACGAACAGCACGCGCTCCACATCCAGCCGTCCTTCCGGGTTGGGCAGGCGCAGGCGGGCGAAGTTCAGCGGCGAGCCGAGCAGCAACTGCTTGATGCGGCCATAAGCGGCGGCGGAGCGGTTGAACTGGTTCCAGCCTTCGATGGCGCCTTCGATCGGCGCCAGCGCGCGACCGGAGATGATCGAGGCGGCGATCACCATCCCACCGGTCAATTCGCCGGCGAGCGACAAATGCGCGCCCCAGCCGAGCAGGGCGATCTGCGCGACCATGCGGCAGCCCTTGGAGATACCCGAAAAGATGATGTTGCGATCCTGGGCCTGGACATGAGCCTTCAACGAACCGGCCGTTTCCTGCCCCCACATCCTCACGGCTTCCGGGATCATCGCCAAGGCGTTGATGATCTGCGAATTTCGGGTCATCGAATCGAGATGGAAATTGGCGCGGCTGGCATAACCGCTGGCCTCCGAGAACTGCCTTGCGGTGAAGCGCTGGTTCAGCCAGGCGATGAGAAACAGCGTGACGCAGCACACCATGATGATGATGCCCAGATGCGGATGCACCAGGTAGACGACGATGATGAACAACGGCATCAATGGCGCATCGAGGAAGGCGATCAGCGTGCCGGAGGTGATGAAGGCACGCAATTGCTGCAGATCCTGCAGCGTCTGGTAATCCTTGCCGTTGCCGTGCAGCGAGGCGCGCGCCGCCGCCGACAGAACCGGTGCGCCGAGCTGAACCTCCAGTTCTACTGCCGTGCGCATCAGGATGAAGCGGCGCACCGAATCCATGAACGCCTGCAGCAGGACAGCGCCGATGACGGCGATCGTCAACATGACCAGCGTGTCCATCGAGCGGCTGGTCAGCACACGGTCGGAAATCTGGAACAGATAGATCGGGATCGCCAGCAGCAGCACGTTGATGGCGATGGTGAAGATCATCACCACCGCCATGTTGCGGCGAATGGCGGCCATCGCCTGCTGCAGGCTGCGGGCGAAGTTGACCGGTTCGCTACGCTTGTGGAAGCCCTGCTGGTTCGGATTGCCGCCGCCACCGCCGCCACCGCCGGAATCGGGCGTGCGGCCATTGCCGCCGCCGCCGGTCGAGGGGCGACGTTCATTGGCGCGCACGGGCCCGTTGTCGCTGTCGATGGTCTTGACGAAGGGCAGGTCCTGCTTCGGAACGGGTTCGACGCGGGCGGCAGGATCGGTGGGAGAAGCAGGCGTTTCACGCGCCGTTGCGGGATTGGAAGGCGCGACAGGCGCTTTGGCAACGGTTTCCGGAACCGGTATCGGGGGAGCGATTGTCTGGATCGCCGGCTCGGCAAGCCGGGGAGCGCTTTCCAGTGCGGTTGATTGCGGGGCGGTATCCTGAATTTCTTTTTGCAGTTCGGTATCTTGCGGCGGTTTGGCCAGCGATGTCGTCAGAAAATCCTCGACGGCGTCATTGATGGCCTGGATGCAGGCATCCATCACATCGCCTTCGGAGCCGCCCCGGCGGACTGCGTCCTGCCGCATGGGCGGTTGCCAGGAAACCGTCCCTCTCAACACGTAATTCATCCCACTCACTCCTACCCAAACTCATATCAGGCGACCGCCGTCTGCATGACATCGGCGGGATGCGCCGATGCCCAGGACCAGTCGTGACCGTTATTGAAAACTCCATCTGTGCTGTGGCTGCCGGTGGCGTCATCATGAAGGAATGCGACGAGCTCGTTGGCGAGTCCGCCGGTCATCAGATGCGCAATCGACGTGTCGTTCTCGACGATGCCGCTCTGGATCAGAACCGCATCGGAATAGAGCTGGCCGCCAAGATAGGTCTTGGCGCCGAAGCTGTCGTAATCGACGATATGGGCGCTGTTGCCGACGACATTGCTGCCCGTATCGATCGAGACATTGGCGCCCGCGCTGTTCTTGAGAAGCGTAGACGCCGCCTGGGTCACATGGTCGGCATCGCCGAGTACGCTGGTCTGGCGGATGTAATTGATATTGAAGATATTGCCGGTGATGTAGAGCACATTGAGCCCTTGCTTGCCGGCAAACAGCGAATCCGAGGCCATGCCGTCGGGCAGGGATCCGTTGCGATCGTTGATGTGCTGGACCGCCTTGGATACATAATCGGGCATCGTGTCGAAGCGGTTGTTCAGCCCGATATTGTGGATGGAGGCCTCGTTCCACAGAAGATTGTTGCTGGTCTGGACCGTCGCGCCCGCCCCGGCGCCCGCGCCCGCCTTGACGGTGTCGTTGTCATAGAGCACCGCCAACTGGCTAATCATGTTCATGTCGAGCACATTGCCGCCGACGATCACCAGATCGTATTGCAGGCTGAGGCCGAGAAACGAGGCGAGATTGAGCGAGACATTGCCGCCCGTCAGCACGCTTGCCGAGGAGCCCGTCGTCGTGACCGTCATGACGTCATTGTCGGTCATGAAGTGATACTGCTCGGTCCAGTTGACGAAGGAAACGTCGCCATTGATGACGCTGACGCGCCAGGCGCTGGGAAACGCTGGCGTTCCATCCTCGGTCGTGGCCGTCGCCGGCGGCAAGTCATAGCTAGTGCGAGCGAAAGTGGCGATGTTGTTGGCGACCGTCGCGTGATGGTCGGCCGGCTTGGTGAAGATATCGTCGACCTTGTCCTGGTCGCTGTAGACCCAGGTCTGGACGATGGAATCCACCTGCTGGTAATTGCCCATCACCGCCATGACAGGCGAGATGACGCCGCTGTCGACCAGCGAGAACTCGTTGGCGAGGACATTGGCGCCGGCGGCGACGGTCAGGCTGTTTTCAGCGCCACCGATTTGCGACGCCGATCCCTCGACGCCTTCCGGCTCTTCGTGCGGCTTGGCGATGCCACGATCCGGCATGGCCTCGTCCATCTTCAGGGTTTCCGTGGTGGACTTGCCATTGACCCAGCTACCGTCGAGTTCCTTGCCGGCGGCGACGAAATCCTGATCGTTGCCGGTGCCAAGGCTGGAAACGCCGGATTCGGCGAGCAGCGATATCGCTTCATGCGCGCGATCCGCCAGCGCCTTGACCCCTTCATAGGTATCGGTGCGGTGGAAATCGGAAAAGGGATTGAGTGCGTCGCCCTTCAGCCAGTATTCGGCAAGTCGTTGATTGACGTAGGAAAGATCGTAAAAGAGACGCGGGCCGCCGGTCATGTCGAGATAGTCGTCATCCTGCAGCAGGTTGGACTGCACGACATGGGTGATTGCGGAGCCGGGGCCGGTGTGAATGATCAGCTCGTGTTGTACGGGAAGGCGATCCGGCGGAAGATCGGGGCTGGAGGTCATTCGATGGCGGAAGTGAAATCCGGTGAGGTCGTCGGGATCGTGGTGGCGGGGCGTCAGCAGCTTGCCGGTGTGCACCTCGATATGGAAACCGTAATGCGGCGCTCTGTAACTGACACCCGGCGTATAATCGCTCAGTTCCACATGCCCCGGCGGGTCAAGCCTGACCGGAGCATCGCTGGGCGGCAGCCTCACGCTGTCTTCATCGGCTCTGCCTCCAAGATAACGAATACGCATACGCGCCATCTCGACCTCACTTTCGAAGAGGCCGATGAAATGCGCGATAATCTCGTTAATGCTCTCGGTATACATGGTAGCCTCCGCAACGAACGCGCGAGGCCGGATACCCGCAACGATCCGCCCGATCCCTCTCGGACGAACATTGCGGCGCCGTTTCCGGCATCACAAATTACTGTGGCTGCACCGGACGCACCGGTGCAGCCTTTTATCGTCAGAGAGGTATAGGTCAGGAGCTTGCGGTGTCTTCGCCCGAATGGTGCAAGTCGCCACCCGAGATCGTCGAGTCCAGAGTGTTGCTGAGCATGTTGGCGCCCTGCACCAGCTCCAGATGGAAGCCGGAATTAGCAACGATGGCGGAGGCATTTGCAGTGCTGCTACCGGTCATGTCGTCGCCGACATTGATGTTTGCCGCCGGTGTCCAGCACTCGCCGGATGCGTCAATACCCTCTGCGCCATTGGCCGTGCCGCCATATGCGTTCAAGGTGTTGGTGGCGCCGCTATTTTCCATGCTGATGCCGGAGGCATAGTCCTGGTCCGCCAGATGATTTGCCTGGACCAGGCTGAAGCCGACGTCGTTGCCGTCACCGTTCAGGGAGTTGTTGAGGAGATCCCTGACATCGAGGCTGAACGAGAAATCGTCACCCAGATTGAAGGTGAGGTCGCCGCCGGCCACGCCGAGATTGCCGAAGCCGCTCAGGCCATCGAGATCGGCAAAATCGTTGTCGGATGTGTAGACGGAGTGGTCGCTGTGGTCGCTGTTGTCGCTGCGATCGCTATTATCGCTGCGGTTGCTGTTGTCACTGTGGTCGCTTTGGTCGTTGTAAGCGTAGTTGTTGCTGTTAGCGACACTCGTCGAGGTATTGTCGACGTCGTTATAGCTGTCAGAAACGCTCGACGTTGCGGTGTTCGTCGTGTTCGTCGTGTCCTGATCGTTGTAGTTCCAGTCGTAATCGTTGTCGCGGTCGTTGCCGTTTCCGATCGCGACATCAACCTGCGCATCGACATCAATATGGCTGCTGCTGTCGGTGTTGGTCGTTGCGTTGCTGGTGGTTGAATTGTCGTTGTAGGAACCGTCTGTGCTGCTATCGCTCCAGTTGCCGCGGTCGTTCCCGTTCGCAGTGCCGATATAGCCGTTCGAACCATCGTCGATTTCGGTCGAGTTCGTCGCTGTGTTGGCAAAGCCATCGGAAAGCGCACCGATTTTGGTGCTTTCGTCGGTGTTGCTGGTGCTGTTCGTCGTCTGGTCGATATCGTTGATGGTCTGGTTCACCTGATTGACTGGAAACGGCATTGTCTTTCCTCCGGTTGAGGCCGAAGTCGCAGACGATATCCCTCTCATCTAAACGGGATTTCACACGCCATGACTTCGATGGTTACAAACAAACAGATGCACTCGATACGCGGCATCTGCGACGCTTACTCTGCTACGTCCCGTCTTCGGAAGGTCGATACGCAACCGGCTGCGATACGGTTTACAAGGTCGCAGTTCAGCCATGCCGCGACAGATACGCATCGCGGTTTCGACTTCAGATTTTCGGGTCTTGACTGGCGGAGAGGCTATCCACTTCACGCATCACTGGAGCTGCGGATATACGAACTGTATGCGCCTTTCCGGTCCACCTTGCGGCGACGGGCAGACATTGCACCGGAACGAGCACCATTCCTAGACATCAATTCGGGTTAAGGAAATAGTGATTAATTGGGTCGTTTTTAAATAATACCGGTTGAAGGGCGACAAATTGAAGTTTAATGGAGTTTTGTTTCCACATAAGTCTTGACGGGAAGAATCGTCTTGCAATCTGGTGTTGTAATCCGATGAAATCGCGGGTTGCGTTGTTTCCGGGAAGCATATGGGTGCAGAAATTTGCATTCCTTCAAAGGAAAATTAAGCGTTTTTTAAACCAACTAATCCGTTTGGGCCATTTATTCGCATCAGCATTCATAATAGGATCGTTAACAACTAATAAACACATTGAGCGACTGACAGGCCTATCCAGTGACTGACGGGGCCTATCCACATGGAAAGGTTCCGAAGAGAGGGTATTATTTCGGCTGAGATTGCCGGGCGTAGGGAGGCATTAATGTTCATGGTAGCATCCAGAGTCGTCAATCCAAACAAGAGCGGCAGTTTGGCCGCAGCATCCGATACACTACTAGTCCTGGCCAGGACCGATCTATTCTCCGAATGCCTGGTCGAGACCCTGGGAAAGAAGTTTCCCTTTTGCGACGTCGTCAGCCTGGACGACTCAAACGCCATCATCGACCACGATGACAGCAAGGTCAGGCTGGCTCTCTTCTATAAAATCCCCACAACGGAACTTCATGCAGCGGTCCAGGCCGTGCGTAGCCTGCATCCGGAGGCTTCCATCGGACTGGTCATCGATGCGATCGACATGATGGATACCAATCTCGACACGCTCGTCGAGACGCGCACCATCGACGGCATCCTGCCGCTGAACCTGCGCATGGATGTCTTCATGGCTGCCGTCGACCTTTTGATGAAAGGCGGCGAGCATTTCCCCTCGGCGCTGATGAGCCGCCTGCGCGCCAGCAAGACTCCGCTGGAAAAGACGCAGGCGATGATCAAGCCCACCGCCCTGACCGCACCCTCGCGGCTCGGTGAAGCCTATGTCTTGACAACCCGCGAAGTCCAGATCCTCGATCTGCTCTGCAAGGGAACACAGAACAAGATCATCGCCGACAAGCTCAACCTGTCGGAAAATACCGTGAAGGTGCATGTCCGCAACATCTACAAGAAGATGAATGTGCGCAACCGTACCGAAGCGGCCTCGCGATTTTTCCTGGTCGAGGGTGGTGGAGAACTGCCTCCCGGCCTGCGCAACTGACGTTACTTTCGCGCCAAACCTTCGGAACCCTTTCCGATGGACCTATCCTGAGACGAAAGACTTGCCGGCGATCCCGGTTTTACTGAAAGCGCATTTGCAAGACGTTCCACGCAGATGAGGGACAGCAAGGCGCATAGCGATATTCGTGACGCACCATTTGCATTAGCGACCCGGGCCTGACATTCGGCCTGTTTTTTCAAATCACCATACTCAAAGGCATCCAGCAAAAGTGTACCGCTCGATACCGTCATCGCGCGCAGGCGATTGCCTGTGCCCGGGAGCGGGCGGCGTTTGAGTCCTTGTAACGCGTATGGAGATGAAGACAATGAAGGAGAACGCAACTTCGCCACGGCCTGCGATAGGCAATGTCATCGCCTTTCCCCCTGAGCGGGGCCGACATATACAGCGCGTCCTCGTTGCGGGTGGCGCGGGTTTTCTCGGATCGCATCTGTGTGACACGCTGCTGAAAGCTCAATACCACGTCACCTGCATCGACAACCTGGCGACAGGCCGGCTGGAAAACATCAAGCCGCTGCTCGACAATCCTCAATTCACCTTCCGCCATCACGATATCCGCACAAGCCTGGCCCTGAAGGTGGACGCCATCTTCAACTTCGCCTGCCCGGCCTCGCCGCCGGCCTATCAGGCCGATCCGGTCGGTACGATGATGACCAACGTCATCGGCACCCGCAATCTTCTCGAACTGGCCCGGCGCCGCAAAGCGGTTTTCGTCCAGGCCTCGACCTCGGAAGTCTACGGCGATCCGCTCGTCTCTCCCCAGAAGGAGGAGTATCTCGGCAATGTCAGCACCACGGGGCCGCGCGCCTGTTATGACGAGGGCAAGCGCTCCGCCGAGACGCTGATTTTCGACTATGCCCGCCAATACGGCGTCGGCGTCAAGGTCGGGCGCATCTTCAACACCTACGGCCCGCGCATGCGGCCCGACGACGGCCGCGTCGTTTCGAATTTCATCGTGCAGGCATTGCGCAACGCGCCGATCACCATTTACGGATCGGGCAGCCAGACGCGCTCCTTCTGTTATGTCGACGACCTCATCGGCGGTTTCATGCGCCTGTTTTCGGCGGACGATGCGGTGACCGGGCCGATCAATCTCGGCAATCCCGCCGAATTCACCATGCTGGAACTTGCCGACATGATCGTTGCGATGACCGGGTCGAAGTCCCGCATCGTGCATCTGCCGGCCGTCATCGACGATCCGCAGCAGCGCCGGCCGGATATCACCCGCGCAGGCGAACAGCTCGGCTGGCGCCCGCATGTCGATGTCCGCGACGGCCTGCTGGCGACGATCGCCTATTTCGATGCCGCCCTGCGGCATCAGGCGGTGGGCGATTGAGGGGCGGCGGTCATGGATACGGTCATGGTTACGGGAGGCGCCGGCTATATCGGCAGCCACACCTGCAAGATGCTCAGCCAGGCCGGCCTGACGCCGGTCGTCTATGACAACCTGGCGACGGGCCACGCCGACAGCGTCAAATGGGGGCCGCTCGTCAAGGGCGATGTGCGCGACCGTGATCGCCTGCGCTCCGCCATCCGCCAGTGGCAGCCGACCTGCCTGATCCACTTCGCGGCATCGGCCTATGTCGGCGAGTCGGTCACCGAGCCGGCCAAGTATTACAATAACAATGTCGCCGGCATGATCGCGCTGATGGATTGCTGCATCGATACGCGGCTGCGGCGGGTGGTATTCTCCAGCAGCTGCGCCACCTATGGCACGCCGAACTCCCTTCCCATATGCGAGGGGGACAGGCAATGCCCGATCAACCCCTACGGTCGGACCAAGCTCATCGGCGAGATGATCCTCAGGGATTATGCCGTCGCGCACCCGTTGCGTTACGCCGCCCTGCGCTACTTCAACGCCGCCGGCGCCGATCCCGACGGCGAGCTCTGCGAACGCCATGAACCGGAAACGCACCTTATTCCACGCGCTCTGATGGCGGCGGCCGGGCGCATCGACCGCCTCACCGTCTTCGGCGACGATTATGATACGCCGGACGGAACCTGCGTGCGCGATTACATCCATGTCACCGACCTCGCCCGCGCCCATATGCTGGCGGTGCTGTACCTGCTCGACGGCGGCCAGAGCCTGGCGGCCAATCTGGGCACCGGTCACGGCACCTCGGTGCGGCAAATCGTCGATACCATCGAGCGGCTCACCCGTATCCGCGTGCCCGTCGCAATCGAGGCGCGGCGTGCCGGCGATCCTGCCGTGCTGGTGGCGGACAATCGCGTTGCCGAGGCGCATCTGCATTTCACGCCGCAGCATTCCGATATCCGCACCATCATCCGAACGGCCGCCCCGACCTTCGGGCTGGAGGTTCATCATGACACTTTCTCATGATCGTCCCGCCCGCGCCCGTCATCCCGGACGACTGGACAGTCGCCAGCGCCGCATGCTGCCGCGCCTGTTTCGCGGACGCCGGCGCCTTGCCTATCATGCCGGCGTTTTTTGCTGGCTGGCGGCGCTGGCATGGTTCTGGGTGTGGTGGTTCCGGCCGGAGCATGTCATCGGCATGGTTTCCTTCATCGGCCTGACGGTGATTTTGGCCTGGGTGACGCTGCTGCCCGGCTATTTCATCTATCTCTTCTCCCAGGCGCGCATTTCCCGCCCGCTGCGCGGGCGGCGCGTGGCCGGTCGCATCGCGTTGGTAGTGACCAAGGCGCCTTCGGAACCCTTCGCGGTCGTGCGCAAGACCTTGTGCGCCATGCTCGATCAGCTGGTGTACGATTACGATGTCTGGCTGGCGGACGAAGCGCCGACGGACGAGGTGAAAAGCTGGTGCGCCGTTCATGGCGTGCGCATCTCCAGCCGCCAGGGCATCGAGGACTATCATCGCAGGACCTGGCCGCGCCGCACGCGCTGCAAGGAAGGCAACCTCGCCTTTTTCTACGACCACTACGGGTATGATCTCTATGATTTCGTGGCGCAGTTCGATGCCGACCACGCACCCGAGAAAACCTATCTCTACGAAATCATGCGGCCCTTCGCCGATCCCGCCGTCGGCTATGTCTCGGCGCCGAGCATCTGCGATTCCAATGCCGCCAAGAGCTGGGCGGCGCGCGGCCGGCTGCAGGCCGAGGCCAGTATGCATGGCTGCCTGCAGATCGGCTACAACAACGGCTGGGCGCCGCTGTGCATCGGCTCCCATTATGCGGTGCGCACCCTCGCCTTGCGCGCAGTCGGCGGGTTGGGACCGGAGCTGGCGGAAGACCATTCGACGACGCTGATCCTGAATGCCGGCGGCTGGAAGGGGGTCCATGCCGTCAACGCCATCGCCCATGGCGAGGGACCGCGCAGCTTCGCCGATCTCGCCGTTCAGGAATTCCAGTGGTCGCGCAGTCTCGTCACCATCCTGCTGCGCCATGCGGTGGATTATGTGCCGAGGCTGCCGGGGCGGCTGAAATTCCAGTTCCTGTTCTCGCAGATCTGGTATCCGCTGTTTTCGACCTTCATGCTGGCAATGTTTCTGCTGCCGCTCGTGGCGCTGACGACCGGGCATAATTTCGTCAATATCGACTATCCGGATTTCCTGGTGCATATCCTGCCGGTGTCGATCGTGCTCGTCGCGCTTGCCTTCTATTGGCGGCGAACCGGCACGTTTCGCCCGCATGGCGCCAAAATCCTCGGCTGGGAAAACGCAGTTTTCCTGCTGGCCCGCTGGCCCTGGTCGCTGATCGGCTCGCTTTATGCCGTGCGGGACCGGTTGACCGGATCCTTTGTCGATTTCCGCATCACGCCGAAAGGCGGACAGGCCTCGGCGCTGCCGCCCTTCCGGCTGCTTCTGCCCTATGTCGTTCTGTCGATGAGCTCGGCCGCCGCCGCCCTCCTGACCGCGCATCCGGGCGATGCGAGGGGTTATTACTTCTTCGCCATCGTCAATGCGCTTGCCTATGCCGGCGTGCTTGCCGTCATCGTCATCGGCCACGCGGTGGAAAACGGCCATCGTCTCGTCACCCTTTCCCGCCCGGGACTGGCAACGGCCGCCTCATTGGCGGTCTCGCTGGGCGCGGCAACCGATGCCGCCTATCTGCGCGGGCTTGCCGGCGTGGAAGGCGTTGCCCATGGCCAGAGCATCGTCTCGTTCACGCAGACCCGCTTTGCCGTGGCGGGGGCCGGCCAGGGCGGCGCGCATACCAAGCTTACCCGCTTCAAACTCACATGGCACGGCCTCGACGCCGTCAACCGCAAAGGAAGCTCCCGATGAGAATTGCTGTATTGGGTACGGGATATGTCGGACTTGTCAGCGGTGCCTGCTTTGCCGCCTGGGGCCATGACGTGACGGGCGTGGACATCGACCGCGCTCGTGTCGACAGGTTGAATGCGGGCGAGGTTCCGATTTTCGAGCCGGGACTTGCCGATTGCATCCTCGCCTGCCGCGACCTGGGACGGCTGGCCTTCACCACAGATTTGCAACGCGCCCTCAACCACGTCGATATCGTCTTCATCGCCGTCGGTACTCCCGCCGGGCTGCATGACGGCGACGCCGATCTCTCGCATGTCTTTGAAGCCGGGCGGCAGATCGCCCGCGCCCTGTGCGGGCCGGCGGTGATCGTTACCAAGTCGACAGTGCCGGTCGGCACCGCCGAGCGGCTGGAGGCGGTGATGCGCGAGGCAGCGCCCGATGGCGATTTCGTCGTTTCTTCCAATCCGGAATTCCTGCGTGAGGGCTCGGCCATCCAGGACTTCAACCGGCCGGACCGTGTGGTCATCGGCTGCGACGACCGACGGGCCGGCGCGCTTCTGGAAAGGCTGTATGCGCCGCTGGTGGCCGAAGGCATCCGCGTGGTGACGACCAGCCGGCGCAGCGCCGAGCTGATCAAATATGCCGCCAATGCCTTCCTGGCGACCAAGATCGCGTTCATCAACGAAATGGCCGATCTCTGCGAAAAGGTGAATGCCGATGTCGCGGACATCGCGCTCGGCATGGGCCTCGACCGACGCATCGGCGCCGATTTCCTGAAGGCCGGTCCGGGATATGGCGGCTCCTGCTTTCCCAAGGATACGGTGGCGTTGCTGCGCACGGCGCAGGACAGCGGCGTGACCCTGCGGCTGGTCGAGCAGACGATTGCCGCCAACACGGCGCGCAAGCACACCCTGGCCCGGCGTCTGGCCTCGCTGCTCGGAGGGTCGTTGCGCGGCCGGCACATCGCCGTCCTCGGCCTCACCTTCAAGGCCGAGACCGACGACATGCGCGATGCGCCGGCGCAAACCCTGATCCGCTGCGCGGTCGATGCCGGCGCCACGATCAGCGCCTATGATCCGGCCGGCATGGACAATGCCCGCCGGCTGCTGCCGGAAATTAGCTTCGCCGCCAACCCGATAGATTGCGCCACGGGCGCCGATGCCCTGGTGGTCATGACCGACTGGGCTTGCTTCCGGACGCTCGATCTCGCCCGCACGGGCGAAGTCATGCGCCGTCGGGTGATCATGGACCTGCGCGGCCTCTATGACGTCGACCAGCTCGTCAAACAGTATCGCTTCACCGTCGATCGCGTCGGCATGCCGCTCCGTTCCCCGGAGCGCTCCAGCCGGATCACCCTCAACCCCCATGCTCGCCGGCAGTCCGGCGCGCTTCCGGTTCACAACGGTTTCCGCAACCTCGAAACATCCGACACGGCATCCGCCATGCCCGGTGGTTCGATTCCAAGAGAGGAGTTCGTCAATGAGCATAACCAGACTATTTGAGACGGGCTTCGCCGCGATCGCAGGATGCCTGATGATCCTGGGGTTGGCCGCGAAGGCCGAGGCGATCGAACGATTGCCGAAGAACACGGTGCCGCTGACCGCGGACGAGGTGCGCCGGCTCTACGCCGACAAGACCTGGCAATGGTCCGCCGGCGCCGGCCGCTTCATCGCCAAGGACCGCCGCTTCATCGCCTACTCCGAAGAAGGGGGCAAGCCGACGATCGCCGAAGGGCGCTGGGAGGTGACCGATCACGGCCGGCTCTGCATGAACGCGGTCTGGTCGACGCCGCAGGACAAGGCCCGCAACCGCACCTGTTTCCGTCTCGTGCGCGATCGCGGCACCGTCTACCAGCGACGCGAGCCGAAAGGCAACTGGTTCGTGTTGCGCAGCTTCAAACCCCGGCCTGAGGACGAGGCCCACAAGCTCGTCGCCCAGGATACCGTTTCACCCAATATCGAAAGGCTCAAACCCGGCATGAAATAGCCGCCGAGCCGAAGGAGACGATCATGAAACGCAGATTGGCAAGAGTTTTGCTGGCAGGCAGTGCCCTGCTCTTGGTGCCGCTGGGAATGGCGGTGACCGGTTTGGCGGTGCTGCCGGCGCTGGCGCAGGATGCGACCAAGCCGATGACGGTCGTGGACAAGAAGCCCGTCATTCATCCGGGCGAGGTCAAGTTCGGCGCCTATGATCCCCATGGCGATTTCAGCACCCAGAAGGATCTCGATACGGAAGGGCTGTTCCTCCCCTGGGAGGACGTCGACCTCGATACGCTGCGCGTCGCCGACGACTATGCCCTCAAGCGGGGGCGCAAGCTGCTGATCACCATCGAACCCTGGTCGTGGAACGAGGACTGGCGGCTCACCTCCGACCAGCTTCGCGCCAAGGTGATGGCCGGCGAGTATGACGGCAACATCAAGGCGATCTCGAAAATCGTCGCGACGTTGAAAAGCCCCGTCATCATCCGCTGGGGCCAGGAAATGGAAGACAAGACGGGCCGCTTCTCCTGGTCCAACTGGCCGGCCAAGGATTACATCGCCGCCTACAAACGGGTCGCGGACCAGTTTCGCAAGGACCGGCCGGACGTCCAGATCATGTGGTCGCCAAAGGGTGAGGACGGACTGGATAAATACTACCCCGGCGACAATTACGTCGATCTCGTCGGCCTCTCGGTCTTCGGATTCCAGCCCTTCGACCAGCGCGCCTTCGGCGGCCCGCGCACTTTCGCCGAGGCGCTTCAGCCGGGATACGACCGGGTCAAGCAGTTCCAGAAACCGGTCTGGGTGGCCGAACTCGGCTATGAGGGCGATGCGCAATACATGCAGCCCTGGATCAATACGGTCACCGCCAGGAACCCGAACTTTCCGTCCCTGCAGGAGGTGGTCTATTTCAATGACCGGGAAGTCCAGGCATGGCCCTACGGCCTCGGCCATCCCAACTGGCGCGTTCATAAGGAGATGACGGAAAACTGATGGACGCGGCGCGTGGAGCTCCTGTCCGGCTTCCCAGACGTCCGGACAGGAGGCGACGCGATGAAGGCGGTCGGCGCTGTTACCGCCTCTTGACGCCGGGCAGCACGCAGAGCATCTCGAAGAGCAGGTTCGCCGCGGTGATCGCCGTGTTGCCGGCGGGATCGTAGGGCGGCGAGACCTCGACGAGATCGCAGCCGACGAGGTTCAGACCCCAGCAGCCACGGATGATTTCCAGCGCCTGGATGGTGTTCAGGCCGCCGATTTCCGGCGTGCCGGTGCCGGGCGCGATGGAAGGGTCGAGGCTGTCGATGTCGTAGGTCAGGTAAACCGGGCCATCGCCCATCTGGGCGCGCACTTCTTCCATCAGCGGCGTCAGCGACTTGTGCCAGCACTCTTCGGCCTGCACCACGCGGAAACCCTGTTCGCGCGACCAATCGAAGTCGTCGGCAGCATAACCCGTGCCGCGCAGGCCGATCTGGATGCAGCGCTTCGTGTCGAGCACGCCGGCTTCGACGGCGCGGCGGAAGGGCGTGCCATGGGCGATCGACTCACCGAACATGTGCTCGTTGATATCGGCATGGGCGTCGACATGGATCAATCCGACCGGGCCGTATTTCTCGGCCATGGCGCGCAGGATCGGATAGGAGAGCGTATGGTCGCCGCCGAGCGTCAGCGGACGGCAACCGTCCTTGATGATGTCGCGATAGGCGTTGGTGATGATGTCGATGCATTTCGGCAGGTTGAACGTGTCGATGGCGACGTCGCCGATATCGGCCACCTGCAGGCTTTCGAAGGGGGCGGCCCGCGTCGCCATGTTGTAGGGGCGGATCATGCAGCTTTCGGTGCGGATCTGGCGCGGCCCGAAACGCGTGCCTGGCCGGTTCGAGGTGCCGATATCCATGGGAATACCGACGAAGCAGGCATCGAGGCCCTCGGTCGTCGGTTGCGTCGGCAGGCGCATCATCGTCGCCGGCCCGCCGAAACGAGGCATCTCGTTGCCGCCGAGCGGCTGGTTGAAGGATCTTTCAGTCACGTTTACCTCCGGATGGGGCAGGATTTCGCCAAGGCAGGCCGCCCGCTTCCTGAATGTGAGTCTCGGGGCGAAACAGAAGCGTTATCGTCATTCCGTCCTTCGTTCGTCAAGGCGCGACAGCCCGAGGCGAGGCATCGGCGCCAGTATCGCGGCGATCGGAACACGGCGCGTCTCTTTCCGGAGGCTCGACGCGCCGTGGCATCGAAATCAGGCGACGGATTTCAGCCGCGATGCGCCTTCAGCCGCCTGCGCCTGACGGTAGGCAATCAGATCCTCGATGGTGACGATCAGCAGGCCATGCCTTTTTGCATAGATTTCGAGCTGCGGCAGGCGGGCCATGGTGCCGTCGTCATTGGCGATTTCGCAGATGACGCCGGCCGGCGCGAAGCCGGCGAGCCGGGCAAGCTCGACGGCGGCTTCCGTATGGCCGGGGCGGGCGAGCACGCCGCCGGGATTGGCGCGCAGCGGGAAGATATGGCCGGGGCGGGCGAAATCGGCCGGCTTGGCTTTTTCATCCACCAGCGCGCGAACGGTGATCGCCCGGTCGGCGGCGGAAATGCCGGTCGTCGTGCCGTGCAGGTAATCGACGGAGACGGTGAAGGCGGTCTTCAGAGATTCGGTGTTGTTGACGACCATCAGCGGAATATCGAGTTCGTCGAGCCGCTCGCCGGTCATCGGCATGCAGATCAGGCCGCGGGCATGGTTCATCATGAAGGCGACGATTTCGGGGGTCACGGCCTCGGCGGCCACCACGATATCGCCTTCGTTTTCGCGGGACTCGTCATCGACGACGATAATCATCTCGCCACGCGCCATGGCGGCAATCGCGTCTTCGATCTTGGAAATGGTCATGTCTTTTACTGCCTTTCAAGGGTTGAGCCGGTAGCCGGCCTTTTCGTCATCCGGTTTCCCGGAAACGTCCCTTGGGCGAACAAGCATCGACGCCTTCTCTGGAGAAGGCGGCCGCCGCGTTGCTCTCTTCCATCCGGACTATACCGTCGGCTCCGGCCTCGCACCGGATCTGCTGACCTCCCGTCCGGCATGGCCGGACAAAAGCGCTCGCGGGCTCCGGGATCACGCCCGATACCGCCGGTGGGGAATTGCACCCCGCCCTGAGAACTCCGAAAAGATAAGGTATGCAGGGGGCGAAACGCAAGAGCCCGCGCGCTGAAACCGAAGTGAACACTGCGTTCCGGTTTGCGCAAGGATAAGAAAAGCCCTCCCCGGCACTGGCCCGGGGAGGGCGATAGGCAAGATCGGCCGATCAGAAGTCGAATTGGCCGATATTCTCCTTGTTGAAGACGAAGGGCGAGCCGAGCAGCACTTCCGAACCGTTGATGACCTTGAGCTCGCCGAGCTTGCCGGCCTTGACGGAGGTGGCGCCGGGTTTCAGGTCGCCATCGGCGGTGGCGCGCAGCACGTAAGCCGCGGCATAGCCGAGATCGACCGGGTTCCAGAGCACGACCGACTTGACGCAGCCCGATTCGACATAGGGCTTCATCGCGTTCGGGGTGGCGAGGCCGACGACGGCGACCTTGCCGCATTTGCCGGCCTGGGTGACGGCATCGGCGGAAGCCGGGGTCGCGACGCTGGTCATGCCGACGATGCCCTTCAGCTCGTCGCCATACTTGTTGATCAGCGTGTTGGCCTGGTTGAAGGACAGGATGTTGTCTTCCTGTGCCTCAACGGTTTCCAGCCACTTCATCTTCGGATGGCATTTCGCCTGGTAAGCGCCCATTTCGGCGATCCAGCGGGCCTGGTTCGGCGTCGTGAAGGTCGAGGTCACGATGGCGAAGGCGCCGTCCTCTCCGATTTCAGCGGCGAGATTGTCGATGACCGACTTGGCAATGCCGTTGAACTCGGCTTGGTTGACGAACCACTGGCGGGCATCCGGCGTCGAGTTGGCGTCGTAGCCGACGACATTGATGCCGGCGGCGAGCGCCTTCTTCAGCACGGGCGCGATGGCGACCGGGTCGTTGGCGGCAAACAGGATGCCGTCGACGCCGCTGGTGATGTAGTTGTCGATCAGGGTGATCTGATCGTCGATATTCGCCTTGGTCGGGCCGTCGGTCTTGGCGTCCATGGTCTTCATTTCGGCGGCGGCGTCGGCGATACCCTTGGACGTCGCGTTGAAATAGCCGATGCCGACCAGCTTCGGCACGTCGACCACCTTGATCGTCTTGCCCTTGCGATCCGGCGCATTGGTCGCTTCGCCGCCGTCATAAGGCTTTGCGGCAACGGCGCCGGCCGTTCCGTCGCAGGCGAGCGGATTGGTCGGCAGGTCGTCGCCGCCGGTCCAGGGCGACTGGGCATGGGCGAAGCTTACCGAAAGCGACAGGCTCATGAGGCTGGCGAGTATGATCTTTTTCATGCTGTTCTTCCTCCACGTTTTTCGATTGCGCATCCGCCGGTCTCGTTCGGCAAGGCGGGCGCCGTTCTCCTCTACCGGTTGCCATTCCGGTGAACGATGTTGCTGATCAGGATCGTGACGATGAGCACGACGCCGATCAGGACGATGGTGCCGTCGCCCTTGACGCCGGCAAGCGACAGGCCGTTCTTCAGGGCCTGGATCAGGATGAGGCCGAGCACCGTGCCGGCAATGGTGCCGCGCCCGCCGAAGATCGAGGTTCCCCCCAACACGACGGCGGTGATGGCGTCGAGTTCGAGGCCGGTGCCCATGTCCGAGCGGGTGGTCGAGACGCGCGACACCAGGATGACACCCGCGACCGCCGCGGCAAAGCCCGAGGCCGTGTAGATGGCGAGCTTGGCGCGATCCACCGGCAGGCCGGAAAAGCGGGCGGCGACCTCGTTGTTGCCGATGGCATAGACCGTGCGCCCCCAGCGGGTCAGCCCGAGCACGATTGCGGCGACGATGGCCGTCAGCACCAGCAGCCAGAGTTGCGTCGGCACGCCCAGCACATTGCCCTGCCCCAGCACATAGAACCATTCGGGATAGCCGCGCACCGAGCGCGCCTGGCTGATGCCTTCGGCAAGGCCGCGATAAAGCGCCAGCGTCGCCAACGTCGCGATCAGCGGCGGCACGCCGAAGCGGGTGATGATCAGACCGTTGGCGAAGCCGCCGAAGGTGCCGCAGGCGATGGCGGCAAGGGCGGCGAGCGGCAACGGCAGGCCGACCGATTGCCAGAAGACGCCGGTCAGGATCGCGGTCAGGCCGATGATCGAGCCGACCGAGAGATCGATGCCGCCGGTGGCGATGACGAAGGTCATCAGGATCGCCACCAGTCCGACTTCCGTCATCAGCCGGCCCTGATTCAGCAGGTTGTCGACGGTGAAGAAGCGATCGGACTGGTAGGCGAGAATGCCCAGCACGATGACGGCCAGCACCGCCAGGATGGTTTCGTGACGCAGGAAACGGGTCATCATCGGCTCCTTACGCCCTGCCCTGCCGGCGCCGGCGGATCATGTCGGCAAGCACGGTGACGAGGATCAGCACGCCGATCACCGCCCGCAGCCAATAGGCCGAGACATTGGTGAAGATCAGCGCCGAGCCGATGGCGGCGAACAGGATGGCGGCGAGCGTCGAGCCGACCACCGTGCCGGTGCCGCCGAGGATCGAGACGCCGCCGATGACGGCTGCGGTGATGACGGTCAGTTCGAGGTTCGGCGGAACCGTCGACTGGATGATCTGCAATTGCGTCGCGAACAGCAGCGTCGCGAGCCCCGCGAAAGCGCCGTGGATGACGAAGACCATGACGGTTCGGCGCTCGATGGGAATGCCCGACGCGCGCGCCGCTTCCGGATTGCCGCCGATGGCGTAGAGCGAGCGGCCGAAGGCGGAATAGCGCATCCAGAAGGCGGCGGCGAGCGTCAGGATGACCATGAAATAGATCGGCGCCGGCACGCCGAGAGGTTTCGCCTGGGCGATCAAAAATTCCTTGGGCAGGCCGGAAATCCAGGCGCCGCCGGTGACGCTGATCAGCCCGCCGCGCAGGATCGACAGCATGCCGAGCGTCACGACGATGGAGGGGATGCGGGCATAGGCGACCATGGCGCCGACGACGGCATTGACCGCCATGCCGACCAGGATCGGCACCAGCCAGGCCACCCAGACCGGATAGCCGGCGACCGCCAGCGTGCCCGAGATCGTCGCCAGCACCCCGATCAGCGCCCCGACCGAGACGTCGATATGGCCGGTGATGATGATCATCGCCATGCCGATGGCGGCGACCGCGATATAGGCATTGCCGGAAAAGATGGTGTTGAGGTTTTCCGGGCTGAGAAAACGCGGATTGATCAGGCCGACGATGACGAACAGCGCGACCATCGCCACGAGGATGACGGCTTCCTGGCCATAGGCGGAATAGAGGCGATGCAGCAGGCTGCGCTCGGAGCGGCGGGCAGTCGGATGATCGGCAAAAGCCATCAGGCGGCGTCCTTCCTGTTCTTTGCAACGGTCATGGCGGCGCCGACGCTTTCGGCGGTGGCCTCGGCGCGATCGAGAATGGTCACGAGATGACCGTTGTTCATCACCAGAACACGGTCGCTCATGCCGAGCACCTCCGGCAATTCGCTCGAAATCATGATGATGGCGACGCCCGTGCGGGCAAGTTCGCCCATGATCGCGTGGATTTCCGACTTGGCCCCGACATCGACGCCGCGCGTCGGCTCGTCGAGGATGAGGATGCGCGGCGCGGTCTCCAGCCACTTGGCGATGACCACCTTCTGCTGGTTGCCGCCGGAGAGCTGGCCGACCGGCTGCTCGATGCCGCCGCGCGCACGGATGCCGAAGCGTTTCACCGCCTCGACGGCGCGGGCGGCCTCGTCGGCGAAGCGGATGAACAGCCCGCGCGACAGCCGGTCGATGGTCGCCATCGACACGTTCTGGCGGATGGTCATCGCCTTGACGAGACCCTGCTGGCCGCGATCTTCCGGCACATAGGCGATGCCGAGATCGCGCGCCTCCTTCGGCGAGCGGATGGTGACGGGTTTGCCGTCGATGCGGATGGTGCCGGCTTCGGCCGGCGTGATGCCGAACAAGGTGAGCGCCGTCTCGGTGCGCCCGGAGCCGACGAGGCCGGCAATGCCGAGGATCTCGCCGCGCCGCACGGAAAACGTCATGTCACGCACCAGCCGGCCGCAGCGCAGGCCTTCGACTTCCAGCAGCACGTCGCCGATGATCGGCTCGGGCTTGGGAAAAAGCTGGTCGATGGAGCGGCCGACCATCATGGCGACGAGGCTGGCTTCGGTCACCTCGCCGATTTCCTTGGTGCCGATCAGCGCGCCGTCACGCAGCACGGTGACGCGGTCGGCCAGCGCAAAGATTTCCGGCATGCGATGGCTGACATAGATGATCGCGACGCCACGGGCGCGCAGCGCGCGCACCACATCCATCAGCCGCTGAACGTCGGCTTCGGCGAGCGAGGCGGTCGGCTCGTCCATGATCAGCACGCGCGCATCGCGGCTCAGCGCCTTGGCGATCTCGACGCGCTGGCGCTGGGCGACCGAGAGGCGCGCGACCTTGGTGTCGACATCCAGTTCGGCGCTGTCGAGGCTGTCGAGCAGCGCGCGCGAGCGTTCGCGCACCGTGTCCCAGTCGATGCCGCCCCAATTAGACTTGGGATATGCGCCGAGGAAGATGTTTTCGGCAATCGTCAGTTCGGGAAACAGCAGCAATTCCTGGTAGACGGTGGCGATGCCACGCTTCGAAGCATCGCGAGTGGAGGAAAAGCTGACGGTCTCGCCCTGAATGCGGATGGTGCCGCCATCGGGCGTATAAAGCCCGGAAATGATCTTGATCAGGGTGGATTTCCCGGCGCCGTTTTCGCCGAGCAGCGCATGGACCTCGCCGGGGCGCACGTCGAAATCGACATCCTTCAGCACGGTGATGCCGTTGAATGATTTGGTCGCGCCTGTCAGGCTGATGAAAGCATCTGTCGTTCCAGGCACCGGCGTCTCCTCCCCAGCGCATTTTTTCAGACGTTACAATGCCTTGCATGCGTCGCAAGGTATCATGCCGTCACGATGGATCCGGCTCCTCTTCCGCTCCTTCGTGATTAAATAGAAGCATGAACGATCATCCATCGTCAATATGGGCGTCGAAATAATCCAGCTTGCTAAAGCGATGCGAATGGATCATCAAATTATGCGAGGGAGCGAGGAAATTTAATCATGCGTGCAGACGGCGCGGAATCCGAACGCCACCGCCTCATTCAGGAGGCTCTCAAGCAACGACCCTTCGCCACGGTGAAGGATCTTCTCGACATTCTGGGGGTCTCGCCGGCAACCATCCGGCGCGATATCGCCAAGTTGCATCAGGCCGGCGTCATTCGCAAGGTGTTTGGCGGCATTGCCCTGCCGGAAAATGCGCATGTGCAGCGCATGCATGCCCGGCCCTTCTCGGAAAACCGGGTCGTCAACGTCGAGGCGAAGAAGGCGATTGCGCTGGAAGCGGCGCAATTGTGCCGCGACGGCGACTCGCTGATCGTCAATGGCGGCACGAGCTGCTTCATCTTCGCCCAGCTTCTGGCGCGCCGCAGCCTGAAGATTTTCACCAATTCCATGCCGCTGGCCGCCTGGCTGTGGGAGAACGGCGTCTGTCATGTGACGATTGCCGGCGGCGAGCTGCATCGCGAGCCCGGCGTCGTCTATTCCCCAAGCCTGCCGGAGCCGGAGGTCTATGCCTCGAAATTCTTCCTCGGCGCCCAGAGCCTCGGCGAAGGCGGCATCATGGAATCGCATCCGCTGATGGTGCATATCATCACCGGGTTGGCGAAGCGCGCCGACGAGATCATCGTGCTGGCCGACAGTTCGAAATTCGATATCCGAGCGCGTTATCCGGTGCTGCCGCTGGCGCGCATCGGCACCCTGATCACCGACGATCGCATCTCCGAAAGCAATCACGAACGGCTGACCAGCGAAGGCATCAACGTCATCGTCGCCTCGGTGCGCCCGCAGGAGGGCGAGCGCCGGGAGGGGAACGAACGCCCCCTCCCCTAAAGTCGGGACGTCAGATCAGCCCGTATTGCTCGGCCTTGCCGCGCAGGAAAGGCAGGCCCTTGCCCATCACCTCTTCCTCGTCGCGAGCGACAGGGCGCCAGACGGCGAGGCCATAGGCGATTTCCGGCGGCATGTTGATGAAGCTTTCCATGGCAAGCCCGCCCTTGAAGCCGATGGCGGCCAGCGCCGCATAGATCGCATCCCAGGGAATATTGCCGTAGCCCGGGGTGCCGCGGTCGCTTTCCGAGAGATGGATGTATTTGAGATGATCGCGGGCGACGAGGATGCCGTTGGCCGCGCCCTTCTCCTCGATATTCATGTGATAGGTATCGAGATGGACGAAGACATTGTCGGCGCCGACGCGCTCGACCATGTCGACGGCCTGCTGCGCCGAGTTGATCAGGTGGTTTTCATAGCGGTTGATCGCTTCGACGCCGAGTTCGATGCCGCGCTGTTTGGCATATTTCGCCGAGGCTTCGAGGGCGCGGGCGATGTTGTCGTATTCGCCTTGCGTCGGCGGCACGCCGGTGCGCTCGCCGATGCCGCCATAGATGACGCCGGACACGGCCTCGGCGCCCATCTCCGCCGTCTTGTCGATCACCACCTTGAGATAGTCGATGGCCGCATCCGGGCGCACCGAGGCCCAGGCCGGCTCCGGCAGGCCGAGCGAGCAGACGGCGCGCAGCTTGTGTTTTTCGAGCAGCGCCCGCGTATGCGCGGCATCGACCGCCGGTGCGTTGAGAAGCGCGATCTCGATGAAATCCATCTTGTGGCGAACCGCGGCCTCGACGGCGCGCTCGGCGCCGGCACGATCCCAGTTCATCGTCCACATGCTGGTGTGAACGCCGAAACCTTCCATGTTCTCTCTCCCTTGGGCTTGCGTCCCGCCTACCCGTCCGACGGTCTCGACTCGGAAGCGTACAGACTGGCCGGCGCCGGGGTCAAGAATGCGTGGGCGCACGCTTTAGAGGTTCTTATCCCCGGCCGGAGGGACTATAGTACCGCGAAGCAGTTTCTTTCGTCCGTCAAAGGATATCCCCATGGCCATTCCCCATTTTTCCCTGCTGACCATTTGCGGCATCGACGAGTTGCCGGAGCACGGCCCGCGCCGGGTCACGCATGTGCTGTCGATCGTCGATCCCGGCCTGCCCGATCTCGAAGCCTTCGGCTCCTACGATCCGCATCACCGCACGATCATGCATTTCCATGACATCATCGATCCGCAGCCCGGTCAGATCATGCCGCAGCAGAAGGACGTGGAAAAGATTCTCGATCTTGGCAGCGATTTCGCCGGCAGCGGATTGTCGGTCGCCGAAGCGCATCTGCTGGTGCATTGCCACATGGGCATTTCCCGCTCGACGGCGGCGATGCTGTCGCTGATGGCGCAGGCCGATCCGGATGCGCCGGAAGACCTGCTGTTCGAACGGCTGCGCGCCATTCGCCCGCGCGCATGGCCGAACTCGGTGATGATCGGTTATGCGGACCATCTGCTGGGCCGCAACGGCCGGCTGACGGCGGCGCTCGGCCGCCATTATGGCCATCAGAAGCGCCATCAGGAATATATCTCCAACTGGATGGTCGAGCTCGGCCGCATCCGTGAAGTCGCCATGGCTGCCTGAGCAGCCGTTTCACGGGGCGGGAAGTGTCAAAAATCGCCTTTCCCGCCTGATCGGCACGGGAAATTGCAAGAATCTGTCTGTCGGGGCTGGACATGGCGAAAACCTGCCTTATCTCGGGCGAGGAATTCTCCTGTCGCGTCCGGTTTGAGGCTTTTTCCCCGACATGAAGACAAGTTTTGACGAGCGGGTCGCACCTTGGCTGTATAGCCTGCTTGCCATCCTGGTTGTCGGCCCGTTTCTGGCCGATCTGATGCTGCCGCTTGGTACGGCGATCTGGCTGATCTATATCCTGGCCATCGCCATGTCGTTCTTCTCGCGGCGCGCTTTCCTGCCACCTGCCATCGCCGCGCTGGTCACCGTGCTTCTGGCCGTCGGTTATTTCTTCGCGCCGGACGGCGTGTCCCTCGAACTGGCGCAGATCAACCGCAGCCTTTGCGCGCTGACGGCGTGGATCTTGGCTGCCAGCGGTTATGCGTTCATCCGCAATCGCAGCGAAATCCGCCGGCAGGAATGGTTGCAATCGATGCAGCTCGGTCTCGCAGACCGGATCGCCGGCGAGCAGACGCTGCCGGAACTCTCCGCCGGGATCCTCGAGCACCTGCGCCAGCATCTCGGCGCCGAAAGCGCTGCCTTCTTCGTCCGCAGCGACGGTGCTTTCGAACGCACGGCCAGCTATGGCATTCCCGCCGATGCGCCGGTTCCGCAACGCATCGTCACCGGGGACGGCCTGCTCGGCCAAGTTGCCCGGGATGGACGGATGATAGCGCTGTCCGACGTGCCGGAAAACTACATCTATGTCGGCTCGTCGCTGGGGCGTGGCGTTCCGCGCCATCTGGCGATCGCGGCAGCCGAAACGGATGGCGAAATCCATGCCGTTTTCGAACTCGGTTTCCTCAAGGCGCCCAAACGCCCCTATGCGGAGGCGCTGGACCGGCTATGCCCGATGATCGCGACCGCGGTTCGCTCGGCCGAATATCGCTCCACCTTGCGCCGCCTGCTGGAAGAGACCCAGCAGCAGGCCGCCGAGCTCAGCGCCCAGAGTGACGAATTGCGCGCCGCCAACGACGAGCTGGAGGCCCAGGCCAGGGCGCTGCAGGACTCGCAGGCGCGCCTCGAACTGCAGCAGACCGAGCTGGAGCAGACCAACACCCAGCTCGAAGCCCAGGCGCAGGAGCTGGAGGCCCAGCGCGACGACCTCGCCCGCGCGCAGTCCTCCCTGCAGAAGCAGGCGCGTGATCTCGAACAGAGCAGCCGCTACAAGTCTGAATTCCTGTCCAACATGTCGCATGAGCTGCGCACGCCGCTCAATTCGCTGCTCATCCTTGCCCAGCTCCTGGCCGAGAACCGCACCGGCAATCTGACCGAAGAGCAGGTGAAATTCGCCCGCACCATCGGCGGCGCCGGCAACGACCTGCTGACGCTGATCAACGATATCCTCGACATTTCGAAGATCGAGGCCGGCCAGGTCGAGCTGCAATTGCAGCCGGTTTCCATCGCCGATCTGGTCGCCAAGCTCAAGACCACGTTCGAACCGGCGGCGGCGCAGAAGGGGCTGGTGCTGCGCAGCGAAATCGCCGCCGAACTGCCGGGACTGATGACCACCGATCCGCAGAGATTGGAGCAGGTGCTGAAGAATTTCGTCTCCAATGCGCTGAAATTCACCCATCAGGGCGAAGTGGCGCTGACGGTCGAGCGCACCGACAGGAACGAGGTCGCCTTTGCCGTCAAGGATACCGGCATCGGCATTTCCGCCGAGCAGCAACAGGCGATCTTCGAGCCCTTCCGCCAGGCGGACGGCACGATCAGCCGCAAATATGGCGGCACGGGCCTCGGCCTGTCGATCTCGCGAGAGCTCAGCGCCCTGCTCGGCGGCCGCATCGTCGTGTCCAGCACGGAAGGTCAGGGCAGCGCCTTCACCGTCATCCTGCCGGTCGAATACGATGCCGATCTGGCCCAGCGCCGCAGCGAGACCGTCGCCGCCGGCAAGACGGTGAGGCTGGCGCCCCCCTCCCCTGCCCCGACCGTCACCGCAGCGACCCTGCCTGCCGCACCCCTGCCGGCCTCACCACCTGTCGCCGCCGAGCCGCGCCCCGGTCCCGTCCCCGACGACCGCGCGACCCTGTCGCCGGGCGATCGTGTGATGCTGGCCGTCGAGGACGATGCGACCTTTGCTGGCATCCTCTATGATCTCGCCCGTGAACTCGGCTTCCGCTGCATCGTGGCCGGCACGGCGGATGATGGCGTGACGCTTGCCCGCCAATATCTGCCGCATGCGATCATCCTCGATATCGGCCTGCCGGATCATACCGGCCTGTTCGTGCTCGACCGGCTGAAGCACGACCTGCGCACCCGCCACATTCCCGTGCATGTGGTCTCGGCGGCGGACTATATCCTGAAGGCGCGCGCGCTTGGCGCCGCCGGCTATACGCTGAAGCCGGTGAAGCGCGAGGAACTGGTCCATGCCCTGCAGGGGCTGGAAGGCAGCCTCGTCGAGCCGCTGCGCCGGGTGCTCGTGGTCGAGGACGATGCGACCCAGCTCGAAAGTGTCCAGCTTCTGCTCGGCTCGCACAATGTCGATACGGTGGGCGCCAAGTCTGGCTCGGAATGCCTGGAGCGGCTGCGCGGCGAGGCCTTCGACTGCATCGTGCTCGATCTGACGCTGCCGGACGCCTCCGGCCTCGACGTTCTCGACCGGGTGCGGCAGGATCCGTCGATCACCGTGCCGCCGGTCATCGTCTATACCGGCCGCGATCTTTCCGCCGACGACGAATTGCGGCTGCGCAAATATGCGCAGTCGATCATCATCAAGGGCGCCAAGTCGCCGGAGCGGCTGCTCGACGAGGTGACCCTGTTCCTGCATCAGGTCGTCTCGACCCTGCCGAACCGGCAGCAGGAAATGCTGGCGAAATCCCTCAACCGCGACGAGGCCGTCGAGGGCCGGCGCATTCTCGTGGTCGAGGACGATGTGCGCAACGTCTATGCGCTGACCAGCATCTTCGAGGCGCATGGCGCGGTCGTCACCATCGCCCGCAACGGCATCGAGGCGCTGGAGATCATCGACAAGCGTATGCTTGCCGGCGGCCCCCTGCCCTTCGATCTGGTGCTGATGGATGTGATGATGCCGGAAATGGACGGGCTGACGGCGACGCGCGAGATCCGCAGCCGCCCACGCCTCCATGCCCTGCCCGTCATCATGCTGACCGCCAAGGCGATGCCGCAGGATCAGGAATTGTGCATGGCCGCCGGCGCCAACGACTATCTGGCCAAGCCGCTGGACGTCGACAAGCTGCTTTCGCTGGTGCGGGTGTGGATGTCGCGATGACCGAACCCACCCTCTCCGCCCGCACCCTGGAGGATATCGAACTCGACCTCCTGCTTGAGGCGATCTATCAGCGCAGCCACTACGACTTTCGCGGCTATTCACGCGCCTCGCTGGCGCGGCGCATGGAGCAGGCGCGGCAGCATTTCGGCTGCGCCAGCCTCTCCATGTTGCAGCACCGGCTTCTGCATGACCCCAGCGTTTTCCATAACCTATTGAATTTCCTGACAGTTCAGGTCAGTGAACTCTTTCGTGACCCCGCCTACTACCGCGTCTTGCGCGAACAGGTGCTGCCGCATCTGCGCACCTATCCTTCCTTGAAAGTCTGGGTTGCCGGATGCAGCGACGGCGAGGAACTGTATTCGCTGGCCATCCTGTTCCGGGAAGAAGGGCTGGAGGCGCGCACCCTTTTCTATGCCACGGATATCAATCCGGATGCCCTGCGCAAGGCCGAGACCGGCATCTATGCCATCGACCGCCTGCCGCAGTTCACCGAAAATCACCGCGCTTCCGGCGCAAAAACGTCATTGTCGGATTATTACACCGCCGCCTATGGTGCGGCCGTCTTCGATAAAAGCCTGCGGGCGCAGACGGTATTTTCGCAGCACAGCCTGGTTTCGGATCAGGTATTTGCGGAGGTGCATCTGATCTCCTGCCGCAATGTGCTCATTTATTTCGACAGGCAGTTGCAGGATCGCGCTTTCGGCCTATTTGAACAGTCGCTGGTGCGCGGCGGCTTTCTGGGATTGGGCATGCAGGAGACGATGAGTTTTTCCGGCTATACCGCGCATTTCGACAGTTTCGCGTCGAAGGAGAAAATCTATCGCAGGCATGCGCGATGCCCGGCGGACAGAGGAGTGCTGAATGGCGTTTCGTGAGCCCGTCAAATTCCTGTTGGTGGATGACCTTGAGGAGAATCTCGTCGCGCTGGAAGCATTGTTGCGCCGCGACGATCTGGAACTGATCAAGGCTCGCTCCGGCGCCGAGGCGCTGGAAATGCTGCTGGTTCACGATATCGCACTGGCGCTGCTCGATGTACAGATGCCGGAGATGAACGGTTTCGAACTTGCCGAGCTGATGCGTGGGCCTGAGCGCACCCGCTCGATTCCCATCATTTTCGTCACCGCCCTGCCGACCGACGAGAAACGCCGCTTCCATGGCTATGAAATGGGCGCCGTCGATTATCTGCAGAAGCCGATCGATCCGCAGGTGCTGGCCAACAAATCCGGCGTGTTCTTCGAGCTGGCGCGACAGCGACAGGAGTTGCGCGCCAAGGCTGAGCAATTGTCGAATGCGCTGGAAGATCTGCAGGCCCATACCGACAATTCCCCCCTCGCCTGCGTGCGTTTCGATGCCGATCTTCGCATCGCCTCCTGGTCCAAGGGTGCGACCCGATTGTTCGGCTGGACACCACGCGAGGCTGTCGGGCGCTCCGTTGCCGAGCTCAATTGGCTTCGACCGGAGGAAGCGGCGAGACTGCGCGAGACCGCGACGGCCATCGCGCGCGGCGAAGGCGACGGACGCGCGGTCTGCGCCCTGACGGCGCGCGGCAAGGCAGGACAGGACATCGCGGCGGAATGGTATCTCTCTGCATGGAGCGGCCGCGAGGGCGTCTCCCTCTCGGCGCAGATCCTCAACGTCACCGAACGCCGCAAGGCCGAGAAGACCCAGCGCCTGCTGATCGGCGAGTTGAACCACCGTGTCAAGAACACGCTTGCCACCGTACAGGCCATGGCCTCGCAGACGTTGAAGCACACGACCTCCCCTAAGGATTTCGCCCGCACCTTCACCGGCCGCATCCATGCGCTGTCCAAAGCGCATTCGATGCTCAGCGACGCCACCTGGGAGGGCGCATGCCTCAGCGAGCTGGTGCGCGATCAACTCAGCCTCGGGGCACTGGATGCCGCCCGTTTTGCGGTCGAGGGGCCGACCCTGCAATTGAAGCCACAGCAGGCCCTGCATTTCGCCCTGATCATCCATGAGCTGGCAACCAATGCCACAAAATACGGCGCCCACTCGACACCCGAGGGACGGGTGCTGGTGAACTGGCGCATCGAAGGCGGCATGCTCATCTTTAATTGGACCGAGACAGGCGGGCCGCCGGTGGAGGTGACCGGCCGGCGCGGTTTCGGCTCGACGCTGATCGAGCACAGCGCCCGCGCTGAGGACGGCATGGCGCGCATGGAAACCGGAGCTGACGGGGCGCGCTGGATCATTACCATGAAACTGCCGCATGCCGACAGCAGCGGCGTCAGCGCGGATGCAGAAGGCGAGCGCGCCACCGATGCGACCGCTGGCGAGGCAGCGCCAGCGGCCAAGCGCATCCTCATCGTCGAGGACGAGCCGCTGGTGGCGCTCGACATCGAAACGGCGCTGCAGGGCCGTGGTTACGAGATCGCAGCGGTGGCGACGAGCGTCAAGGAAGCTTTCGAGGCGCTGACCGATTCAGCCATCGATCTCGTCCTGCTCGACGGCAATCTTCGCGGCCACCCTGTCGACGACGTCGCCGATGCGCTGCGCTATCGCGACATCCCGTTCCTGTTCGTCAGCGGTTATGGACGCGAAAGTCTGCCGGTCGATTTCGTCGATATTCCCATCCTGCAGAAACCCTTCGACCACGAACAGCTTGTGCGCTGTGTCCACAGCCTGATGCAGCGCCGCGCTGGCGCTGTTCCGTCCCGGCAATAGCGCCGGGACGCGAGCGGCTGCCGTTCAGGCCGCACGAAAACCGCCGTCGACCATAACCGATTGGCCGGTCACCATCGCCGCCGCATCCGAGAGCAGGAAGAGAATAACCTCTGAAATGTCGTCCGGCATGGCGAAGCGGCCGAGCGGAATGCGCGACAGCATGAAATTCGCCTTGGCCGGATCGCTCCAGGCTTTTTCCGCCATCGGCGTCAGCGTCACGATCGGGTTCACGCTGTTGACGCGGATGCCGTGCGGACCGAGTTCGTTGGCCATCACTCTGGTCATGGCGTCGAGCGCGCCCTTGGATGCGCAATAGGCCGTGTGATCGATGACGCCTTGGAAGGCGGCCATGCTGGAGACATTGACGATAGAGCCCCTGCGGCCGGATTTCACCATGTCGCGGGCATATTCCTGAACCATGATCATCGGCGCGCGGGCATTGACCGCCATCAGCCGATCGAAATTCTCGACGGTGACGTCGAAGATCGATTCCAGCTCGGTGGTGCCGGCGCAGTTGACCAGAAGATCGGCGGGCAGCGCCTGCAGCGCGGCGGCCCGCGTGGCATCGGCATCGGCGAGATCGACGGCGATGGTTTCGCAGCCGGTTTCGGCCCTGAGTGCCTCGAGATCGCCCGGCGAGCGCGACAGCGCCAAGACGCTTGCGCCGCGCCTGGCAAGCATATGCACCGTGGAATATCCGATGCCCTTGCCGGCCCCGGTGACAATGACGCGTTTTCCTGTAAAGTCCATTTTCATGCCTCCCCTGGCGCGGCCTCGACGGCGCGCCGTTCACCCGGTTCGGTGACCGGCCGTTGGCGAGGGTAGGATGGCATGGTGAAGCAAGTCAATCGACGGTCGCGGCGGTGGCCTCGTTGCTCACCGCCTCTCCTGTTGTACATGTACAACTTACCGCGACGCGAACGGAGCAATTGCTGCCAAAAGCCCGTTAACCAAAAACAATTTGCCGCTCGCGCCAGAATCGGCCTATTCCCTATCAGCGCGTATTTCCCGTTTTTGAGGAAAAAAGCGCAGATCGAGAGTATCCCCTGGAAATTTGCCATCGGTTCCGCCGGGATATGCGCAAGGCAGAGGCACAAGCAGAGGCAAGGATGTTGGCCGACCCCGCAGTAAAGAGCCAAGGCAACCTGCGTTCGCTGATCACCTCGGACGCCGACGAGTTGTCGCGACAGCTCCAGGCCCATCAGCAACGCACCTTTCCGCCGACGGCGCGCAAGAGCATCCGCCAGTTCTCTTCGGCGGAAGCGGCTGAGTTCATCGGCATCCACCAGGGCTATCTGCGCCAGATCGTCGCCGAAGGCTATGGGCCGGAACCCTCCGCCAACGGCCGCCGCACCTATTCGGTGCAGGATATCGAGACGCTGCGCCGCTTCCTCGATGAGGGCGGCAAGGGGCCGCGCAAATATATCCGCCACCGCCGCGAC
>NZ_JARRIR010000006.1:258152-258382 GCF_029601685.1 Rhizobium sp. YJ-22 | reverse complement strand
ACCTTGTGAAACAGACATGGGGGAGAAAATAACCCATGGCGCGGAAGAATATTTTTGGAATCCAGGAAACCGGCGCTGCGGCGAAACCCGCAGCCGAGGAGGCGGATACCGATATCCGCCCGCTGGCGAATTTCGAGAAGCGGCCGAAGCGGGCAAGTCCGGTCGGGGCTCTCTCGCAATCGCTGGGCGGCATCAATGAAAAGGCGCAACGCGCCGCCGATCTGGAACGA
>NZ_JARRIR010000006.1:257342-257735 GCF_029601685.1 Rhizobium sp. YJ-22 | reverse complement strand
CGGATGATCGCGCTGGTCGAGCGCCTGCCCGTTCCGGTGATCGAGGCCATCGGCCCGGCCCCTGGCTTCGGTCGCACGCGCTGGGCGGAGATGGCCGATCTCCTCGGCGAAGCCTCGAAGAAGGCAAAGGCCTTGAAGCTGGTGGCGACGCCGGCCTTTCTGGAGAAGAATTCCGACGACCGTTTCGACTATCTGTTCGACCAGTTGCGCAAGGCGAAGGACAAGCCGCGCACCGCTGTCTGGCGCAAGCAGGATGGCGCAAAGGCGGTGCGGATCAGCGAAACGGATGAGCGGTTGAGCCTGATTTTCGACAAAGCGACGGCGGCCGATTTCGGCGCCTATGTCGAAAGTCGGCTGGATGCGTTGTACGCGGCGTTCGAACGCGAAAAACAC
>NZ_JARRIR010000006.1:256180-256802 GCF_029601685.1 Rhizobium sp. YJ-22 | reverse complement strand
CGCATCGCAATTCCGGCGGCGCCATCGAGACGGCTTTCGGCTTCAGCCTCGCCCCGCTGCTGGCGCGGTCGGAGGAATTTGCCGGGCTTGCCCGCGCCGTGCTCGAGGAGGCGCAACGGATCCGCCGCCTTAAGGAAAGCCTGACGCTTTGCCGTCGGGACCTGCGCAAGCTGGTCGCGCTGGCGCGCGCGGGGGATCTTGAAGGCAATTGGGTGGCGGCCGAAGCGGAATGCGATGCCGCTCTCGCTGCCCTGCCACGCAAACCTGCACGCATGGATCTGGAGCGAACACTCGCGCGGCTGGACGCATTGCGCATCGCTTTCGTCAAGCAATTGGAAATGAAGGAAGATCTGGACGCTTCGACCGGCAATGGCCTGCAGAATGACTGCCACATACAGAATTCAGAATCCGAATCTCGAATCGAATCTGAAGCCGTTGCCCAACCGGCAACTCGACCGGCTGGAGCTTTGCTGTCGGATGTGCTGAAGGCGTGCCCGACGATCGTCGATTACGGGCCGCATGGCCGGGTGAACTCCTGGCATGACCTGCAGGCGGCAGCTGTCGTCGTCCGGTGCATGCTCCGGATCGATGCCGCGGTCTATGCCGAGGCGGGGGCAATGAT